>DIAZ01000139.1:0-4619 GCA_002415925.1 Dietzia sp. UBA5065 | reverse complement strand
TAACGCCGGGTGACCCCCGAAATGTTCCCACGCGCCGGTGCGGCAGGCCAGTCGGGGACCGCCTCGGTACCCTGATCCCGTGGAATCCGACGTCACGGCCGAGCCCGCCCCGCCGCGGCGGGGCGAGGCCTCCTGCGCGTGGTGTGGTCGTCCGGTGAACGAGGGCGGCACCGGGAGGCGGCGACGCTACTGCCGCCGCTCGTGCCGCCAACGCGCCTACGAGCAACGTCAGGCGCTCCGGATGCAGGACCTGCCCGAGGGGACGGTCGTGCTCTCCGAGTCGGAGTCCGCCGACCTCATGGACCGCCTGTTCCAGCTCCGGTGCGCATGCGAGGACCTGCACACCGCCATCGCCGAGGGGGAGGACCCCGCCGAGCTCGCCCGCATGTCGGACGGACTGGTGTCCACGGCCAGGCGCGCCGAGCGCCTGCGCTGAGCCGGGGGACCACGGTGACGCCGGCCGGCCGGGCGCTCCGGGAGTGGTGGGAGCGTTGGCACCTGTCCGTCACCGGGCTGGTCGTGGCGGGGCTGGCGGCGTGGTCCTCCCTCCTGCCGTCGCTCGTGCCGCGCGGGTGGTCCTACCAGGGGATCATCACCGGCCTGTCGATGCTCATGGGGTACGGAACGGGCGTGGCGGTGCGCACGGCGTGGCACCGGTTCGTCGCCCCCCGGATCGAACTTCATCCCACCCTGACCGAGCTGGGCGACGCCCTCCTGTCCTTCGCCCGCCTGTCCGCCCCCTACGTCGTGGTGGTCTACCTCGTCACCGCCACGGCCACCGCCATCCGATGGCAGGACCAGGTCTCGGACCTGGTGGGGTCGCCCAGGCCGCCGTGGGGGGACTACATGCGCATCCCCTGGGTGGCGTTGGCGGTCTTCGTGGGTCTCCTCATGGCGTTCCGGGCGCTCCGCGCCGCGTACCGCGCGCTCGCCCGAGCCGTCCGCCGCCGCGTCGATGTGAGCGAGTACACCGCCCGGATCTCCGGGATCATCGCGGTGGCGGCGCTCCTGCTCGGGATCGCGCACGGCGTCGTGCCGCGCCTGTTCTTCGACGGCGCCAACCGGATCTACAGCGCGGCCAACGACGAGGACCTTCCCGACGCCGACGCCCCGACCGACCCCGAGAGATCCGGGGCCCCGGGGTCGGCCGTCGACTTCGCGGACCTGGGGCTGCAGGGCCGCCGGTTCGTCAGCGGGGGACTGGGCCGTGACCGGCTGAGCGAGCTGACGGGGGAGGAAGCACGCCAACCGATCCGCCTGTACGCGGGGCTCGGGTCCGCGCCGACCGACGACGAGCGTGCGCAGTTGGTGGTGGACGAGCTCGAGCGCACGCGGGCATGGGAGCGCGGCGCCGTGGTGGTGGCACCGACCACCGGCACCGGATGGATCAACCCGTACGCCGCGCAGGCCATCGAGCTCCTCTCCGGGGGAGACGTGGCGATCGTCGGCACGCAGTATTCCTACCTCCCCAGCTGGATCTCCTTCCTCGCCGACCGGGAGAAGTCGGAATCGGCCGGGCGATCGCTCATCGAGGCCGTGGTCTCGTGGCGCGATTCCCTCCCGCCGGACAGGCCGCGACCGGCCCTCTACATCTACGGAGAGAGCCTGGGGACCCAGGCGGGGGAGGCCGCGTTCTCCGGAATCCGCGATATCCGGGCCACCGTGGACGGGGTGTTGTGGATGGGTCCGCCCGGCTCCAACCGGATCTGGCGCTCGCTGGTCGACCGCCGGGACCCCGGGTCCACCATGACCGATCCGGTCTATGCCGGCGGGCTGCTCGTGCGCTTCACCGAGGACCCCGCCGAGTACCGATCGGACGTCGGCCCCTGGCTCCCGCCCCGCGTGCTCTACGTCCAGCACGCCACCGACCCCGTGGTGTGGTGGAGCCCGGATCTCCTGTTCGACCGTCCCGCGTGGCTCACCGAGCCGCCGGGGAAGGGCCGCCATCCCGGAATGGTCTACCTCCCGGTCATCACCTTCTTCCAGGTCACCGCCGACCTCGGCAACGCGATCGGCGGATCGGAGGGATACGGCCACCTCTACGACAGCCAGATCCTCGACGGGTGGGCTGCGGCCACGGACCGTCCGGGGTGGGACGACGACGAGTTCCGGCGATACGCCCGGCTGCTCGCCACCGCGATGGAGCAGCAGGACAGGGGCTGAGGTCCCGCTCGCCCCGGCGGGTGGCGATCATCTACCGTGGCCCCAGGAGACGGGACGAGGGGGACCACCGTGAACGAGCACATCGCCGACACCCACGACGTGATCCGGGTCCACGGAGCCCGGGAGAACAACCTCAAGTCGATCAGCGTCGACCTCCCCAAGCGCCGCCTCACGGTGGTCACCGGCGTGTCCGGGTCCGGCAAGAGTTCACTGGTCTTCGCCACCATCGCCGCCGAGTCCCAGCGGATGATCAACGAGACCTACAGCGCGTTCCTCCAGGGCTTCATGCCGACGCTCGCGCGGCCCGACGTCGACCTCCTCGAAGGTCTCACCACGGCGATCGTCGTGGACCAGGAGCGCATGGGATCCGACCCCCGCTCGACGGTGGGCACCGTCACCGACACCGGGGCACTCCTGCGGATCCTGTTCAGCCGGCTGGCCCGGCCCTCGATCGGCGGGCCCAAGGCCTTCTCGTTCAACGTCGCCTCCGCGAGCGGGGTGGGGACCCTGACCAAGGCGGACGGGACCCGGCAGAAGGCCGAATTCTCCGTCACCGGCGGCATGTGCGTGCGCTGCGAGGGCCGCGGGTCGGTGTCGGACTTCGACGTGGATGCCCTCGTCGACCGCTCCAGGTCCCTGGCGGAGGGCGCCATCACGGTCCCCGGGTACTCGATGGAGGGCTGGTACGGCCGCATCTACTCCGGGTCTGGGTTCTTCGACATGGACAAGCCCGTCGGGGAGTTCACCGAGCAGGAGATGCACGATCTACTGCGCAGGGAGCCGGTCAAGGTCAAGGCCGAGGGCATCAACGTCACCTTCGAGGGCCTCATCCCCAAGATCCAGAAGTCGATGCTCGCCAAGGACGTCGAGGCCATGCAGCCCCACATCCGGGCGTTCGTCGAGCAGGCGGTGGTGTTCACGACCTGCCCCGAGTGCGACGGCACCCGTCTCAACGAGGATGCCCGGTCCTCGCGGATCGACGGGCTGAACATCGCCGAGGTCTCCGCGATGCAGATCACCGACCTCGCCGGGTGGCTGCGTGGCGTGGACGAGCCGGCGGTCGCGCCCCTGCTGGAGGCGCTGCAGCACACGCTCGACTCGTTCGTGGAGATCGGGTTGGGCTACCTCTCCCTGGACCGGCCCGCGGGCACGCTGTCGGGCGGCGAGGCGCAGCGGGTGAAGATGATCCGCCACCTCGGGTCGGCCCTGACCGACGTGACCTACGTGTTCGACGAGCCGTCGATCGGCCTGCACCCCCACGACATCCAACGGATGAACGGTCTGCTGCTGCGGCTGCGGGACAAGGGCAACACCGTTTTGGTGGTGGAACACAAGCCGGAGATCATCGCGATCGCCGACCACGTCGTGGACCTCGGCCCCGGGGCCGGTTCCGGGGGCGGGGAGATCTGCTTCGAGGGCTCCGTCGCGGGCCTCCGCGCCAGCGACACCGTGACAGGCCGGCATCTCGACGACCGGGTCGCACTCAAGAGCAGCCCGCGGACCCCGTCAGGGGTCCTCGAGGTGCGCGGCGCGACCGCCCACAACGTGCGGGACGTGGACGTGGACATCCCGCTCGGGGTGCTGTGCGTGGTGACAGGCGTGGCCGGATCCGGGAAGAGCTCCCTGATCCACGGGTCGGTCTCGCCCCGCGCAGGCGTGGTGGCCATAGACCAGTCCGGGATTCGGGGGTCCCGGCGGAGCAACCCCGCCACCTACACCGGCCTGCTCGACCCGATCCGCAAGGCGTTCGCCAAGGCAAACGGGGTCAAGCCGGCCCTGTTCAGCTCCAACTCCGAGGGCGCCTGCCCCACCTGCAAGGGCGCCGGCGTGATCTACTCCGATCTCGGCATGATGGCCGGCGTGGCCACCACCTGCGACGACTGCGAGGGCAGGCGCTTCCACGCCGCGGTCCTCGAGTACGAGTTCGGCGGCAGGAACATCGGTGAGGTTCTGGGCATGTCGGTGGCGGGCGCGGAGGAGTTCTTCCGGGAGGGCGGGTCCCGGATCCCCGCCGCGCACAAGATCCTCGTCAGGCTCCGCGACGTCGGACTCGGCTACATCACCCTGGGGCAGCCGCTCACCACCCTGTCCGGCGGCGAACGGCAGCGCCTCAAGCTGGCCGCCCAGATGGCGGAGAAGGCCGACGTCTACGTCCTGGACGAGCCGACGACCGGGTTGCACCTGGCCGACGTCGCCACGCTGCTGGGGATGCTCGATCGGTTGGTCGACTCGGGCAGGTCGGTGATCGTCATCGAGCACCACCAGGCGGTCATGGCGCACGCGGACTGGATCATCGACCTGGGCCCCGGCGCGGGCCACGACGGCGGCAGGATCGTGTTCGAGGGCACCCCGGCCGACCTCGTCGCCGATGCCTCGATTCTCACCGGGGAGCATCTGGCGCGGTACGTGGCGGGCCGGGAGTAGCCGGCCGGGCGGCGGGTAGAAAGGACGCATGG
>DIAZ01000096.1:36358-36662 GCA_002415925.1 Dietzia sp. UBA5065 | reverse complement strand
ACCCATGGCAGTCATCTCCATGAAGCAGCTGCTCGACGCGGGCGCTCACTTCGGTCACCAGACCCGTCGCTGGAACCCCAAGATGCGTCGGTTCATCTTCACCGACCGCAACGGCATCTACATCATCGACCTGCAGCAGACGCTCACCTTCATCGACCAGGCGTACGAGTTCGTCAAGGAGACCGTCGCCCACGGCGGCACGGTCCTGTTCGTCGGCACCAAGAAGCAGGCCCAGGAGGCCATCGCCGAAGAGGCCGCGAAGGTCGGCATGCCGTACGTCAACCAGCGCTGGCTGGGCGGCATG
>DIAZ01000096.1:19018-36176 GCA_002415925.1 Dietzia sp. UBA5065 | reverse complement strand
CTGGGCGGCATGCTCACCAACTTCCAGACCGTCCACCAGCGCCTCATCCGCCTCAAGGAGCTCGAGGCGATGGAGCAGTCCGGTGGGTTCGAGGGTCGCACCAAGAAGGAAATCCTCATGCTCACGCGTGAGATGACCAAGCTTGCGCGGACCCTCGGTGGTATGCGGGACATGACCAAGGTGCCCTCCGTGGTGTGGATCGTCGACACCAACAAGGAGCACATCGCCGTCGGTGAGGCCCGCAAGCTGGGCATCCCGGTCGTCGCGCTGCTCGACACCAACTGCGACCCGGACGTCGTGGACTACCCGATCCCGGCGAACGACGACGCCATCCGGTCGGTCAGCGTGCTGACCCACGTGATCGCGTCCGCCGTCGCCGAGGGCCTCAAGGCCCGCTCGCAGGCGGGCAAGGCCACCGGCGAGGAGGCCGAGCCCCTCGCGGAGTGGGAGGCCGAGCAGCTCGACCAGGTGACCGGCGAGACCGCCGCGCCCGAGGCCGAGGCACCCGCTGCCGAGGCGACCGAGGCGCCCGCCGCCGAGGCCGCCGCGACGGACGCCCCCGCGGTCGAGTCCACCGAGGCCTGATCCGTACCACCAGCTCGAGCACCGTCGGGCCCGGCCGCCCACGATCCCCAGCGGGGGTCATCCGGGGGCCGGGCCCGACGTGTCGGTGACGGAGGGCTCCCGTCCCCCGGCCGACGCCAACAACTTCCGACACATCACGAACCCCACTAGAGGAGGGTCGCCCCACCATGGCGAACTACACCGCTGCCGACGTCAAGCGTCTGCGTGAGCTCACCGGCTCCGGGATGATGGACTGCAAGAAGGCTCTCGAAGAGACCGACGGTGACTTAGAGAAGGCCGTCGAGGTCCTGCGCATCAAGGGAGCCAAGGACGTCGGCAAGCGCGCCGAGCGCACCACCGCCGAGGGCCTGGTCGCCGTCAAGGACGGCGTCATGATCGAACTCAACTCCGAGACCGACTTCGTGGCCAAGAGCGCCGAGTTCATCGCGCTGGCCGAGAAGATCGTCGGTGTGGCCGCAGCACAGGGCATCTCCGATCTCGACGCCCTGAACGCCGCCGAACTCGACGGTGCCACCGTCGCCGACGCCGTGGTCTCGTTCTCCGCCAAGTCGGGCGAGAAGCTGGTCCTGCGCCGCGTGGGCAAGCTCGACGGTCCCGTCGCCGTCTACCTCCACAAGCGCTCGTCCGACCTGCCGCCCGCCGTCGGCGTCATGGTCGCGTACGCCGGGGAGGGCGAGGCCGCCGAGGCCGCGGCCCGTTCCGCCGCCATGCAGATCGCCGCGCTGAAGGCGCAGTACGTCACCCGCGACGAGGTGCCCGCCGAGGTCGTGGCCAAGGAGCGCGAGATCGCCGAGGCCACCGCCCGCGAGGAGGGCAAGCCCGAGCAGGCGCTGCAGAAGATCGTCGAGGGTCGACTCAACGGCTTCTACAAGGACGTCGTCCTGCTGGACCAGCCCTCGGTCACGGACAGCAAGAAGACCGTCGGCGCGCTGGTCGACGAGGCCGGAGCCACGGTCACGTCCTTCCTCCGCTTCGAGGTCGGCCAGGCCTGATCCGGCCCCGAGCCCCCTTCGGGGGCGCTGCGCCGACGGCGGCACCCGGGACGCCCGGGTGCCGCCGTCGGCGTCTGTCCGAGCGGTCCGTCACGTCCTCCGCGGGCTCTCGCGTGGTGACGGGGGGGATAGGGCAGAATGGACGAGGTCCCACCAAGGGCCGCACTGCTCCTTGACGAGTTGGCGTCAGGGGGTCGACGCACGAGACGGGCGTGATCCGTCCGGGACGAGGAGAACGATGACCGACCCGCGGGACGGCTACAAGCGTGTGATGCTCAAGCTCGGCGGCGAGATGTTCGGCGGCGGCAGCGTCGGAATCGACCCCGATGTGGTGCAGTCCGTCGCACGCCAGATCGCCGAGGTCTCGCGGACGGGTGCGCAGATCGCGATCGTCATCGGCGGCGGGAACTTCTTCCGTGGCGCCCAGCTGCAGCAGCGCGGCCTCGACCGCGCGCGCAGCGACTACATGGGCATGCTCGGCACCGTGATGAACTGCCTGGCGCTGCAGGACTTCCTCGAGCAGGAGGGCGTGTCGACGCGTGTGCAGACCGCCATCCACATGGGGCAGGTCGCGGAACCGTACATTCCCCTGCGCGCCGAACGGCACCTGGAGAAGGGCCGCGTGGTGATCTTCGGTGCCGGGATGGGAATGCCCTACTTCTCCACCGACACCACCGCCGCCCAGCGCGCGCTCGAGATCAAGGCGGACGTGCTCCTCATGGCCAAGGCGGTCGACGGCGTCTACTCCGACGATCCCCGGACCAACCCGGACGCCGAGCTGTTCACGGAGATCGAGCACCGTGAGTGCCTCGAACGGGGACTGAAGGTCGCCGACACCACCGCGTTCAGCCTGTGCATGGACAACAAGATGCCCATCCTGGTCTTCAACCTCCTCACCGAGGGCAACATCGCGCGCGCGGTCGCCGGCGAGAAGATCGGGACCCTGGTGAGCAGCTGAGCCTGACCCGGCTGAGCCGGATCCAGAGACGCGCGAACCGCAAGTACGAGTGAACGGAAGGCAACCACATGATCGACGACACGCTGCTCGAGGCCGAGGACAAGATGGAGAAGGCCATCGAGCACGTCCGTGACGAGCTCGCCGCCATCCGTACCGGACGCGCCAACCCCGGGATGTTCAACCGGGTGGTGTGTGAGTACTACGGCACCCTGACGCCCATCACCCAGATGGCGACCATCGCGGCCCCCGAGCCCAGGATGCTCATCATCAAGCCCTACGAGATGTCGCAGATCGGGCCGATCGAGAACGCGATCCGGAACTCCGATCTCGGCGTGAACCCGACGAACGACGGGCAGGTCCTGCGGGTGACCGTGCCGCAGCTGACCGAGGAGCG
This sequence comes from Dietzia sp. UBA5065, assembly GCA_002415925.1. Lineage (GTDB taxonomy): Bacteria > Actinomycetota > Actinomycetes > Mycobacteriales > Mycobacteriaceae > Dietzia. The sequence continues at coordinate 33,247 of DIAZ01000096.1, read as the reverse complement.
GCGTCGCGACCTGGTCAAGCAGGCCAAGTCCAAGGCGGAGGACGGCCGCATCGCGATCCGCGGTGTCCGGCGCAAGGCGATGGACGAGCTCAAGCGGATCGACAAGGACGGCGAGGCCGGCGAGGACGAGGTCAACGCCGCCGAGAAGGAACTCGACAAGATCACCCACCGGTTCGTCGCGGAGGTGGACGAGATCGTCAAGGCCAAGGAAGGCGACCTGATGGAGGTCTGACCTCCCCGGTCAATCGATCATCCCCACCCGCAACTCGAGGAGAACGCCGTGGATATCGCTCCGTCCGGCCCGCCCGGGCCCACCGCCGCGGCCGCCACCCCGCCGTCGCGTGCCGGTCGGGACCTCACCCGTGCCATCCCCGTCGGCATCGGACTGGGTGCGATGGTCATCGCGAGTATCGCCTTCAACCCGAGAGCCTGGTATCTGGTCGCCGCCGGCGCGGTGGCGATCGGGACGTGGGAGGTCTTCAAGCGTCTCCGCCAGGCCCGGTTCACGTTGCCGCTCCTCCCGTTGCTCGTGGGTGGTCAGGCCATGGTCTGGTGTGGCTTCCTCGGTGGGGCCCGGGGGAGCTTCGCGGCGTTCGCCGCGACCACCGTGGTGGTGCTGGTCTGGCGCCTGCTGATGGCCGGGCTCACCGCGGCGCCGCAGAACTACCTGCGCGATGTCTCGGTCGCCGTGTTCGTCCTGGTCTGGATCGCGATCCCCGGATCGCTCGGCGCCATGCTCTCGGACGGCGACTACGGTGCCCAACGCGTGGTCGCGCTCATCCTGCTGGTCGTGTGTTCCGACGTCGGCGGTTACGCGGCCGGTGTGCTGTTCGGGAAGCACCCGATGGCACCCGCGGTGAGCCCCAAGAAGTCGTGGGAGGGTTTCGCCGGTTCGATGCTCTTCGCGATCGTCGGCGGCGCGCTGGTCGTGGCGCTGCTGTTCGATGACAGTGTCTGGAAGGGCGTATTGCTCGGGGTGCTCACCGTGTTCACCGCGACCCTCGGTGATCTCATCGAGTCGCAGGTCAAGAGGGATCTCGGCATCAAGGACATGGGCACGATGCTGCCGGGTCACGGCGGATTCATGGACCGCCTCGACTCCGTGTTGCCCACCGCCGTGGTGGTGTGGCTCATGTTCACCTTCATCGTCCCGACCTGATCCGGACGACGTCACGGTCGTCGGACCAGGTCGGGCGACGTCCCGCACTAGTGCCGACGCGAGGTGAGCTTGCGTGTCTTACGGGCGCGCATCCGCAGCTGCAGGATCCGGAAGCCGGCGAACAGGGCCATGATGAGCGCCCCGGCGATGGAGGCGAAGAGGATCAGGACTCCGAGCGGGAGGCTGAACTGCAGCCCGAGGAGGCGGACGGCGGTCGACGCGGTGTTCTGGGCGATGAAGATCAGCAGCAGGATGGTGACGAGGGCGCCGAGGACGAGCCCCACCCAGGCGGAGCCCAGTCTGCCGGCCGTGGTGTCCGGGAGCTCGACATCGTGGTTGCGACGGCCGGATCGCGAGGCGTCCTCGGGGACGGTCGCGGGAGCGGGGGCGGGGGTGTCCTCAACCGGGGCGATCTCGGTCGATCCCGTGGTGGCGTCGGGGGCATCGGGAACGACGGGGTCGTGCGGGCGCTTGGTCATGCCAGGACTCTATTCCCTCCCGCCGGTCGGGGGCATCCGCTGGCGGTGTGTCGCGCGGGCTCGCATCTGACACAATGGCCGCACCATGGTTGAACCACTTCCCCTCGTCTTCGATGCCCCGCGCAGGGGCCTTCCCCCCCGACACTTCGCCGATCTCGACGCGGAGGGACGGGGAGCCGCGATGGGTGAGCTCGGCCTCCCCGCGTTCCGCGGTAAGCAGCTGGCCAATCACTACTTCGGTCGGCTCGAGGCGGACCCGGCCCTCATGACGGACCTGCCCGCGGGCATCCGCGACCGGGTCGGCGAGGAGTTGTTCCCCTCGCTCACGACCTCGCTGAGGCACATCTCGAGCGACGAGGGCACCACGCGCAAGACGCTGTGGAAGCTCCATGACGGCTCGCTCGTCGAGAGCGTCCTCATGCGGTACCCGGATCGGGCGACCGTGTGCATCTCCAGTCAGGCCGGATGCGGAATGGCGTGCCCCTTCTGCGCGACCGGACAGGGCGGGCTGCAGCGCAACCTGTCGGCAGCCGAGATCCTCGAGCAGGTGCGGGTGGCGGCCCGGTCGCTGAGGGACGGGGAGATCCCGGGCGGACCGGGCAGGCTGTCCAACGTCGTGTTCATGGGAATGGGGGAACCGCTCGCCAACTACAAGCGGGTGCTCACGGCGGTGCGGGGGATCATCTCGCCTCCGCCGTTCGGATTCGGGGTGTCGCAGCGGTCGGTGACCGTCTCCACGGTCGGTGTGGTCCCCGCCATCCACCGTCTGGCAGAGGAGGGCCTCCAGGTCACCCTGGCGGTCTCGCTCCACACCCCGGATGACGAGCTGCGGGACACCCTGGTTCCGGTGAACAACCGGTGGCCCGTCTCGGAGGTCATGGATGCCGCGCGTCACTACGCGGACGCCACCGGCCGGCGTGTGTCGATCGAGTACGCCCTCATCAGGGACGTCAACGACCAGACCTGGCGGGGCGAGATGCTCGGACGCCTGCTGGCGCAGCGGCTCGGGCACCTGGCCCACGTCAACCTGATACCGCTGAACCCGACCCCCGGCAGCGAGTGGGACGCGAGTCCGAAGCCGCAGCAGGACGCGTTCGTCGCCGCGGTCCAACGGTCCGGGGTGTCGTGCACGGTCCGTGACACCCGGGGTCAGGACATCGACGCCGCGTGTGGCCAGCTCGCGGCGGAGGGGTGATCGCGGGGCGGCCGACGAAAAGGGCCGCCACCGCGTGGTGCGCGATGACGGCCCTGCCCCGGGGTGTCCGGTCTCAGTGCGTGGTGCGCGCCGATCCGACGACTCCGGTCGCCGCCGCTCCGGTCACGGAGTAGTGGTCCGCGGGGACCTGGAACACCTCGTTCATCCGGGCGCTGTGGTCCTTCTTGGGACGCAGCGACAGGAACATCCAGATGGCGAGGAACGCGGCGATGGACACCAGCCAGATGTCCTCCACCTTGCCGACATGATTGCCGACCATCATGGCCAGGAGGAACAGGACGAAGAAGCCGCCCACGAGCAGCCCCACCTTCCTGCTGTGGTGGTGCCAGCCCCACTCGACCGAGGGCTCGTCGACGGAACTGATCCCGTCCACGACGATTTCCTTGCTGGTGTGGTGCCCGTCGGTGCTCATGCTCCCCGGTTCTCCTCACGGCTCGCTGGCAGCCCTGCGGGCCGCCGACATCCCGCTCAGTTTGTCACATGTCCACCCGGGGCCCACGCGGAACCCGCCGGTGCGTGTCCCCCGGAGCGATCGGTCGATGCGGCACGGAGGGGTCCGGGTGTGGACAATGGTGGGGTGACCACCCGCGTTCTCGTCCTCGGCTCCACCGGCTCGATCGGCACCCAGGCTCTCGAGGTGGTCTCCGAGGCCACTCCCGGCCGGTTCGACGTGGTGGGCCTGGCCGCGGGGGGCGGGCGGATCGACGTGCTGGGGGAGCAGATCGCCGGCACGGGCGCCCGGTACGTCGCCGTGGCGGACCCCGCGGCGGCGGATCGAGTGCGCGCGGAGTTCCCCGACGTCACGGTGTTCGCGGGACCCGGCGCCGCGACCGAGCTGGTCCGGTCGGTGGAGGCGGACGTCGTCCTCAACGGGATCGACGGGTCGATCGGATTGGGCCCGACCCTCGCCGCGCTCGGGACCGGCGCCCGTCTGGCGTTGGCCAACAAGGAGTCCCTGGTGGCCGGCGGGGCCCTGGTCACCGGTGCCGCCGCCCCGGGGCAGCTCGTCCCCGTGGACTCGGAACACTCCGCCATGGCGCAGTGCCTGCGTGCGGGTTCCGCCGACGAGGTGGACAGACTCGTCCTCACCGCGTCGGGGGGGCCGTTCCGGGGTCGGACGCGGGCGGAGCTGGCCGACGTGACCGCAGAGCAGGCGCTGACGCACCCCACGTGGGCGATGGGTCGGATGATCACGCTCAACTCCGCGACGCTGGTGAACAAGTCCCTGGAGTTGATCGAGGCGCACCTGTTGTTCGGTGTCCCCTACGAGAAGATCGACGTGACCGTGCACCCGCAGTCGGTGGTGCACTCCGCCGTCACCTTCGTCGACGGCGCCACGATCGCCAAGGCGTCGCCACCCTCGATGAAGCTCCCCATCGCGCTGGCCCTGGGGTGGCCCGACAGGATCCCCGGTGCGTCGACCCCACTGGACTTCTCCCGGTCGCACACCTGGACGTTCGAGCCCGTCGACGAGGAGACGTTCCCGGCGATCGCCGTGGCCCGCGCGGCGGGCGCGGCGGGGGGCCTGAGGACGGCCGTGTTCAACGCCGCCAACGAGGAGGCCGCCCCCGCCTTCCTCGACGGGCGGATCCGGTTCCCCGAGATCGTGGACGTGGTGGCGGAGACCGTCGGCGCGGCGGACGAGTGGTCGTCCGATCCGCGCGATCCCGACGACGTCACGGCGGCGGAGTCCTGGGCCCGGCGCCACGCCGCCGCCCTGGTCGCGGGAAGGCGGGGCTGAGTCGATGATGGTCGTCGGGATAGTCCTCTTCGCCCTCGGGATCATGGCCTCGATCGTGCTGCACGAATACGGGCACATGAAGGTCGCGCTGTGGTCGGGCATGAGGGTCCGGCGGTTCTTCGTCGGCTTCGGCCCCACGGTGTGGTCGGTGAACCGCGGGGGGATCGAGTACGGGCTCAAGGCGGTCCCGCTCGGGGGGTTCTGCGACATCGCTGGGATGACGGCCTACGACGAACTTGCGCCGGAGGACCAACCGAAGGCCATGTGGCGCCAGGCGTGGTGGAAGCGGGTGGCGGTGCTGCTGGCCGGCCCCGCCATGAACATCGTCCTGGCGATCGCCCTGTTCTACACCGTCGCCCTCGGGTGGGGCCTGGTCAACCGCGACGTCCAGCCCATCCCCACGGACAGGGTCGCCGCCGTCGTCGGAGACACCTGCGCCGGCGCGGGACAGTGCGGGGTCGGCGTCGGCCCGGCCGGAGAGGCCGGGATCCTCGCCGGCGACAGGATCACCTCGGTCGACGGTCTCCCGGTGGACAGCTGGGACGACCTGTCCGAGGTCGTCTCCGCGCGGCCGGGCCGGGCCGTTCCGGTCACCGTCGAGCGGGACGGGGCCACGGTGACGACGACGGCGACGTTGACGGCCTCCACCACCGACGGGCAGGCGAGGGGAGCGCTCGGGGTGAGGCTCTCGGAGGAGGGCATCCCCCGGGAGATCCTCGACGACCCGGCCTACCAGACGGTCAACACCTACGGTCCGCTGAGCGCGATCCCGGCGACCCTGTCGTTCACCGGCGAGATGATCGAGGCGACGGTCGAGGGGCTCATCGCCTTCCCGTCCAAGATCCCCGCGGTGGCGGCATCGATCTTCGGCGCGGAGCGTGCGGACGACTCGCCCGTCTCGGTCGTGGGGGCGAGCCACATCGGGGGACAGGCGGCCGAGCAGGGGGCCTGGTGGCTGTTCCTGCTCTTCCTGGCCGGTCTCAACCTCTTCCTCGGTGCGTTCAACCTCGTTCCGCTCACCCCCTTCGACGGGGGTCACATCGCCGTGGTCTTCTACGAGAAGATCCGGGACGCCCTGCGCCGTCTGCGTGGACTCGCGCCGGGCGGACCCGCGGACTACGAGAAGCTGGCCCCCCTGACCATGGCCGTGTTCGTCCTCCTCATCGGCGTGTCCGCGATCGTCATCACCGCCGACTTGGTCAACCCCATCCTGCTCACCGGTTGAGCCGCGTCCACACCCACCTCGCACGCCCGGCCCGGAATGCGGATAATGGCGGACGGGACGCGCGAGCATCCGGCTGGCAGCCCCTACGGAAGGTCCTGTTGTGAACGAGTCCTCCTCCCTCCCCATCGGACTGGGCATGCCCGACGCACCGCCGCCGGTCCTGGCACCGCGCCGGACCACCCGGCAGCTGTTCGTGGGACAGGTCGGCGTGGGCAGCGACCACCCGGTGTCGGTGCAGTCCATGACCACCACCAAGACGCACGACATCAACTCCACGCTGCAGCAGATCGCCGAGCTCACCGCGGCGGGGTGCGACATCGTCCGCGTGGCCTGCCCCCGGCAGGAGGACGCCGACGCGCTGGCGACCATCGCGCGCAAATCACCCATCCCGGTGATCGCGGACATCCACTTCCAGCCCAAGTACATCTTCGCGGCCATCGACGCGGGCTGCGCCGCGGTCCGGGTCAACCCGGGCAACATCAAGGAGTTCGACGGCCGGGTCGAGGAGGTGGCCAAGGCGGCCGGCGCCGCCGGTATCCCGATCCGGATCGGCGTCAACGCCGGCTCGCTGGATCCGCGACTGTTGGCCAAGTACGGCAAGGCGACCCCGGAGGCGCTCGTCGAGTCGGCGCTGTGGGAGGCCTCGCTGTTCGAGGACCACGGCTTCGGCGACATCAAGATCTCGGTCAAGCACAACGACCCCGTCATCATGGTCGAGGCGTACCGCCAGCTGGCCGCGCGGTCGGATTACCCGCTCCACCTCGGGGTGACGGAGGCCGGCCCGGCCTTCCAGGGCACGATCAAGTCGGCCGTCGCCTTCGGCGCTCTCCTCTCCGAGGGGATCGGTGACACCATCCGGGTCTCCCTCTCCGCCCCGCCGGTCGAGGAGATCAAGGTCGGAACCCAGATCCTGCAGTCGCTCAACCTGCGGCCGCGCAAGCTCGAGATCGTCTCGTGCCCGTCCTGCGGGCGCGCCCAGGTGGACGTCTACACCCTCGCGGAGCAGGTCACCGCGGGGCTCGAGGGGATGAGCGTGCCGCTGCGGGTGGCCGTCATGGGGTGCGTCGTCAACGGGCCCGGCGAGGCCCGGGAGGCGGACCTCGGGGTGGCGTCGGGCAACGGCAAGGGGCAGATCTTTGTCAAGGGCGAGGTCATCAAGACCGTGCCGGAGGCGATGATCGTCGAGACCCTCATCGAGGAGGCGATGCGCATCGCCGAGGAGATGGGCGAGCCCGTCGGCGACGCGGTCGAGGGCGGTGGCCCCCAGGTCAAGGTCACGCGATAGGCCGTGACCGATACGGTTGCCCCGCCGGCAGGGGTCGGCGGGTGCCGTGAGGTCGGGGCGGGGGAGGCACGGGCGCTGCTCGGGGTCCTCGAGTCCGACCCGCTGGTGTCCGCGCCCGCGGCGGAGAAGTTCGCCGCGTCCGGCGCGGCCGCCGGGCCGGAGGGGCGATTCCTCACGCTCGGGGGTCCGGAACGCTCCCTGGTGTTCGTGGGCAGCGCGGTGCTCCCGCTGCGTGGCACCGCCGTCGACCTCCTCGCCCTGGGCCGGGCCGTCGCGGGCCTGGGATCCGGCCCGATGTCGGTCCACGGGCGGCGGGGGCTCGTCGCCGCGGTGTGGACGTCCCTCGAGACCAGCTGGGGGTGCGCCCGGGAGTACCGGGACTCGCAGTTCCTCATGGTTCTCGAGCGCCGCGTCGATCCGCTCCTCGTGTCGGCGGAGATCCGCCCGGCGACCCTGGAGGAGTTCGACCCGGTCCTCGCCGCCGCGGCGGCGATGTACCGGGAGGAACTGGGGTCCGACCCGTTCGCAGTCGGCGCGGGGATCCCGTTCCGGCGCCGCGTCGCGCGGTCCCTGACGCGGGGACGGACCTGGGTGGGGATCGACGACGACGAGGTGTTCTTCAAGGCGGACGTGGCGGCCATCTCCCCGCGCGTCGCCCAGATCCAGGGCATCTGGGTCCGCCCCGATCGTCGCGGTGCAGGACTCGGGACCGCCGGGACAGCGGCGGTGTGCGCCGCCCTCCAGTCCCGTCGGCTGACCCCCTCGCTGGTGGTCAACGGATCCAACGCCGCCGCACGCTCGGCGTACCGGCGGGTGGGGATGACCGAGGCGGTCGACTACGCCACCGTCCTCATGTGACGGTGGCCCCACCGCGGGGTGGCATCGGGGCTCGGTCCCGGCCGAACATCCCGGCCGCCACTATCCTTGGACCATGACCACGTCGACCCGCCCGCCCCTCGTCCCCGGTGCCCCCACCCCGATCCGGACCGTCCCCGAGTCGATCCCGCGCCCGGAGTACGCCTGGCGCGATCGCGTGGACGAGGCGAACGGGGAGCCGTGGGTGCAGACCGCCGAGGTGATCGAGGCCATGCGCACGGCGTGCAGGATCGCGGCCGATGCGCTCGTGGTGGCGGGGGAGGCCGTGGCGCCCGGGGTGACGACGGACGAGATCGACCGGATCGCCCACGAGTACATGTGCGATCACCGCGCCTACCCGTCGACCCTCGGGTACAAGGCGTTCCCCAAGTCCTGCTGCGTCTCCCTCAACGAGGTGATCTGCCACGGCATCCCCGACACGACGGTGATCCAGGACGGCGACATCGTGAACATCGACGTCACCGCGTACATCGGAGGGGTCCACGGCGACACCAACGCGACCTTCCTCGCCGGGGACGTCAGCGAGGAGAACCGCCTCCTGGTGGAGCGGACGCGCGAATCCATGAACCGCGGCATCAAGGCCATCCGCCCCGGTCGGGAGGTCAACGTGATCGGCCGGGTGATCGAGTCGTACGCGCGCCGCTTCGACTACACGGTCGTGAGGGAGTTCACCGGGCACGGTGTCGGCCCCACCTTCCACAACGGTCTCGTCGTGCTGCACTACGACGACCCGTCCCGCACCGAGGTCCTCGCGCCGGGGATGACGCTGACCGTGGAGCCGATGATCTCCCTCGGCGGCCCCGGATTCGACGTGTGGGACGACGACTGGACGGTGACGACCGCGGACAAGGCGTGGACCGCGCAGTTCGAGCACACGGTGCTGGTCACCGACGACGGTTACGAGATCCTCACCCTGCCCACCGTGGGGTGAGCGGACGCGAGGTCGATCGTCGATGACGGCCTGCCGCGTGGACAACGCAGGGCATACTGTCCACCATGATCGAGACCCCCCGCGGACCCGTTGAGCAGATCGACGTCCTCGTCGTCGGAGCCGGCTTCGGAGGCATCGCCATGGCCGACCGGCTGTCACGGGACGGACGGGGGCGCGACTTCCTCGTGCTCGAGGCCGCCGACGAGGTGGGGGGTACCTGGCGGGACAACACCTATCCCGGATGCGCCTGCGACGTGCCGACCGCCCTGTATTCGTTGTCCGGGCACGCGCACCCCGGTTGGTCCCACTCGTTCGGTCGTCAGGCCGAGATCCAGGCCTACCTCGTCTCGGTCGCGGACCGGATCGGCCTCCGGGAGCGGCTCGTCACCTCGTGCGAGGTCACCGGTGCCCGGTGGGACGCGGAGGCCGCCCGGTGGGTGGTCGACACCGGCCGCGGCCGGGTGCGCGCGCGTCACCTCGTGGTGGCCACCGGTGCGCTCTCCACACCCTCGGTGCCCCGGCTCCCGGGGCTGGAACGGTTCGAGGGGGAGGTGTTCCACTCGTCGCGCTGGCGTCACGACGTCCCGCTCGAGGGCAAGCGGGTGGCGGTGGTGGGAACCGGCGCATCCGCGGTCCAGTTCGTCCCCGAGATCGCCGGGACCGCCGAGCACGTCACCGTGTTCCAGCGCACACCCGGGTGGATCCTGCCCAGGCTCGACCGGTCCATCCCGGAGCGGCGCCAGGCTCTCTACCGGCGCTTCCCGATTCTCCAACGGATCGTCCGGGGCAGGGTCTACGCGGGCCGTGAACTGTACGTCCTGGCGTTCACCCGTGCCCAGTTCCTCCTGCGGCTCTTCGAGTGGTTCGCCCGGTTCTACCTGTTCCTCAACGTCCGGGACCGGACCACCCGGACGGCGCTCACCCCGGACTTCTCGATCGGCTGCAAACGGGTGCTGCTGACCAGTCAGTGGCTCCCGGCGCTCACCCGGCCGGACGTCTCCCTGGTGTGCGGCGCCGCGTCGGCGGTGACCCCGCGTGGGGTCGTCGATCCCGGGGGACGGGAACACCCGGCCGACGTGATCATCTTCGGCACCGGATTCCAGCCGACCGAGCCTCCGATCGCCAGGCTCGTCACCGGCGCCGACGGGCGGACGCTCGCCGAACACTGGGACGGCAGCCCGCGCGCCTACAACGGCGTGACCGTGTCCGGGTTCCCCAACCTGTTCCTGCTGTACGGACCCAACACCAATCTCGGGCACTCGTCGATCGTCTACATGCTGGAGTCCCAGGCCGAGCACGTGCTGCGGCTGCTCGACCTGGCGGGACGGGACGCGCGGGGGACCGTCGAGGTGCGCGACCGGGCCGAGGCCGACTATGCCGACAGGATGGACCGCGAGCTGGCCGACACGGTGTGGAACCGGGGCGGGTGCTCCAGTTGGTACATCGACTCCCGGGGCAGGAACTCGGTGATGTGGCCGACGTTCACCTTCCGGTACCGGGAACAGGTGAGGTCGGTGGACCCCGCCGACTTCGTCGTGGGCTAGAAGCCCCGGTCGGGGAAGCCCAGACCGAGCAGGGCGTTCTCGACGACCTCCGCCATCGCCGGGTGGATCCAGTACTGCCGTCGCGCGAGCTCGGGGACGGTGATGCCGAACTCCATGGCCTGGATGAGGATCTGGACCAGCGACGGCGCGTGGGGACCCATGAGGTGCGCCCCGAGGAGCAGCCCGGTGGAACGGTCGGCGACGAGCTTGCAGCAGCCCGTCGAGTCCTCCATCGCCCAGCCGTAGGCGACGTCGCCGTAGTCCTGCACCTTGACCGTGACGTCGTGGCCGGCGTCGCGGGCCTCGGCCTCCGTCATGCCCACCGAGGCGATCTGCGGTGACGTGAACACCGCGTAGGGGACGAACCGGTGGTTGAAGGGCTGCAGGTCGTCCGGGTGCCGCAGGTTGTGCCCGAGCACCCGCTGCTCGTGGTTGGCGACGTGCTTGAGCTGGTACGGCGAGCTGATGTCCCCCAGCGACCACACACCCTCCGCGGTGGTGCGGCCGAACTCGTCCACCCGGATGAGCTCGCCGTCCATCGAGACCCCGGCGGTGTCGAGCCCGAGCAGGTCGCCGTTCGGTGTGCGCCCGGTGGCTACGAGGAGCGCCTCTGCGGAGCAGCCGGAGCCGTCCTCGAAGGTGATGTCGACCCCGCGACGGTCGGGACCGGTCGCGGTCATGGTGGCGATCTGCTGCCCGAGGCGGACGTCCCACCGTCGGCCGGCCTGCGCGGTGAAGCGCTCGGCGAGTTCGTGGTCGAGGTGCTTGAGGAGCACGTCCGAGCGGCCGATCACGGTCACCGCGACCCCGAGCGAGGAGAAGACGTGGGCGAACTCGCAGGCGATGAAACCGGACCCCTGGATGATCATCGACCGCGGCAGTTCGGGGATCCGCATGATGTCGTCGCTGGTGTGGTAGGCCACCCCCGCCTCGGTGACGATCTCCGGTATCGAGGGCCTGGCGCCGGCGGCGATCACCACGGAGTCGGCGGTGATGATCTCGCCGGTCCCGGTGTCGATGGTGCGCGGGCCCACGAAGCTGGCGTGACCGTCGTACACGGTGACGTTGGGGCAGCGGGTGCGCCGGTAGTCCTCCCCGCTGGAGGCGATCGGGTCGATCCGTCGGTCGAACACCCGGGAGACGATGTCCGGCCAGCGGACCCCGTCGAGGGTCGAGTCGACACCGTACGTCGAGGAGTGCGAGATCGCGGAGGCGGTGTCCGCCGCGTAGACGAACATCTTGGTGGGGATGCACCCCACGTTGAGGCAGGTCCCACCGAAGCGCCCCTTCTCGCAGATCGCCACCGACTTGTCGGCGAACGACTCGTCGATCAACGAGTTGCCGCTGCCGGTCCCGATCACGATGAGGTCGAAATGGCGGGAGGGGGTCTGGGCCATGGTTGTCAGGACTCCTTGTTCGGGGGCGTGAGGACCCGGTCCACCCAGTCTCCGAGGTGGCCCAGGACCACCTCGAGGACGTCGGCGCGGGAGAGGAAGACATCGTGGCGGGCGCCCGCCACGGGGACGTCGGTGACCCGGTCGGAGACGCGGTCGGCGAAGCGCTCCATCGAGCGGACGTCGAGGATGAGGTCCGTGTCCACGTCGACCGCCCCGCTCCGGCCGGGGGCTCCCACCGCCGACGCCGTGGACCGCAGCATGAGGACCGGGAGGGGGAGTCCGACACCGGACTGCAGCTGCTTCTGCGCGCGGCGGACCGCCGCCAGCCACCCGGCCCGGACGCCGACCCCGCCGGGCGGTTTCAGGGTGGTGTCGTACTGGAAGTCCCCGTCGAAGTCGACGTGGGTGCTCGCCACGTAGCGGTCCGAGGTCCTCAGCGGGAGACGGTAGTAGGGCCTGGCCGAGCCGAGGGTCCGGATGACGGGGTCGATGACCGGGCCGAGCAGAGCCCGGGCGCGGGCGGGGACGTCGAGTTGGAACCAGGGGGAGTTCAGGACGAGCCCCACGACGGGGTCCACCCCGCCCCTGTCGCGCCGCCGACCCAGCCACAGCGGGACCACCAGGCCACCCGTGGAGTGCGCCGCGACGAGGACGGGCAGTCCGGGATGCTCGGCGGTGATCACGGCCAGGGCCTGATCCAGCTCGTCGTCGTACCGTTCCAGGTCGGTGACGAAATGGGGGGTCAGTCCGTCCCGCCTCGACCGACCGCACTTGCGCAGATCCACGCCGTACGTCGCGATCCCGCGTCCGGCGAGGAACTCGGCGAGGTGGGTGTGGAAGAAGTAGTCCGAGAGGCCGTGGACCACCAGCAGGGCCGCGACGGGGTGGTCCGGCCCGTCCTCGTGGCGCACCAGCGTCGCCGAGATGGGGCCCTCGCCGTCCGGGTCGATCCCGAGGGGGAGCTCACGGCGGCGGTAGGACGGGCCCAACAGGTCGGGGGCCCACCGGCCGACTGATCCGGGGTCTGCTGGGGGAGAGGGCACGACGACCACCCTAGTCCGGTGTGTCCCGGGGGCGGACCGGTGAGTAGTCTTGGAGGCCGGTGAACGCCGGGCCCGGGGTCGGGTCCACGACCAAAGAGCGAGGGTGACCGGTGACTGCAGACCAGGTGGCAAGGCACGGAACGACGGACGTGGCGCTCATCGGCGCCGGCACCATGAGCGCGACGCTCGGAGCCCTGCTGCGTCGCCTCCAACCGGACTGGGACATCCAGGTCTTCGAACGACTCGAGGGGCCGGCCCTGGAGTCCTCGGACGCGTGGAACAACGCGGGAACAGGCCACTCGGCGCTCTGCGAGCTCAACTACTCGCCCAGGACCGCCGACGGCGACGTGGACATCTCCAAGGCCGTGAGCGTGAACGAGAAGTTCCAGGTCTCCCGGCAGTTCTGGTCCTACGCGGTGGAGAACACGATCCTCGGGGATCCGACCGAATGGATCCGCCCCGTCCCCCACATGAGCTTCGTGGCAGGCAGGGACGGGCAGGACTACCTGCGCGCGCGCTACGACAAGCTCGCCGGCCACCCTCTGTTCCCGGGGATGGGCCACACCACCGACTTCGCCGAGCTCGAGCGGCTCGTCCCGCTGATGGCGCGCGGGCGCAGCGCGGAACAGCCCTTCGCGCTCAGCCACTTCGAGAACGGCACCGACGTCAACTTCGGGGCCCTGACCAGGCAGCTCATCAAGTACCTCACCCGCACCGGCACCGAGGTCCACTACCAGAACCAGGTCAAGGACCTCGAGCGCAACTCCGACGGGACGTGGCGGCTGACGGTGGCCAATCGCCACACGGGCGACGAGCGCACGATCGATGCCAAGTTCGTCTTTGTCGGCGCCGGCGGCGGTGCGCTGCACCTGCTGCAGAAGTCGGGCATCCCCGAGATCAAGGGGATCGGCGGATTCCCCGTCGGCGGCCAGTGGCTGCGCTGCACCAACCCGGAGCTCGTCGAGCAGCACCAGGCCAAGGTGTACAGCCAGGCGTCCGTCGGCGCGCCCCCGATGTCGGTGCCGCACCTCGACACCCGAGTGATCGACGGCAAGAAGGGCCTGCTGTTCGGGCCGTTCGCCGGGTGGACCCCCAAGTTCCTCAAGATGGGCAGCTTCCTCGACCTGCCCTCGAGCATCCGGCTGGGCAACCTGCTGCCCATGGCCAACATCGGGCTCACGGAGATGGGCCTGGTCAAGTACCTCGTGACCGAGCTCGCCAAGAACCACGGCGCCCGCGTGGACACCCTGCGGGACTTCGTTCCGTCCGCCCAGGACGGCGAGTGGGAGAAGGTCATCGCGGGCCAGCGCGTCCAGGTGATCAAGCCCAACGG
>DIAZ01000096.1:18094-18743 GCA_002415925.1 Dietzia sp. UBA5065 | reverse complement strand
GCGGAGCAGGCCCTCTTCACCGAGCAGTTCGAGCGCTCGACCCGCACCCTCAAGCTGGACCAGAAGGCCTGACGCGACCGGGGTCGGGGCGGGGAGGACGGCCCGCGACGGATAGGATCGGCCCCATGATCCGGCCCGTGAACCCGTACCCCGTCGGCCTGGACCTCGAAGGCCGTCGCGTCGTGGTGATCGGTGGGGGATCGGTGGCGCAGCGACGGATCCCCGTCCTCTTGGACGCGGGCGCCGCGGTCCATCTGGTGAGCCCGGAGATCACGCCCACCCTGCAGGGCCTGGCCGACGCGGGTCGGATCCGGTGGGAGGGCAGGGAGTACCGCACCGGCGACCTCGAGGGCGCGTGGTACGTCGTGGCCGCCACCAAGGACTCCCTGGTGAACGCGCGGGTCGCCGCGGAGGCCGAGCAGAACCGCACGTTCTGCGTCCGATCGGACGCGGTGAACTCGGGCACCGCCGTGACACCCGCCGTCGTCCGCCGTGACGACATGCTGGTGGCCGTCCTCACCGGGGACCGCGCCCGCACCGCGGAGGCCAGGGAGGTCGTGGCGCGGGCACTGGGCGAGGCCGGGGTGGCGGCGCCCGAGGCGGCTCAGGAGCTGCGCGGGACCGTCGCGCTGGTCGGGGGCGGACCCGG
>DIAZ01000096.1:16644-17858 GCA_002415925.1 Dietzia sp. UBA5065 | reverse complement strand
GACGTGGAGATCGTCGACGCCGCCAAGATCCCCTACGGGCGCGCGATGGCCCAGGAGGCCATCAACGAGGTGCTCGTGGATCGGGCCCGGGCGGGGAAGTTCGTGGTCAGGCTCAAGGGCGGTGACCCGTTCCTCTACGGGCGCGGCTACGAGGAGGCTCAGGCCTGCGCCGCGGCGGGGATCCCCTGCACGGTCGTCCCGGGAGTCTCCAGCGCTCTCGCCGTCCCGGCCCTGGCCGGGATCCCCGTCACCAACCGCGGGATGACCCACGAGGTGACGGTGGTGTCGGGCCACCTCCCGCCCGGGCACCCGGAGTCGCTCATCGACTGGGAGGCCCTCGCCCGGATGCGCGGCACGCTCGTGGTCCTCATGGGCGTGAAGAACACCCCGGCCATCGCGGAGGCGCTCCTCGTGGGGGGGCGCTCCGCCGACACCCCGGCCGCGATCATCGTCGACGGGAGCCTCGACGGTCAGGCGACCTACCGGTGCACGCTCGGGAGCGTGGCGACCGCGCTCGAGACGGAGGACGTCCGACCGCCCGCGATCGTGGTGATCGGCCAGGTCGCCGGGCTGCCCCCCGCCCTCACCGCGGGCTGACCCCGGGCGGCCCCTAGCCCCCGGGGCGGTGACCCGCCCGGTTCACGGCCGCGTGACCATGGTGACTACCGACTCCGAGGTGCGTTCGACAGCGTGCCCGGCCCGGCGCGCCACCCTGAGTACCGCCGCGACGTCGTCCATCTCCGCCCGCGAGGTGGCCAGGGTCCGCGCCAGCAGCCCCTTGTGGAACTTGGAGAAGTGCGAGACCACCTTGCGGGTGCCGTCCGCGTACTGGGTGACGACGTCGACCGTGACCGCCCCCGGGACGGGGCCCAACTGGCGGTATCCGCCCGAGCGCAGGTCCACCACCAGCGATCCCGCCCAGTGCGCCGTGGCCTCGGTGAGGGACGGCCTCCACGTGGCGCGCAGGGTGCCGAGGCCGGGCAGCCGGGCCCCCGCCGAGAGCCGGTAGTGCGGGATCGGATCGGCGGCCGCGATCAGTCCGAACAGCGCCGAGCCGATCCACAGCCGGGATTCCGCGCGTGATCGGGTGGCCGAGGTGAACGTGCGCTGGTCCAGGGCGTCGTAGAGGACCCCCGTGTAGCGCGTCAGGGCGGGGGCGGTGGGGGAGGTCCAGAGCCTCGCGTCGAGCTCCACCTCCTCGGCCAGCCCGTCGG
>DIAZ01000096.1:15912-16468 GCA_002415925.1 Dietzia sp. UBA5065 | reverse complement strand
TCGGTGAGAGATGTCAGCGACAGTTCGGCCAGATCCAGCGGGCCACCCGAGCCGCCGACGGACTTGGTCTCGGAGGGCGAGAGGAGGATGCGCACCCGGCTGAGGCTACCGTCGCTCCGATCCCCAACCACCGGGCGGCTACGCTTGACCACCGTGATCACGCGTCTGTCCCACCTTTTCCTGCGCACCCTCCGCGACGACCCGGCCGATGCCGAGGTGTTGAGCCACAAGCTGCTGGTCCGGGCCGGTTACGTCCGGCGCGTCGCTCCCGGCGTGTACTCGTGGCTGCCGCTCGGCCTGCGCACGCTCCGCCGGATCGAACAGGTGGTGCGCGAGGAGATGAACGCCTCCGGCGCCCAGGAGATCAGCCTGCCCGCCCTCCTGCCCCGCGAGCCCTACGAGACGACCGGCCGCTGGACCGAGTACGGCCCCGCCTTGTTCCGGCTGAAGGACCGCAAGGGCAACGACATGATGCTCGGGCCCACCCACGAGGAACTGTTCACCCTCACGGTGCAGGGCGAGTACTCCTCGTACAAGGACCTGCCGGTGACCCTGT
>DIAZ01000096.1:9767-15696 GCA_002415925.1 Dietzia sp. UBA5065 | reverse complement strand
CTCGACGACGCCGGGCTCGAGCGCTCCTACCAGGCACACCGCGACGCGTACCGACGCATCTTCGACCGGCTCGGGATCGAGTACGTGATCTGCGCGGCCACCTCGGGTGCGATGGGCGGGTCGGCCTCCGAGGAGTTCCTCGCGGTCTCGGCCGCCGGCGAGGACACGTTCGTCCGCTCGACCGACGGCGGGTACGCGGCCAACGTCGAGGCGGTCGTCACGCCCGCCCCGCCCGCGCGCCCCCTCGAGGGACTCCCGGACGCCCGCGTGTACGACACACCGGAGTGCCCCACCATCGACGCGCTGGTGGCGTGGGCCGGCGGTGCCGACCTCGGGCGGGAGGTGACCGCCGCCGACACGCTCAAGACGGTGATGCTGAAGGTCCGTGCGCCGGGCAAGGAGTGGGAGCTGCTGGGCGTGGGCCTGCCGGGCGACCGCGAGGTGGACATGAAGCGCGTCGAGGCGGCGCTGGAGCCCGCCGAGGTCACCGTGCTCGACGACGCCGACTTCGCGGCCCACCCGTTCCTGGTCAAGGGATACCTCGGCCCCCGGGCGCTGGCGGCCCACGAGGTCCGATTCCTGGTCGATCCGCGCGTCGTCGAGGGGACCGCCTGGATCGCCGGCGCGGACGAGCCGGGCAAGCACGTGGTGGACATGGTCTGCGGACGCGACTTCACCCCCGACGGGACGATCGAGGCGGCCGAGGTGAGGGAGGGCGACGCGGCCCCGGACGGCCACGGCACGCTCACCCTCGCACGCGGCATCGAGATCGGCCACATCTTCCAGCTCGGCCGTAAGTACACCGATGCCTTCGGCTTCGATGTCCTCGGCGACAACGGCAAGCCGGCCCGGGTCACGATGGGGTCGTACGGGATCGGGGTCTCCCGACTCGTCGCCGTCCTGGCCGAGCAGTTCGCGGACGAGAAGGGCCTCGTGTGGCCGGCCGAGGCGGCGCCCGCCGACGTCCACGTGGTGGTGGCGAACAAGGACGCCGCCGCGGTCAGCGGCGCCGAGTCCCTCGTCGACGCCTTCGACAGGGCACGCCTGGAGGTGCTGTTCGACGACCGCAAGGCCTCGCCCGGGGTGAAGTTCAAGGATGCCGAGCTGATCGGGGTGCCCTGGGTCGTGGTCGTCGGTCGCGGCTGGTCCGAGGGGACCGTCGAACTACGTCATCGGGCGACGGGGGACGTCACGCAGGTGCCCGTCGAGGGTGCCGCCGACGAGATCGTGCGGCTGATCGGGGCCGGCCGCTAGTCGCCCGGGGGTCCCGCGGCGGTCAGGCGGGCGGCGGGAACCCGGGTAGCGCCTCGAACGGCGCTCCCGGGACGAGAGTCCGCCAGCGCGCGAGCTGCACCGCGGCGGCGGTGAGGGCCTCCAGGCAGAACCTGCGGACCTCGGGGGTCTCCGCGGCCCCGGCCTCCACCCGCCACGCCTCGCAGCAGTCCGATTCCAGCCGGATGGCCAGCAGGACCGGAGAGGTCGAGACGTCGGGCGCCGTGAGATAGCCGACCGGCGCAGGGGCGGCGCCGGGCCACAGCCTCTCGGCGGCATCGCGGCGGGCACGGTGAGCGGCGAGCTCCCGTCGCACCGCCGCTCGGATCCCGGCGTCGGCGCCGGCGAGCACGAGACCGTAGCCGTAGACGGCGGCGTCCTCGGCCGCGAGCCCGGGCGGCGTGGTCACGCGAGCACCACCTCGAGCGCCGCGGTGCAGGCCGCCGACACCGAGGCCGCGAGCTCGGAACGGTATCCCCGCGAGGACTCCGCGACCTCCCCGGCGCGTCTGGCGTCGTCGCGCATCCGCGCGCGCACCTGCCCGATGGGCGGGCAGACCGGGGGCGGTCCGGTCTCGGCCGTCCCCTCGGCCGTCCCCTCGGGCGCGAGCCGGCGGATCTCGGCGGACAACCGCTCGGCCTGCGTCCGTCTGGCGTCGGCGATCCGGCGGAGCCGCGCCACGTCCTCCCCGTGGGTGGCGTCCGCGGCGGCGAGCTCCCGCGCATCTCGTTCGGCGGCGTCGGCCAGCTGCTGGAGGGGGTCCGGCTCGTCGGCCGCCCGGGGCGGCGTGCAGCCTCCGGCGGCCACGAGCCCGCCGACGCCGGCGGTCAGGCCGACGAACCGGCGTCGCGACAGGGGAGCGGGGGCGGAAAGGGGCACCACGACATCCTGCCAGGGGGCGGGGCCTGCGGGGTGGAGGCGGTACAGTGATCCGGCCCGACCGCAGACCCGGATCGGGAGTCACCAGTACCGACGCCAGGAGCATCGTGATCGTCCCCGAGCCCGACAGGGCCCACATCAGCAAGACGGTCTCCGACCGTGGTCTCCAACTCGAGGAGATCCGGGAGGATTCCCGGTCGACCACCTGGCAGGTCGTCGTCGTGGTCGATGGTGACAGGGGGGTCTCGCTCGACGACCTCGCGGAACTGTCCTCCGCGTTCGACTCCGTCGCGGAGGCCTGGGGCGGGCCCGAACGCGCCGTGACCCTCGAGGTGACCAGCCGCGGGGTGGACGCGCCCCTGGAGCAGCCGCGGCACTGGCGACGGGCCCGCGGACGCCAGGTCGACGTCTCCTACGTCGACGGCGTCGACGGACCCGCCCGCGGACGGGTCGGCGATCTGGACGAGGAGGCCGGTTCGGTGCGGCTCGTCTCGAGGTCGGGTCGTGGGATGCGGGTCGACTCGGTAGCGTTGGAAGACATGGCCCGCGCGGTGATCCGGGTGGAGTTCCAGCCCGCGCCGGCGGATGAACTCGCCCTCCTCACGGAGCCCGAGAACCCCGGACGTGGCGTGCGAGAAGGAGAGAACAGTTGAACATCGACATGGCGGCCCTGAACATGCTGTCCCAGGAGCGGGAGATCCCGCTCGACGACCTGGTGCGGACGCTGGAGAATGCACTGCTCACCGCGTACAAGCGGACCGAGGACGCCCATCGGGTCGCCCGCATCGAGTTGAACCGCAAGGCCGGGACCGTGGCGGTCATGGCCGCCGAGGTCGACGACGAGGGAAACAGGATCGGCGAGTTCGACGCCACCCCGTCCGACTTCGGGCGGGTTGCCGCGTCGACGGCTCGTCAGATCATCCTCCAGAGGCTCCGCGAGGCCGAGACGGAGCGGATCTACGGCGACCTGGTCGCGCGCGAGGGGGAGGTGGTCAGCGGCGTCATCCAGTCGGATTCCCGCGCCAACGCCCGCGGAATCGTCGTGGTTCACATCGGACCGGAGAACGGGGGAACCGAGGGCACGATCGCGCCGGCCGAGCAGGTGCCGGGCGAGACCTACCGTCACGGCGAGCGCATCAAGTGCCACGTCGTGGGCGTGCACAAGGGGCCGCACGGCGCCTCGGTCTCCCTCTCCCGCACCCACCCGGACCTGGTCCGCGGGCTGTTCGCGCTCGAGGTCCCCGAGATCGGGGACGGGTCGGTCCGCATCGCGGCGATCGCGCGCGAGGCCGGGCACCGGACGAAGATCGCCGTCGAGACGACCGTGTCGGGGCTCAACGCCAAGGGGGCGTGCATCGGCCCGAACGGGGCTCGCGTCCGAGCGGTGATGGCGGAGTTGAACGACGAGAAGATCGACATCGTGGACTACGACGAGGACCCCACGGTGTTCGTCGGGAACGCGCTTTCGCCCGCCAAGGTCATCTCCGTGACGGTCGCGGACGCCGACCTCCGGGCTGCCCGCGTGGTGGTCCCGGATTATCAGCTCTCGCTGGCGATCGGGAAGGAGGGCCAGAACGCCCGCCTGGCCCACCGCCTGACCCAGTGGCGCATCGACATCCACAGTGACGCGGAGTGAGTCCCGCCGCGCGCCCGACCACGCGGTCGGGCGCGCCGTTAGTGCTCACGCCGTGCAGCCTGTAGACTGAGCAGTTGTCACAGTGACTTCACGTCCACCCGGCCTCGCCGGGCGGGACGGCGAGATACCGAGGCGGCCGATTTGCGGGTGGTCAAGAACCAGCAGGACGGTCACGCCGGAGTGCCGGGTCCGATCAGGACCTGCGTCGGCTGCCGAAGTCGGGATTCAGATTCCCGGCTACTCCGGATCGTTCACGATCCGGAGACGGCGGCTCTCTTGCCGGACCCCCGCCGTCGGGCGGAGGGACGAGGAGCCTGGGTGCACCGCGACCAGCGGTGCATCGCGACAGCACTCGACCGCAGGGCCTTCATCAGGGCCTTGCGCGTCGCCGGGAACGTGTCCCAGGACGCGATCTCGGAGGTGGTCGGGACTCTCGTCGTCCCGGGCACGAGACCACCCGCCGGCCACAATGGCCGGTAGGGGGAGCACAAGAAGAGGAACGGACCAGACACGATGAGAACACCGTGAAGCTCCAGCGATGAACGTCCATCGAATGTAGACCGAGGTCGCGCGGCCAGCCCTGCCGTGGAGACCTCGCAGTGAGGAGAGCAGTGGCAGGCAAGCCCCGGGTACACGAGCTGGCAAAAGAGTTCGGTATCACCAGTAAAGAACTTCTGACGAAACTCCGCGATCAGGGAGAGTTCGTCAAATCCGCGTCGTCGACACTCGAGGCCCCGGTCGTCCGGCGCCTCCGCCAGTCGCACGCGCCGGCCGACGGCGGCACCGACGCCGCACCGGCCGCGCCCGCGACGGGTGGATCCAGCGCGCCGAAGCCCGGCGCGGCGTCCAAGCCGGCTCCCGGCCCCCGTCCGGGGGCGGATCCGCGCAAGGCGGCACCCAAGCCCGCCGCCGAGCGGCCCACCCCGGGCGCCAGGCCCGCGGCTCCGGCCCCGTCACCGGCGCCGCAGCCCCCCGCGGCCGAGCGGCCCACCCCGGGTGCCAGGCCTGCGGCTCCGGCGCCGACGCCGACGCCGCAGCCTGCCGCCGAGCGGCCCGCCCCGGAGGCGGCTCCCGACGCCCCGGCGGCTCCCGCCGCGTCGCGTCCGGCTCCCGGCCCGCGTCCTGCGGGTCCGAAGCCCGGCCCCAAGGCTCCGCGAGTCGGCAACAACCCGTACTCGAGCGGGACCACTCCTGCGCCGCGTCCGCAGGGCGGCGCCCGCCCGGCACCCGGCCAGGGCGGTCCCCGTCCCGGGGGTGCCCGTCCGGGCGCGCCTGGTCAGGGCGGTCCCCGTCCGCCGCAGCGTCCGGGTGCCCCGGGTCAGGGCGGTCCCCGTCCGGCGCCCGGCAACATGCCGCCGCGTCCCAGTCCCGGCCAGATGCCCGGTCAGGTCGCGCGTCCCGCGGCCGGTCGCGGTCGCCCGGGCGGGCCGGCCGGCCGGCCGGGTGGCGGAGGCTTCCGCCCCGGTGGCGGCGGCGGAACCGGCGCTCCCGCGGCCGGAGGCGGCGGTTTCCGCGGTCGCCCGGGTGGCGGTGGCGGTAACCGTGGTCGCGGCGGTGCCGCGGGTGCGTTCGGTCGCCCCGGCGGCGCGCCCCGCAGGGGCCGCAAGTCCAAGCGGCAGAAGCGTCAGGAATATGACTCGATGCGGGCCCCCGAGGTCGGCGGCGTCCGGTTGCCGGATGGTCGCGGCCAGGTCCTGCGCCTCGCGCAGGGTGCCTCGCTGAGCGACTTCGCGGACAAGATCGACGTCAACCCGTCCCAGCTGGTCCAGGCGCTGTTCAACCTGGGGGAGATGGTCACCGCGACGCAGTCCGTCACCCCGGAGACGCTGCAGCTCCTCGGCGAGGAGATGGGCTTCAAGGTCCAGGTCGTCAGCCCCGAGGACGAGGACCGTGAGCTGCTCGACTCGTTCGACCTGTCCTTCGGTGAGGATGAGGGCGGCGAGGACGATCTCGAGATCCGCCCCGCGGTCGTCACCGTGATGGGTCACGTCGACCACGGCAAGACCCGGTTGCTCGACAGCATCCGGTCCGCCAAGGTCGGCGAGGGTGAGGCCGGTGGCATCACCCAGCACATCGGCGCCTACCAGGTCACGGTTCCGGTCGACGGATACGACCGCACGATCACCTTCATCGACACCCCCG
>DIAZ01000096.1:0-9683 GCA_002415925.1 Dietzia sp. UBA5065 | reverse complement strand
GTTCACCGCCATGCGTGCCCGCGGTGCCAAGTCGACGGACATCGCGATCATCGTGGTCGCGGCGGACGACGGCGTGATGCCGCAGACGGTCGAGGCGATCAACCACGCGCAGGCGGCCGACGTGCCGATCGTGGTGGCGGTCAACAAGATCGACAAGGAGGGTGCGCAGCCCGACAAGATCCGCGGCCAGATGACCGAGTACGGCCTCGTGCCGGAGGAGTACGGCGGTGACACCATGTTCATCGACATCTCCGCCAAGCAGGGTCTCAACATCGATTCGCTGCTCGAGGCCGTCGTCCTCACCGCGGATGCGTCGTTGGACCTCCGGGCCAACCCGGACATGGACGCCCAGGGCGTCGCGATCGAGGCGCACCTCGACCGTGGCCGCGGCCCTGTCGCGACGGTGCTCATCCAGCGCGGCACCCTGCGGGTCGGCGATTCGATCGTCGCGGGTGACGCGTACGGCCGGGTCCGCCGGATGGTCGACGAGCACGGCGAGGACGTCAAGGAGGCGACCCCGTCGCGTCCGGTCCAGGTCATCGGCCTGACCAGCGTCTGTGGCGCCGGCGACACCCTGATGGTCGTCGACGAGGACCGCACGGCCCGGCAGATCGCCGACCGCCGCAACGCGCGCAAGCGCAACGCGATGGCCGCGCGCAGCCGCCGCCGGATCAGCCTCGAGGACCTGGATTCGCACCTCAAGGAGACGAGCCAGCTCAACCTCATCATCAAGGGCGACAACTCCGGTACGGTCGAGGCCCTCGAAGAGGCCCTCATGGGTATCGAGGTCGACGACGAGGTGCAGTTGCGCGTCATCGACCGCGGAGTCGGCGCGGTGACCGAGACCAACGTCAACCTGGCGACGGCTTCCGACGCCGTGATCATCGGGTTCAACGTCCGAGCCGAGGGCAAGGCCACAGAGCTTGCCAACCGCGAGGGCGTGGACATCCGGTACTACTCGATCATCTACCAGGCGATCGACGAGATCGAGAGCGCGCTCAAGGGCATGCTCAAGCCGATCTACGAGGAGAAGAAGCTCGGACAGGCGGAGATCCGCAACATGTTCCGCTCCTCGAAGGTGGGCAACATCGCGGGCTGCATGGTGCTCGACGGCATCATGCGTCGCAACGCCAAGGCGCGGCTCATCCGCGACGGCAACGTCGTGGTCGAGGAGATGACCGTCTCCTCACTGCGCCGCGAGAAGGACGACGCGACAGAGGTCCGCGAGGGCTTCGAGTGTGGCCTGACGGTGACGTACTCCGACATCAAGATCGGCGACGTCATCGAGACCTACGAGCTCGTCGAGAAGCCGCGCGACTGACGTCGACGGTGACACTAGTGGGGGCAGGTTCCGTGGTGCACGGGCCTGCCCCCACGGCATGCTGGGGAAGAAGCGGTCGCACGGCGACCGCGCCACGTCTAGGAGGATCGCCATGGCCGGTAAGGGACGGGCCGGACGGCTCGGCAAGCGGATCGGGGAGATCGTCGCGACGGCGATCGAACACGAGATCAAGGATCCGCGTCTGGAGTTCATCACCATCACGGACTCCAGGATCACCGCCGACCTCCGGGTGGCGACGTTGTACTACACGGTCCGCGGGACGACTCTCGACGATGAACCCGACCTCGAGGCCGCGGAGGACGCCCTCGCCACGGCCCGGGGACGGCTCCGGACGATGGTGGGCAGGCAGACCGGGGTCAAGTTCACCCCCGAGCTGACCTTCGTGCTGGATTCCGTGCCGGATGCGGCGCGCCAGATGGAGGAGTTGCTGGCCAAGGCCCGCGCGCAGGACGAGATGGTCCGCCGCGTGGCGGAGGGCGCGCGCCCGGCGGGTGACGAGGACCCCTATCGGAGGGACGAGGAGGCGGCGTCACCGGAGGACGACGACCGGTGACCGCCCTGGTGGACGCCGGCGGCGCGGCCGAGGTGCTGGCCCGGCACCGCGAGGTGACCGTCCTCTGCCATATCCGGCCCGACGCCGACGCCCTCGGCAGCTCCGCGGGTCTGGCCCGGGCGCTGCGTTCGCGGGGCGTCACCGTCCACCACTCCTTCGATCCCGGGATCGTCCCGGACGCCCTCCGGGTGATCCCGGGCACGGAGCACGTGATCCCGCTGGGTGAGGTGCCCCTGCACCGTGGTCTCGTGGTGACGCTGGACTGCGCCAGCGCGGACCGTGCCGGTGACTGGACGCCGCTCGCCGACGCCGCCACGGAGGTCCTCGTGGTGGACCATCACGGGTCCAACCCCGGGTTCGGGTCGCACCTCCTCCTGGACCCGGGCGCGGCGTCGACCGCGTCCCTCGTCCTGGACATCCTCGACGCCGGGCGCTACGAGATCGACGCCGACGTGGCGACGAGCCTCTACGCCGGTCTGGTGACCGACACCGGCTCCTTCCGCTGGGGCGGTCCGGGCTCTCACGACACGGCCCGGCGCCTGCTCGCCGCGGGCGCGGAGTCGATCGACCTCGGCTTCGCGTTGCTCGACGCACACCCGTTCTCCTGGCTCCCCGTCCTGGGCGGTCTGCTGGCCTCGGTCCGTCTCGAGGCGTCCGCGGTGGGCGGTCGGGGCGCGGTGTGGCTGCACGTTCCCCACGCGGTGATCGCGACCGCGGAGGAGGCGGACGTCGAGTCGATCGTGTCGCACCTCCAGGGGGTACGCGAGGCTCACGTGGCGGTCCTGCTCAAGGAGTTCCGTCCGGGGGAGTGGGCGGTGTCGCTGCGGTCCCGCGGCGGAGCGGTGGACGTCTCGGCCGTGGCCGCGGCCCTGGGCGGTGGCGGGCACCCCGCGGCGGCCGGGTGCACGATGCGGGGGGGACTCGGCGACGTCTCCGCGAGGCTCCGTGACCTCCTCGGCTGAGGTGCCCGACGACCGGTCCGTGGGGGTGGGCCGACTCGGCCGCCGGTTGTGGTCGATCGCGCTGCCCGTCCTTCCCGTGCTCGCCGCCGAGCCGCTCTACCTGCTGGTCGACGGGATCGTCGTGGGCAGGCAGGGGGCGGGGGACCTCGCGGCGCTGGGCGTCGGTGCGCTCGTGCTCCTGGTGTTGGGCACCCAGATGAACTTCCTCTCGTACGGGACCACCGCGCGCGCGGCCCGGCTCCACGGTGCCGGTCGGCGGGCCGACGCGGTGGCCGAGGGCGTCCAGGCCACCTGGATCGCGCTGTCGGTGGGGCTGGTGGTGGTCGGGACCGTGTCCGCGCTGATGGGGCCGTTGACCCGGGTGCTCGCCGCGGACGCACAGGTGGCCGCGGACGCCTCCGCGTGGCTCCGGGTGGCGGTGTGGGGCATCCCGTGCATCCTCGTGGCGTCCGCCGGCCACGGCTGGATGCGGGGGGTGCAGCGATTCCGGACGCCGCTGGTGCTGGTCGGGGTGGGGATCGGGCTCTCCACCCTGGGGTGCGTGGTCCTGGTCCCGGGGCTCGGCCCCGCCCCCTCCCTCGGCCTGGTGGGCAGCGCGTGGTCCAACCTCGCGGGTCAGGTGGTCATGGCGGGCGGGTTCCTCGCGGCCCTGGTGCTGGAGCACGAGGGCTCCCTGCGCCCGCGCGTGACCGTGATCGTCAGCCAGCTCCGTCTGGGTGTCGACCTGGTGATCCGGACGGCGTCCTTCCAGGTGACCTTCGCCGTGGCCACCACCGCGGCCGCCGCGGCCGGGGTCGAGTCGCTCGCGGCCCATCACCTCGCGCAGCAGATGTGGGCGCTCTACGCCCTCCTCCTGGATTCGGTCGCGATCGCCGCGCAGTCCCTCGTGGGTGCGGCGCTGGGTGCCGGGCTCGCCGCGCAGGGCAGGGCCCTGGTCCGGGCCGTGGTCCTGTGGTCGCTGGGTCTGGGGGTCGCGCTCGCCCTGCTCACCACCGTGTTCCGCTCCCCGATGTCCGCCCTGCTCTCGGGCGATGCGCAGGTCGCCGACCGGCTCGTGGTGGCGCTGCTGGGCATGGCCGTCGTGGTGGTGCCCGCCGCCCTGGTCTTCGGCCTCGACGGCGTCCTCCTGGGGGCGGGCGACGCCGCCTTCCTGCGCACCACCACCGTGCTCGCGGCGCTGCTCGGCTTCCTCCCGGTGCTCCTCGCCACCAGGCACTACGGCTGGGGACTCGCCGGCATCTGGTGGGGGATGGGCGCGTTCGTGGCGTTGCGTCTGGTCGCGGTGGCCTCGCGGGTCCGGGGCGACCGGTGGCTGGTGCTGGGGGCGGAGACGCCGTCCGGGCCCACCCGGGAGCAGGCCACGGCATGACCGATCACCCGAGCCTGCGCGCGGTGTCCGACCTCCACGTCGGCCACCGGGGCAACTCCGACGTCCTCGGGGACATCCGGCCCTCGCATCCGGGGGACTGGCTCATCGTGGCGGGCGACGTCGCGGAGAAGACCGACCACGTGATCGACGCCCTCGAGCGGCTGGCGGCGGCGTTCGAGCGGGTGATCTGGGTGCCGGGCAACCACGAGTTGTGGATCGGGCGCGACGACGCGGGGATCACCTCCCCCGCCAAGTACGACCGCCTGGTGGACGCGTGCCGGTCGATCGGCGTCGACACCCCCGAGGACCCGTACCCGTTGTGGACCGGTCCCGGCGGGCCGGCGTGGGTCGTGCCGATGTTCCTGCTCTATGACTACTCCTGGACGCGCGAGCCCGGCCAGTCGCGGTCCGTCGCCCTGGCCGGTGCCCGCGAGCGTCGGGTGGTGGCCTCCGACGAGTTCCTCATCGACACCGCCCCCTACCCGGACGCGGTGGCCTGGTGCCGCGAGCGGCTGGTGGCCACGACCACCAGGCTCGCCGCGCTCGACCCCGCGCACCCGACCGTCCTGGTCAATCACTGGCCGCTACTGCGGGGGCCCACCGAGGTCCTGCGCCACCCCGACTTCGCGCTGTGGTGCGGAACGGAGCAGACCTCGGACTGGCACCGCCGATACCGGGCGGTGGCCTGCGTGTACGGGCACCTGCACATCCCCCGCACCACCGTCCACGACCGCGTCCGGTTCGACGAGGTCTCCCTGGGCTACCCGCGGGAGTGGGGGGCGCGCGGTCGGCCCGATCCGCTGGCCCGGCAGATCCTGCCCGCCCCGGAACTCCCGCAGGTGCGGTGGATCCGCGGCGACGACGGGATGCCGAGGATCGCCCGACCCGGGGACACCGGGCCGGACCTGGAGGAGGAGCGATGATCCGCGACGTACTGCCCGGGGACGTGGTGGCGGTGACGTTCGACGAGTTGGGTCTCGACGACGCGGCCGCCCTCGACTCCCTGTACCCCTCCGAGGCCGAGCAGATCGGCCGGGCGGTGGAGAGCCGCCGGATCGAGTTCGCGGCGGCCCGGGCCTGCGCGCGCGAGGCGATGGACCGGATGGGCCTGCCGCCGGTACCGATCACCCGGGGTGGCCGGGGCATGCCGGTGTGGCCCGCGGGTGTGGTGGGCACGCTCACCCACACCGACGGCCTGCGCGCGGCGGCGTTGGCGCCGTCCGCCCGGGTCCGGTCGCTGGGGTTGGACGTGGAGCCGCACGGGCCGTTGGGGGACGGTGTCCTCGACGCGGTGGCCCTGCCGGAGGAGGCGGCGTGGGTGCGCGCCGCCACCGGGGAGGTGCCGTCCGTGCACTGGGACAAGGTGCTGTTCACGGCCAAGGAGGCCACGTACAAGGCGTGGTTCCCGCTCACCCGTCGGTGGCTGGGGTTCGCCGACGCGCACATCACCCTGGTGCCGGACGGGGACGACGACGAGGTGGTCGGCGGCGTGCTGCGGTCCCGGATCCTGGTGGACCCGCACGCGGTGGACGGGGGACCGGATCTGGTCGAGTTCCGGGGTCGGTGGGCCGTCCGCGACGGCTACGTCGCCTCGGCGATCGTGCTCCGGCCCGCCGGTGTGGATAACGTGGCCCCGTGACACCGCGCAGACCCGACCCCCGTCCCGCCCCCGATCCCGGACTGGTGGTGGTCGACAAACCCGGGGGGATGACCAGCCACGACGTGGTGGGACGGTTGCGCCGGTACTTCGGCACCCGCAAGGTCGGGCACGCCGGCACCCTCGACCCGATGGCCACCGGGGTGCTGGTGGTGGGCATCGAGCGGGCCACCAAGCTGCTCGGGCTGCTCGCGTTGGAGACCAAGTCCTACGAGGCCACCATCCGACTCGGCGAGACCACCACCACCGACGACGCGGAGGGGGAGGTCACCGCGCGGGTGGACGCCTCCGGGGTGACCGACGAGGCGATCGACGCCGGGGTGGCGGGGCTGACCGGGCGGATCGACCAGGTCCCGTCCGCCGTGAGCGCGATCAAGGTGGACGGCCGCCGCGCCTACGA
The DNA here is from genome assembly GCA_002415925.1 of Dietzia sp. UBA5065. GTDB lineage: Bacteria > Actinomycetota > Actinomycetes > Mycobacteriales > Mycobacteriaceae > Dietzia. Next base: position 3,400 of record DIAZ01000096.1, on the reverse strand, counting down.
CAGGGTGCGGTCGGGGGAGGAGGTCCGGCTCCCGTCGCGGCCGGTGACGATCTCGCGCTTCGAGGTCCTCGAGCGCACGCGGACGGGCGCGGTGGTGGACCTCGTCGTCGTCGTCGACTGTTCCACCGGCACCTACATCCGCGCGCTGGCGCGTGACCTCGGTTCCACCCTCGGGGTGGGCGGCCACCTCACCGCGCTGCGCCGCACGGCCGTCGGTCCCTTCGGGCTCGACGCGGCCAGGACCCTCGACCAGCTGGAGTCCGACCCCCGGCTGTCCCTGGATCTCGACGCCGCCGCACTGATCGCCTTCCCCCGTCGTGACGTCGACGCCGACGAGGCGGAGGGGTTGCGGCACGGGCGGTGGCTCGAGGCCCGCGGCGATCGGGGGGTGACGGCGGCGGTGGGGCCCGACGGACGGGTCGCGGCACTGGTCACCGAGTCGGGGCAGCGGGCCGCTCCGGTCGTGGTCATGCGACCGGCGGGGCTGTGAACCCCGGGCGTAAGGTTGTCGCCGTGCAGCTGTGGCGGACGTTCGACGAGATCGTGATCCCTGACGGCGGGACCTCCGTCGCACTGGGGGTGTTCGACGGACTCCACCGGGGTCATCGCGGCCTCGTCGACCACGCGGTCGGTTCGGCGCGTGATCTCGGAGCGAGCCCGGTGCTGGTGACGTTCGACCCGCACCCGGTGGAGGTGATCCGGCCGGGGACCCACCCGCTGGTCCTGACGCCGCTCGAGCGGCGCGCGGAGCTGGCGGGGGAGTTCGGCATGGACGCGGTGTTCGCCCTGCCCTTCGACGCCGGGATGGCCTCGTGGGAGCCCGACGAGTTCGTGGACAGGGTCCTGGTCGAGGGGCTGGGCAGCCGCTCCGTCACCGTCGGCAGCAACTTCACGTTCGGGCGCCGCGCCGCCGGCACCCCGGGGGTGATGCGCGAGCTCTGCGCCGACCGGGGGATCGAGGTGCGGGTGGTGGACCTGCTGGAATCGGACGGGGAACCCATATCGTCGTCTCGGATCCGGCGCCTGATCTCGGACGCCGACGTCGCGGGTGCGGCGACGATCCTCGGCCGACCGCACCGGGTGTCCGGGGTCGTCGTCCACGGCGCCGGACGCGGCGGTCGCGATCTCGGGTACCCCACGGCGAACCTCGACCTGCCCGAGTACACGGCGATCCCGGTGGACGGTGTGTACGCGGGCTGGTTCACCCTCCTCGACGACCATCCGGTCGACGGGACGATCGTCCCCGGCCGCCGCTACCCCGCGGCCATCTCCGTGGGCACCAACCCCACGTTCGGCGACGCGGTGCGCAGCGTCGAGGCGTTCGTGCTGGACGAGTCGGCCGACCTCTACGGGCGCGTCGCCGCGGTGGACTTCGTCGACCACGTCAGGGACATGGAGAAGTTCACCTCGGTCGACGAGCTGCTGGTGGCCATGGACCGCGACGTCGCGCGGACCCGCACGGTCCTCGCGGCCGACGGCGCCGACGCCTGACCGCGGGGCTCGAGCTCGGGGGATTGGGCTCGCCCGCGTCCCGCCTGGTAGCGTCTCCACTCGGCCCGGCTGCGGTTCGCGGCGGCGGGGTCCTACATTTTCGCGGACTGGAACAACCAGGAGACACCCATGGCGTTGAGCACCGAAGAGAAGAAGGCCGTTCTGGCCGAGTACGGGATCCACGAGACCGACACCGGCTCGCCCGAGGCCCAGATCGCCATGCTCACCAAGCGGATCACCCAGCTCACCGAGCACCTCAAGACCCACCAGCACGACCACCACTCCCGTCGCGGACTGCTCCTCCTGGTCGGCCGCCGGCGTCGTCTGCTCAAGTACATCGCGAAGGTCGACATCGCGCGCTACCGCACGCTCATCGAGCGCCTCGGTCTGCGTCGCTGACCCCACCGTCGCGTCCCGGCCGCCGTTCCCCGTCCTCCCCGAGGGCGGGGAACAGTGCTTTCCGGGGGCGGTACCCCGGTGCGCCCCGGTGACCCGGGGTGTTTTCCCTGGTAGCCTGGACACGGCCGGTGCGCACGTACCGGGCGTCGACAGGTCCGATTGACGGTCCTCGGTAGTGGCCGCCGGAACGGCGGGTTCCCCTGGGAGGGGCACCGGTTCCGGCTGCTTCGATCGAAGACCGAGGTCGAACCGGGACGTTCCTGGCGTGTGGCCCGGCGGCCCGGCGGAAGAGATCCGCCCAGAGGCCCCCAGTCACCGACAGGACAGGACTACACATGCCAGAGATCACGGCCGTCGAGGTCGAAGACGGAGTCTTCGAGACCGTAGCGACCATCGACAACGGCGACTTCGGTCGCCGCGAGGTGCGCTTCGAGACCGGACGGTTGGCCAAGCAGGCCGCCGGCGCGGTCGTCGCGTACCTGGACGACGACACGATGCTGCTGTCTGCCACCACGGCGGGCAAGCACCCCAAGGAGCACTTCGACTTCTTCCCCCTCACGGTGGACGTCGAGGAGCGCATGTACGCCGCGGGCCGCATCCCCGGCTCGTTCTTCCGGCGTGAGGGCCGGCCGAGCACCGACGCCATCCTCACGTGCCGCCTCATCGACCGGCCGCTGCGCCCGACGTTCGCCGACGGTGTCCGCAACGAGGTCCAGGTCGTCGTGACCGTCATGAGCCTCGACCCCAAGGACCTCTACGACGTCGTGGCGATCAACGCCGCCTCCGCGTCCACGCAGCTGTCCGGCCTCCCGTTCTCGGGGCCCGTCGGCGGCGTGCGGATCGCCCTCATCCCGACGGCCGCCGACCCGGCCGGGCAGTGGGTCGCGTTCCCGACCGTCGAGCAGCTCTCCGACGCCGTCTTCGACATGGTCGTCGCCGGTCGCGTCGTCGGTTCGGGTGACAGCGCCGACGTGGCGATCATGATGGTCGAGGCCGAGGCCACCGGCAACGTCATCGAGAAGATCGCCGGTGGCGCCCAGGCACCCACCGAGGACGTCGTGGCGCAGGGCCTCGAGGCCGCGAAGCCGTTCATCGCCGAGCTGTGCGCCGCGCAGCAGGCGCTGGCCACCGCCGCGCCCACCGAGGCGCGCGAGTTCACGCTGTTCCCGCCCTACCAGGACGACGCGTTCGCCGCCGTCTCCGAGGTCGCGGAGGCGAAGCTGGGCGAGATCATGGCCGTCGCCGACAAGCAGGAGCGCGACGGCGCCACCGACGCGCTCAAGGCCGAGGTCCTGGCCGCGCTCGGCGAGCGCTTCGAGGGCCGCGCCGGGGAGATCGGCGCCGCCTTCAAGTCGCTCACCAAGAAGATCGTCCGCCAGCGCATCCTCACCGACCACTTCCGGATCGACGGACGCGGCACGCGCGACATCCGTGCGCTGTCCGCCGAGGTCGAGGTCATCCCGCGCGCCCACGGCTCGGCGCTGTTCGAGCGTGGCGAGACCCAGATCCT
>DIAZ01000072.1:44017-49787 GCA_002415925.1 Dietzia sp. UBA5065 | reverse complement strand
CCAACATCATCAAGCTGCCCAACGTCAGCGCGTCAGTCCATCAGCTGACCACCGCGATCGCCGAGCTGCAGTCCAAGGGATACGACATCCCGGACTACCCGTACGACCCCAAGACCCCCGAGGAAGCCGAGATCGTCGAGCGCTACGGGACGTGCCTCGGAAGCGCCGTGAACCCGGTGCTGCGCCAGGGCAACTCCGACCGCCGCGCCCCGAAGGCGGTCAAGGAGTACGCCCGCGCCAACCCGCATTCCATGGGCAAGTGGTCGATGGCCTCTCAGACCCATGTCGCCCACATGACCCACGGCGACTTCTACGCCGGGGAGAAGTCGATCATCCTCGACCGCGCCTGCGACGCGCGGATGGAGGTCGTCACCCCGGACGGCGAGACGCACGTCCTCAAGACCGTTCCGCTCGAGGCCGGCGAGGTCGTCGACTCGATGTTCATGAGCAAGAAGGCGCTCATGGAGTTCTATGAGGAGCAGCTCAACGACGCCAAGGAGACCGGCGTCATGTTCTCCCTCCACGTCAAGGCCACCATGATGAAGGTGAGCCACCCGATCGTGTTCGGCCACGCCGTGCGGGTGTTCTACCGTGACGCCTTTGTCAAGCACGGCGAGCTCTTCGACGAGCTCGGCATCAACGTCAACAACGGCATGGTCGATCTCTACGACAAGATCGACAACCTGCCCACCTCCAAGAAGGAGGAGATCATCGAGGATCTGCACCGCTGCCACGAACAGCGGCCGGAACTGGCGATGGTCGACTCCGCCCGAGGCATCACGAACTTCCACTCGCCCTCCGACGTGATCGTCGACGCCTCGATGCCGGCGATGATCCGCATCGGCGGGAAGATGTACGGCGCCGACGGCCGGAAGAAGGACACCAAGGCCGTCATCCCGGAGTCCACGTTCGCGCGGATCTACCAGGAGATCATCAACTTCTGCAAGACCAACGGGGCGTTCGACCCCACCACCATGGGCACCGTCCCGAACGTCGGCCTCATGGCGCAGAAGGCCGAGGAGTACGGCAGCCACGACAAGACGTTCGAGGTCCAGTACGACGGTGTCGCCAACATCGTCGACGCCGCCACCGGCGAGGTCCTGTTGTCCCAGGACGTCGAGGCCGGTGACATCTGGCGGATGTGCACGGTCAAGGACGCCCCGATCCGCGACTGGGTGAAGCTCGCGGTCGACCGCGCCCGTGCCTCCGCCATGCCGACGGTCTTCTGGCTCGACCCGTACCGCCCGCACGAGAAGAATCTCATCACCCTGGTGAAGAGGTACCTCGCCGACCACGACACCGAGGGCCTGGACATCCAGATCATGTCGCAGGTGCGTGCCATGCGCTACACCCTCGAGCGTGCCTGGCGCGGCCTGGACACCATCTCGGTGACGGGAAACATCCTGCGGGACTACCTCACCGACCTGTTCCCGATCCTCGAGCTCGGTACCAGCGCCAAGATGCTGTCGGTCGTCCCGCTCATGGCCGGCGGCGGACTGTACGAGACCGGCGCGGGCGGGTCCGCCCCCAAGCACGTCCAGCAGCTCGTGGAGGAGAACCACCTGCGGTGGGATTCGCTCGGGGAGTTCCTCGCGCTGGGTGCGAGCCTGGAGGACCTCGGCCGCAAGTACGACAACCCCAGGGCCACCATCCTCGCCAAGACGCTCGACACCGCCACCGGCACGCTCCTGAAGAACCGGAAGTCCCCGTCGCGGGTGACCGGCGAACTCGACAACCGGGGCAGCCAGTTCTGGCTCGCGCTGTACTGGGCTCAGGAACTGGCCGGACAGTCGGAGGACACGGAGTTGGCGGCGCAGTTCGCTCCGCTGGCGGAGAGGCTGACCTCCGATCAGGACACCATCCTCCGGGAGCTGATGGCCGTCCAGGGCACACCGGTGGAGCTGGAGGGCTACTACCAGCCCTCCGTGGAGAAGCTGCGGGAGGCCATGCGCCCGAGCACGACGTTCAATTCCGCTCTGGAGGGTTCGCACACCTGACCCGACGCCCGGCTCACCGCACCCATCGGCCACTCGCCGGTGGGTGCGGTGCCGTTCATCCCGGATGCCCCTCACCGGATCGGCTAGGGTGATATGCGTCACACTGACCGGAGGGCATCATGAACCACGTCTACAACGTCACCGAGATCGTCGGCTCCTCGCCGAACGGAACCGACGAGGCGGTCACCAACGCCATCGCCGAGGCCTCCAAGACCCTCCGCAACCTCGACTGGTTCGAGGTGCAGTCGGTCCGCGGCAAGCTGGACGGGGACAAGGTGGTGCACTGGCAGGTGACCATCAAGATCGGGTTCCGTCACGAACCGTGACCCCACTGGGACCTGATCCGTCTCACGACTCCGAGCCCTGCCATACCGCACCCGCCTATAGTCGGGTGCGGAGCTGGCCTCGGTTCCCCGATGATGGGAGTCCGGATGCCCGGCACCGCTCAACCGCCCTCCGCCGCCACCGGTGGGTCTCTCCTGACCCTCGGTGTGCTGGCGAATTCCGCGATGGAGAACGAGCGCCGACTCCCCCTCCATCCGCATCACCTGGACCGGATCGATCCGGACGTACGGGCACGGATGATCGTCGAGCGCGGCTACGGCGCCGATTTCCAGCTCGAACCCGGCTACATCGAGTCCCGCGTCGGGAGGGTCGCCGACCGCTCGGAGGTCATCGCTGCCGCGGACGTGCTGCTGCTGCCCAAGCCCCAGCTGACCGACGTGCGCGGGATCCCTGATGGACGCACCCTCTGGGGTTGGCCCCACTGCGTCCAGGATGCCGGGATGACGCAGGCGGCCATCGATCGTCGACTCACTCTCATCGCGTTCGAGGCGATGAACCATTGGACCCGGCAGGGCGAGTTCAGTCTGCACGTGCTCCACAAGAACAACGAGCTCGCCGGGTACTGCTCCGTGATCCACGCGTTGAGCCTCATCGGCTCGACCGGCGACTACGGCCCGCGACTCGCTGCGGTCGTCATCGGCTTCGGGGCCACGGCACGAGGGGCGGTCACGGCACTGAAGGCGCACGGGATCCACGACATCCAGGTCCTCACGCAGCGCGACGCCTCGGCGGTCGGCTCCCCCATCCACAGCGCACAGCTCACCCAGCTCAACACCGACGACGGCGCGACGCACCTCAGCACCGTGCCCACCGAGGACGGAGACGTCCTGCTCCCGACCTTCCTCGCCTCCCACGACATCGTGGTCAACTGCACCCTCCAGGACGTCAACGCTCCCCTGACCTATCTCCGGACCGAGGACCTGGCCGAGTTCGCCGCGGGGAGCCTGATCATCGACGTCTCGTGCGACGAGGGGATGGGGTTCGAGTGGGCGAAGCCCACCGGGTTCGACGATCCCATGTTCACCGTCGGACGGGGGGTGCACTACTACGCCGTCGACCACAGTCCGTCGTACCTGTGGAACTCGGCGACGTGGGAGATCAGCGAGGCGCTCCTGCCGTTCCTTCGCACTGTCATGGAGGGACCCGCCTCGTGGGAGGAGAACCTCACGATCTCCCGCGCGATCGAGATCCAGGACGGGGTCATCAGGAACCCGGATATCCTGAATTTCCAGGGCCGCGACCCCGCCTACCCCCACGCTCGCACTTCGCGGTAGGCGGCAGGTCGGTCTCCGGAGAGGAGTGGTGGAGATGGGCATGTACCGCCTCCCCCCGCGGATCCGGCGCACCGATTGCACCGGTGCGCCGCGCGGATCCACCCCGTGACCATGGATCACCACAGGACCCGGGCGAGCATCGACCTGTTCTGGCTGCCGCTGGGCGCCGGTGCAGGCGGCCTGTGCGTCCGGGGTTCCGGACGCGTCTACGAGGCTCTCGCCGCGCTCCGCCAGCACCGGCAGCGCGTCGACCTCTACCACTCGGCGCTGCTGGTGCACCTCGACGGTCACGACCACGCCGTCGAGATGGCCCCCGTGTGGGCCGGGTCGGGTGGCGACCGTGGCGTCGAGGCCGAAGGTGCGGTGGGTCTGCCGTCACTGGGCCGGTGGCGGGTGTTCCGCTACGAAATCCGTTGCTGGCGCGACGGCACCATTCCCGATGCCGCCACCGCGGTCGACGGCCCCCGCCGAGTCAGCACGAGTCGGGGCCGGGCGCGACGCGTGCTGGACCTGGTCCCGGCGGTCCCGACCCCGACCTGGGGCCGGGATGAACTGCGCACCGGGGAGATGTGGAACTCCAACTCCCTCACGTCCTGGCTGCTCACCTGCAGCGGTCACGACATGCTGGCCATCCGACCTCCCGCCGGTGGACGCGCCCCCGGATGGGCGGCCGGACTGACGGCAGCCCGGGCCCACCCTCGGCAGCAGTCCCAGCCGTGACTCGTCTCCGCCCGCGCATGGACCTGCCGCCGGCCATACTGGGGAGATGAAGGCGCAGGAGTTCCGCACGGTCCTCGAACCCACGGGTGGCAAGAACGTCGCGATCGTCGTTCCGGCCGAGGTCGTGGCCGCCTTCGACCACGGCAAGCGGGTGCCCGTCAGAGTCACCGTCGATGGTGACCACACCTACTCGAGCACGATCACCTCCATGGGCGGTCGCTACGTGATCTCCTTCAACGCCGACACGCGTGCGGCGACCGGGCGCGGGGCGGGAGACCGAGTCGAGGTTCGCCTTGAACTCGACGACGCTCCCAGGACGGTCGCAGTACCGCCGGTGTTGGACGCGGAACTGCGCGAGGACCCCGCGGCGGCGGCGGCGTGGGCGGCGCTGAGCTACTCCAAGAAGAAGGAACACGCCCGCTCGGTGGAATCGGCCAAGGCTGACGAGACCAGGGCCCGCCGAGTGGCCGCGGTGATGGACGCCCTCCGCGCCTGAGATCTCGGACCGCCGACCCGGCACCTGTCTACGCTGCACCAGCCCGGTCAGTCCGGTCTCGGCCGCCCGTGACCCTCATCCGCACCCGGGTGGATGCTGCGGGTCTCGGCGCGTCGGTAAGAACGCGGCAGGAAGTCCCTGATGTAGATCCGGGGCAGCGTCTTGATCACGGCGAGCACCACGTACATCGCGGTGTTGATCGCGACGAACGCCGCCAGGACGGCGAACCAGCCGCTCGACAGCACGGACTCCGGGATCATCGGCCCTCCCCGCCACCGTCGGGCTGCGCCACCGCCGCCTCGCCGGACACATCAGCGTCCGACTCACCCCAGCTCGCCTTCTTCATGAGCAAGATGTCGAACACCCCTTTGAGGAACACCAGGTTGAGGAACGTCGCGTAGACGAGTTCGGGTAGCAGCAGAGCGGCGACGAATCTGGCGAACAGGGTCGAGCGCCACACGGTGACGACCCTCTCGATCATGAACAGCAGCCCGAGCGTCATCCAGAACGGGTACCAGATCCATTCGTCGCTCGCGAGGATCGTGATGCCGATGAGCACCAGGTACGCGCTGAGCGCGATCGCCCCGTATCCGATCCCGAGCTGCTGGAACCAGTAGCGCGTGGTCTGCGGGGTCACGCCGTAGGCGCCGAGGTTCTCGAGCGCCCCGCGCTGCCAGCGCAGGCGCTGGTGCCACAGCTGCTTCCACGTCGGCATCACCTCGGTGACGACCGAACACTCGGTGGGCGACACCATCAGACCGCCGAGGGATTTCAGCGCGAGCGTCAGTTCGTTGTCCTCGGTGAGCGCGGCAGTGTCGTACACGTCTCCCCGGCGCCCGGGGAGGGCGGTGCCCCGCGAGTCGGCGATGGTCCGGAGCCCCCGAGCACGGAAGGCCGACGCCGTCCCGGTGAGGACGAACACCCGGCCGCGTCGCCGG
>DIAZ01000072.1:7115-43881 GCA_002415925.1 Dietzia sp. UBA5065 | reverse complement strand
ATGTCGCGACTGTAGCGCGTGTACTCGTTGCGCTGGTACTGGCCGATCCAGCCCGAGCCGGGCTCACCGTAGAACAGGCCTCCGACCGCCATGAGCGCACGGTCGTCGGTGAAGCGCCGTCGCGCCTCGGCCAGGAACCCCTGATCGAGCACGGTGTCGGCGTCGACGACCATGACGACGTCGTTCTCCCCCAGCTCCGGCAGCAGGTCCGCGAGGACCTGGTTGAGCCCGCCCGCCTTCTTGTGCCGGTTCTCCCGTGTCTCGAACACCTCCACCCCGGCGGCCACGGCGAGGTCCGGCGTCGCGTCGGTGCAGTTGTCGGCCACGACGATGATGCGCTCGGGCGCGGCATCCTGCGCCTGCAACGCCTCGATGGTCGCCGAGATCCGGTCCGCCTCGTTGTGCGCGGGAACGAGAACGGTGATCGTGACCGGTCCGTGGAACACCCCTCGAGTGGCCGCCATGACGACCTTCGGCGCGAGCGGGATGTCCTCGGCGTCGGAGGACCTGCGATAGCGGTTGGTGACGGCCACCTCCACCACGACGGCGATCGCGACGAACACCACAGAGACGGTGACGGCGGCGATGAGCACGCTGGCCGGCGGGGAATAGTCGTCGTAGAGGACGTTCCACAGACCGAACAGTCGGACCTCGCGAGCGCCCGGAGAGGTCGGATCCGACAGAGAGATGGCGAGCCAGAGCATGAGACCTGCCATCGCCGCCAGCCCCACCACGCCGATGCCGACGATCCGGCCCATCGAGAAGCGTTCCCTGCTCATCTGTCCTCCATGTCGACTCCGACGGCCGAATCCACGAGGTGCGTGGAGAGGAACTCGTCGAGGGGAAGCGACATCCCGATGTGGGAGCCCTGTGCGTACGTGATCCCCGCGAGTCGGGCAGCGGAGAGAATCCGCTCGTCGGAGACGAATTCGGCCACTGTGCGCATGCCCTGCCCCTCGGCGAGGTCGACGATGGACCTCACTATGCCGCTGTCGATGTCGCCGTCGGCCATGTTCTCCACGAACTCACCCGCGATCTTCACGATGTCGACCTCCAGTTGCCTCAGGTAGCGGTACGGCTCGCACCCCGCGCCGAAGTCGTCGAGGGCGAGGCTCACCCCGTGCTCACGCATGGTCCGTCGGAAACTGCGCGCGGACTCGATGTCCGTGATCGGTGCCGTCTCCGTCACCTCGAGCACGAGCGAGCCGAACGGCACTCGGTGGACCTCGAGCTCGGACACGATGACGCGCGCGACCTCGTCCGACCCGAGCGACTGCGCCGAGATGTTGAGCGAGAGGCGGAATCCGGGCCTGGCACGCTGCAGTTGCGGCAGCAACCGGATCCCCCGCCGCAGGACCCGCGAATCGAGTTCCGGTCCGAGACCCGCTCGCTCCACCGCCGCCACGAACTCGCCGGTCGACATCTCCTGCGCAGAACCCGCGTCACGGACGAGCCCCTCGGCGAGCACCACCCGTCCGGTCGCCAGTTCGACGATCGGCTGCAGCTCGAGAGTCAACGCGTCCGATCTGAGAATGCGCTCGACACGGTCTCGGGGGACGACCGGCGGGACCGGACCGGTGCTCCCCTCCCCGGACCCGGGCGCGACAAAGCAATCCCGCCCCGAACGCTTGGCGTCGTAGAGCAACTGGTCCGCGCGGAGCAGCACGTCGGTGGCGCGGTAGCGGGCGTCGGCGAACAGTGCGACGCCGATGCTCGCGGTGACCCGACCCAGGGCATCGGGGCGGTCACGGAACCGCCGGCGCACAGCGTCGACGATCCCGCCGGCGACCGCGATCGCGATCGATTTGTCGGCGCTTGGAAGGACAATGGCGAACTCGTCGCCGCCGAGTCGGGCGACGACATCCGTCGAGCGGACGGACGCCGTCAGCAACTGCGCGAACTCGACCAGGAGCTCGTCGCCAACATGGTGTCCGAGCAGGTCGTTCACCGACTTGAAATCGTCGAGGTCGATGAGGAGTAGCGCCCCGGCCCCCGACTCGGATGCGCTGCGCTCGAGGATCGACTCGAACTCCCGATCGAACCGACGGCGGTTGATCAGTCCGGTGGTCGCGTCGTGGTCGGCGAGGTGGGAGACCAGGTCGTGAAGCTCCTGCCTCTCGGTCACGTCGACCGCGTTGACGAGCAGTTGCGGGGACGACTCGTCCCCTCGGGTCATGGTGCGGAGCGAGAGCGCGACCATGACGCTCCGCCCGTCCGCGGCGCCGAGGGAGCGATCGGCGCGGACGAGCGTCCCTGGTTCGCCCAGGGCCAGGCCGATTTCCTCGTCCAGGTCCCCGTCGACGCAGAACTCGTCCAGGCGACGCCCCGGAAGTCGGTCCTCCGGGACACCCACCAAGTCGCCGAATGCGCGGTTGGCCTGCAGGATCCTGCCGTCGGTGCCGAGGGTCGCGACGCCTTGCGGCGCGTCATCGAACAGGTCCTGGGCCTCGTCGCGGGCGCGCTGGAGTTCCCGCACCAACCGGTGACCTTCGGTGAGGTCGTGGTACAGGAGGAGCGCCTGATCGGGTTCGGCTCCTCCCGGTCCGTAGAGCGGCGACGCGCTCACCGAATAGGTCCGGCGGTCGCCGCTCGGGGCACCAGGGGACGGATCGGCGAGCTCTACGATCATCGCTCGCACGGATCCGCCCCCGAGCGCCTGTGCGATGGGGCTCAACGTCCCGGGCAGACCCACGTCATAGACCTCGCGGATCGGACGGGACGCGTACCCGCCGCCCGGATTCGCGACCACCACGTCGTATCCCGCCGAGTTGACCGGCATCGCTCGACCTTCACGATCGACGGTGACCACCGCGTCCGGGATCGTCATGGTCAATGCGCTCAGCTCCGCGTTGATCGACGATCGTTGCTGCACGGTCGTCGACACGACGAGAGTCAGTAGGACCGTCAGGATGATGAAGATCTGGATCGCCAACGCCTGTTGGACAGGGGTCTCAGGGGCGGCGAAGGGACCCGCACCGATCCAGTACGCGAGGATCGCCGCGGTGACCGTGGTGAAGACCGCGTGCACCGCCGCAGACGACACCGGCAGCCTCGTGGCGCTCCAGAACAACGGAAGCGAGGCGAGGTAGGCGATCGGCAGCTCCTGGCCGGGCCCGAAGATCAGCGCGAGCAACACCGACGTCGCGGCGAGCGCGATCGCCGTGTGACGCAACGCCGTGGCGTCCACATCCCGCCGCCCCCACGACGCGATCGCGAGCCCGGGTCCGGCCACGACCATGACGCCCGCGAGATCGCGCAGGACGAGACTCATGTAGAGGGACATCGAGACGGCGTCGCCGTCGAGTGCGAACCACACCATGCTGACGCACTTGGCCAACGGGAGGGTGATGAGGCTCGCGATGAGCAGCCGATAGACGTCACCGGGTACCGCGATGCGGGCGAGCTTCTCGCGCCCCCTGACCGCGGGTAGCCACTCCTCCCTCTCCCGCACCCGCTCGAGCGCCTCCATGACGGGCCGGATCGCGGGTCCTGAGAGGACGTAGGCCACCCCCAGCAGCCAGACCGTCTCGATAGAACGGCCGTTGACGAGGAGCATGTACGAGGTGGGAACGGCGAAGACGAACGCGCACACCAGCAGGAACGACCGCCGACTCCGACACGTCAATGCCCACCACACCGCGACGCCGGCGGACGGCCAGACCAGCGAGACGGCCGTCCCCGGATTCACGAACTTCACCGTCGCCACCGCGACGACGAGGTAGGCGAGCGCGAAGAGACCATGCCGCAGCAGAGGCCGATCCGCGAGTGGACTACGTCCGGCCGACGCGCCTCCGGCGACGCGGGGCGGACCACCGGTCGGATTTATATAGAAAGCCTAATCGACCATCCGGTCGCGGCCGTCCGGGGCAGCCCCGGTCGTGCCCCACAGCGCCGCCGGTGCTTGTCGCCGCCACGTGCTCACCGCCCGACCCGTGCCGTCAGGTCACCCGCGAGCGCCGTCAGTCGCCGACCGGTTGCGGCTCGGGCGCGACGTCGTCGGCGTCGTCGTCCTCGCGGCGCGCCGGCGGGGTCGCCGGCAGGCCCACGGTCGCGACCAGGCCGACGAGCAGCGCGAATGCCGCACCGAAGGTCGTGACCCGGGCCGCGGTGACCATGGCATCCTCTGCCGCCGTCTGCACCTCCTGGCTCAAGCCGGGCATCGATGACAGTCCCGGGATCGCGGCGCCCGCGGACCCCTTCACCACCGAGACGGTCTGCTCCTGCGCCTGCGGGCTGAGTCCGGCGATCCCCTCGAGATTCGACGACGCCGCGTTGGCGAGCGTCGTCACCAGGACCGTGCCGAGGACGGCCACGCCCAGCGCTGCGCCGAGTTGGCGGACCGTGCTCTGCAGCCCGGAGGCCTGCCCGCTCTGCGCGACCGGAACGTCGACCATGATCACGTTGGTGAGCTGGGCGGTGGCGAGCCCGACGCCCACGCCGTAGAGGAAGAGCCACGCCGCGAGCACCCAGGCGTTCGCGGTGGCCGAGATGCTCAGCGCCAGACCCGCCACCGCGGTGACCTCGAGCAGCAGCCCGATCCGCACGATGCTGCGCCCGCCCATCCGTCCGGCGAGCTGGGCGGTGCCACCGGAGATGAGGAAGGTGCCGATTGCGAGCGCGAGGATCAGCAGCCCGGTGTTGAGCGCGGTGAATCCCAGAACGCTCTGCACGTAGAGCGGCAGGGCGAACAGCATGCCGAACTCGCCCAGCGAGACGATGAGCGCGGCGATCGATCCGTAGCGCAGGCTCCGGATGCGCAGCAGCCCGAGATCCAGCAGCACCGGCCTCCCGGCGCGGGCACGGCTGAGTTCGACCACGACGAAGGCCACCATGGACAGGATTCCGATGGCGAACGCGAACGGCACCGGCGAGAGGGCGTAGGGCCAGGTCCACCCGCCGATCGACGGCGCCGTGTCGACGTTCCACCATCCGTAGCGCTGCCCCTCGATCAGGCCGAACACCAGTGCCGACAGACCGACCACCGACAAGGCGATCCCGGCGACGTCGACGCCACGCTCGGCGTGCGGGTCTCTGGTCTCGGGGACCCAGAGGATCGTGCCGACCACGATGAGGATGCCGATCGGCAGGTTGATGAGGAAGGCCCAGTGCCAGCTGACGTATGTGGCGAGCCATCCACCCACGAGCGGGCCGACCGCCGCCATGCCGCCGATCGTCGAACCCCAGATCGCAAAGGCGATCCCTCGCTCGCGGCCGGTGAACATCGCGTTCACGGTCGAGAGCGTGGAAGGCAGGATCATCGCGCCGCCGACACCCTGGAGAAGGCGACCCAGCAGGAGAACCGCGCCGCTGGGGGCGGATGCGGCAATGAGGCTCGCGAGCACGAAGATCGTGATGCCGATGAGCAGGAACCGCCGCCGGCCGAACAGGTCGCCCATGCGACCCACCGTGATCAGCAGCGCCGCAAACACGAGCGCGTAGATCGAGTTCGCCCACTCGGCCTCCGACACGTTCAGCGAGAGGTCCTGGATGAGCACCGGCAGGATGACGTTCACCACGGTGGCATCCATGATGATGATCGACACGGCCAGCGACACCGTCGCCATCGCGTACCAACGCTTGGGATTGGGGGAAGTCTGCGGTTCGCCCACGGGGTTTCTTCGTTCTCGAAGGCTGGTCACTCGGCGCCAGAAGATGCTGACGCGATGTCAGCATACTCCCGGGTCGCCGGTGCCTTGCCAAGAGCCGTGAGGTTCCGGGGCGATCGTCGCGCCACTACACGTTGAAGCGGAACTCCACCACGTCGCCGTCGACCATCACGTAGTCCTTGCCCTCCATGCGCACCTTGCCGGCGGCCTTGGCGGCGGCCATCGACCCGGCGGCGTCGAGGTCGGCGAAGGACACGATCTCGGCCTTGATGAAGCCCTTCTCGAAGTCGGTGTGGATCACGCCGGCGGCCTTGGGGGCGGTGTCGCCCTTGCGGATGGTCCAGGCGCGGGACTCCTTGGGGCCGGCTGTGAGGTACGTCTGCAGTCCGAGGGTGTGGAATCCGGCGCGGGCGAGCGAGTTCAGGCCCGGCTCGTGCTGGCCGATCGACTCCAGCAACTCCATGGCATCGTCCTCGTCCAGTTCCAGGAGCTCGGCCTCGACCTTCGCGTCGAGGAACACCGCATCGGCGGGTGCCACCGCCGCCCGCAGTTCGGCTTGCCGCGCCTCATCGGTCAGGACGGCCTCGTCGGCGTTGAACACGTAGAGGAACGGCTTGGCGGTCATGAGATGCAGGTCGCGGAGGAGCCCCCGGTCGATCTCGTCCTGGGCGGCGAACAGGGTCCGCCCGTCCTCGAGCACGGCCTGGGCCTTGCGCACCTCGTCGAGCTGGGCCACCAACGACTTGTCCTTGCGGGACTCCTTCTCCAGGCGCGGGACCGCCTTCTCGATGGTCTCCAGGTCCGCCAGGATCAGCTCGGTGGCGATCACCTCAATGTCCGCCATCGGGTCGACCCTGCCGTCGACGTGGATCACGTCCGGGTCGTCGAACACCCGGACGACCTGGCAGATGGCGTCGGCCTCGCGGATGTTGGCGAGGAACTTATTGCCCATCCCCTCCCCGGTGCTGGCGCCCTTGACGATCCCGGCGATGTCCACGAACGACACCACGGCGGGCAGGATCCGCTCGGAGCCGAAGATCTCGGCGAGGCGGGCCAGCCGTGGGTCGGGCAGGTCCACGACCCCGATGTTGGGCTCGATGGTGGCGAACGGGTAGTTCGCCGCCAGCACGTCGTTGTTCGTCAGGGCGTTGAACAGGGTCGACTTACCGACGTTGGGCAGTCCGACGATTCCGAGGGTGAGGCTCACGAGGCACCAGTCTACGGCCCGACCCCGGCGACTCCCGCCCCGCCACCCGCGCCGTCGTGAGGAAGCGCCCCCACGGGTGCTCTGACATCATGTGGTGCATGAGTGACGACCCGAAGCCGCTGCCTCCCGTCGGTGGCGACGAGGACCACGTCGACCGGTCCGTTCTCATCGGCATCGGCGGGCGGTGGGTGACCGACTGGGCGCTGCGCCTGGCCATCGTGCTGGTGGCCGGCTGGCTCCTCTCCCGGATCGGCGGGGCCCTGTGGGTGGGCATCCTGCCGATCCTGCTCGCGCTCATCGTCTCCACGGTGCTGTGGCCACCCACGGGGTGGATGACCCGGCGCGGTGTCCCCGCGTCGCTGGCCGCCCTCATCTCGGTCGTCGGGACGCTCGGCGTGGTCGCGGGGGTCATCGCGCTGATCGCCCCGTCGATCGTCGAGCAGAGCGTCCAGCTGGCGGACCAGACCTCCGAGGCGATCGGCGAGGTGCAGGACTGGCTGCGTGGTCCGCCGCTCAACATCCGGGACGAACAGCTCGACGGGGTCCTCGGCCAGCTCAGCTCCACCCTCCAGGACCGGGGCGACCAGATCGCCAACGGGGTGTTCACCGGCGTGACCGCGGTGGGATCCCTCGTCGTCACGCTGGTCCTGGTCCTGGTCCTCACGTTCTTCTTCATCAAAGACGGGCCGCGGTTCCTCCCGTTCGTGCGCCGGATCGCCGGCCGCAACGCCGGCCGTCACCTCACGGAGGTCGCCACACGCGCGTGGAACACCCTCGGCGGGTTCATCCGGACGCAGGCGATCGTCTCGTTCGTCGACGCCGCGCTCATCGGGATCGCCCTCGTGGTCCTGGGTGTGCCGCTGGCGTGGGCCCTGGCTGTCATCACGTTCCTCGCGGGGTTCATCCCCATCGTCGGTGCGGTGACGGCCGGCGCGCTGGCGGTGCTCATCGCGCTCGTCGCCAACGGGTTCACCACCGCGCTCATCGTCCTGGTCGTGATCGTCGCGGTACAACAGCTGGAGAGCAACATCCTCCAGCCCATCCTCCAGTCCCGGGCGATGAACCTGCACCCCGTCGTCGTCCTGCTCGGCGTGGCCGCGGGCAGCACCCTGTTCGGCATCATCGGCGCCTTCCTCGCGGTACCGGTGCTGGCGGTGGTCGCGGTGATCCTGCGCTACCTCGGCGAACAGATCGACCTGCGGACCGGCGACGTCACCGCCTCCGACCTCGCGTCCGCCACGGACGAGGGCCGCCTCACCGCGTTCCTGGGCGAGTTGTCGAGTTCGCGCTTCGCTCCTCTGCGCAAGAGCAGCAGCGCGATCATGGCCGGGATGCTGGAGGCGCGACCGAACCACGGCGCCGTCACCGTCGATCCGGGAACGGGACCCGTTCCCGGCGGCGGCGCGGTCCTTGTCGGAGGAGGGGACGACGACGAGGTCGCCGGCCGCTCGACCGGATCCACCGCGGGGTCCGCCGGGTCCCCGGGGGAGCCGACCCCCGCACCCGGACCCATCGATCCGGAGGCCGTGACGGGCGAACGGCCCTCGCCGGCCGAGGCCGGGACCAACCCCCTGCGTCGCTTCGGTCGATTCCTCGCCCGCCGACTCGAGGGCTAGAGTCTCACGCTGTGAGTACACGCAGGAGTGGAAGGGTCCCGGCGGACGAGAGGTCCGTCATCGCGTCCGTTCGCGGGCTCCCCGCCTGGACCGCGGTGCTCCTCGCGGTGGCCATCTCGCTGACCGGGGTGGCCATCGATTCGGTCACCGGCGCGCTCGGCGCGGGGTTCACCGTCGCCTTCTTCCTCGGATGCCTCGTCGCTGTCCTGGCCGTGGCCCGGCGGTCGGTGTTCGTGGCCGGCGTCCAGCCGCCCATCGTCATGACCGTCATCGTCCCGCTGGTGTCCGTGATCGCCGGTGCCGGGCTGACCGCCCAGATGTTCTCGCGGAGCCAGCTGGTCTCGTTGATCCTGCCCCTGGCCACGCGGTTCCCGCTGATGATCGTCACCACGCTCGTGGTGGTGGCCGTCGCCCTCATCCGCGCGTACGTCCTTGAGCCCCGCTCGGGCCGTGCGGCGGCGGCCCGCCCGCATCGCAGCGCCCCGGCCCACGCCCGCCGCTAGGTCGGGGTGCCGGGGCGCTGCGCGCGGATCAGGCCTTCTGGCTCAGGCGCAGCTCGCGGGGCAGGGAGAAGGTGATGGTCTCCTGCGCCGTGCGGACCGTGGAGACGTCCCGGTAGCCGTGCTCGGCCAGGAGGTCCAGGACGCCGCGGACGAGGATCTCCGGCACGGAGGCGCCCGAGGTCACCCCCACCGTACCGACGCCCTCGAGCCAGGCGGTGTCGATCTCCTTTGCGTAGTCCACCAGGTGACTGTCGCGGGCACCGGCCTGGAGCGCGACCTCCACCAGCCGCACGGAGTTCGACGAGTTCTGCGACCCCACCACGATCACCAGGTCGCACTGCGGCGCCATGGCCTTGACCGCGGTCTGCCGGTTCTGGGTGGCGTAGCAGATGTCATCCGAGGGCGGGTCGATCAGCGTGGGGTACTTCTGCTTGAGGCGGCGCACCGTCTCCATGGTCTCGTCCACGCTGAGCGTGGTCTGCGAGAGCCAGATGAGCTTCTCGGTGTCCACCGGGATCTCGAGGGCGTCGACGGACCCGGGGCCGTCGACCAGGGTCACCACGTCGGGCGCCTCCCCCGCGGTCCCCTCGACCTCCTCGTGGCCCTCGTGACCCACCAGCAGGATCTGGTAGCCCTCGCGGGCGAAGCGCTTGACCTCGGTGTGCACCTTGGTCACCAGCGGGCAGGTGGCGTCGAACGTGGTGAGCTCCAGCTTCAGCGCGCTCTCCCGCACCGCCGGCGAGACGCCGTGCGCGGAGAACACGAGGTTGGACCCGCGCGGGACCTCGTCGGTCTCGTCGACAAAGATCACGCCCTGGTCCTGGAAGGACTCCACCACGTGCTTGTTGTGGACGATCTCCTTGCGCACGTACAGCGGGGCACCGTGCGTGGCCAGGGCCTGCTCGACCGTCTCGACGGCCCGGTCGACGCCGGCGCAGTAGCCGCGCGGTTCAGCGAGAAGCACTCGCCTGGTGGCCGGTTCGGCGATCATGTCGGTCTGCTCGGTCATGACCCCAGGGTACGGTTCAGGGTGACTTTCGACCATCACGCCTCCCGGACGCCCCCGGCAGAGAGGTTCCCATGCTCCGTCCCTTCCTCCTCACCCGCGCCTCGATCGGACTCGCCGCCTCCGTGGTCGAGCACGCGGCCGCCCTCCCCGGCCGGACGGTCGAGGCCGTCGCCTCGCTGCCGACCGTCCCCGTCCGGGTGGCCGGCGGACTGGTGCAGTCGTATCTCCACGCCGGTCAGACCCTCACCGCGCTCGCCGTCAAGGGTGACAGGGTGATCGCCTCGGTCTTCCCCTCGAGGTCCGACCAGCCGGAATGGGCGACCTTCGACGAGGACCGGGCGGACCCGGACGACCGGTACGGGACCGCCTCCCCGACCGGGGGTGACGACGACCCCGACGACCCGGACGTCCCGTCAGGCCGCGTGGCCCCCCGCGCCACGTGACCACCGGATCGGCCAGGACCCCCTCCAGCCCCGAACAGCCGTGGCCGGTCCGGGTGGTCTCCGACCAGATCGCCCAGTGGATCCACCGCCTGGGGGCCGTCTGGGTCGAGGGGCAGATCACCCAGCTCAGCCTCCGGCCGGGCACGCGGACGGCGTTCCTCACCCTGCGTGACCCGTCGGTGGACAACTCGCTGACCCTCACCTGCCCGCCCAGGCTCATCTCCGAGTCCCCCGTGCCCGTGACGGAAGGCAGCCGGGTGGTGGTCCGCGGGACACCACGGTTCTACACGGGCAGAGGGTCGTTCTCGCTCCAGGTCTCGGAGATCCGGCCGGTGGGGGTGGGCGAGCTACTGGCCCGGATCGAGAGGCTCAAGCAGGCGCTGGCCGCCGAGGGGATCTTCGACCCCCGCCTCAAGCGGCCGCTACCGTTCCTGCCCACCTGCGTGGGCCTCGTCACGGGCCGCGCGAGCGCCGCCGAACGCGACGTGGTGGAGGTGGCCCGCGGGCGGTGGCCCGACGTGCGCTTCGCCATCCGCAACACCGCGGTCCAGGGACCGACGGCGGTGCCGCAGATCCTGGACGCCCTGGCCGAGCTCGACGCCGATCCCGGGGTCGACGTGATCATCCTCGCCCGCGGCGGCGGGTCGGTCGAGGATCTCCTGCCCTTCTCCGATGAGGCCCTGGTCCGGGCGATCTCCCGCTGCCGGACGCCCGTGGTGAGCGCGATCGGCCACGAGCCGGACTCCCCGCTCTCGGACCTGGTCGCCGACCTGCGCGCCGCCACCCCCACGGACGCCGCCAAGCGCGTGGTCCCGGACGTCGCCGAGGAACGTCGCCGGATCGCCGAGGCCCGCGCCCGCACCGCGCGCGCCCTCCGCGGGTGGCTGGAGCGCGAACGCCACCAGCTGGCCGCCCTCCGCTCACGACCGGTCATGGCCGACCCGCACGGGATCGTCGCCTCGCGCGCGGAGGTGGTGGCGGAGGCGCTCCGGGCGGCCCGCCGGGACATCACCAGGATCGTCCACACCGAGTCCACCTCGCTGGGTCACCTGTCGGCGCGCCTCACCACGCTCGGTCCGGCCGCGACCCTCGCGCGCGGGTACGCGGTGGTCCAGTCCGTCGCCGGGGACCACGACGGCAGGGTGGTCTCCTCGATCGCCCACGCCCCGCCCGGGTCCCAGCTGCGCATCCGGGTGTCCGACGGGGCGCTGTCCGCCGCCGTGCTCGGCTCGACCCCCGCGGCGGGACGCACCACCGCGGCACCCACCACACCGACCACCACCGAGGAGCAGTCCTGATGTCAGACGAGCAGACCCCCGTCTCCGAGCTCGGATACGAACAGGCCCGGGACGAGCTGATCGAGGTGGTCCGCATCCTCGAGGCCGGCGGCCAGGACCTGGACGCCTCCCTCGCCCTGTGGGAGCGGGGCGAGGACCTCGCCGCGCGGTGCGCCGAGCACCTCGACGGGGCGCGGGACCGGATCGACGCGGTGTTGGGCGACGACGACGAGGGCGCCGACCGCGGGAACTGAGCCCCGTCGGGCCGGGCCCGGGGTCACCGCCCCCGCGGGAGCGGCTCCGCGACCTGGACCGCCGCGGCGAGCGCCTCGAAGTCCGAGGTGGTGGCCGAGCCGGTGACCGCCACGCGGACGTCGTCCAGGTCGAGCACCCACACGGGACGGACGTCGTCCCCGGTGAGCACGGTCCACTCCCGACCGCCGATCGGGATGATGGTGCGGCCGGGCCGCGGCCCGCCGTTCAGGGACCGGAACGCGTCCTCCGGGGCGTCGGACTGGACGAGCTCGACGAAGCTGCGCTCCCCCGTCACCCACCCGACGTGGCTCGACGTGGTCCCGGCAAAGGCCTCGACGCGGCCCGAGTTGGAGGTCCACCCCTCGGGGACCTCCGGCGACCGGATGGGGAAGTCCAGACCGCGCGCGTCCTGACGCAGCGAGGCGTCGGCATCGAACTGCGGGATCGCCCCCTGCTGCGGCCCGGAGGGACTGAAGGTGCATTGGCCGGCCACGCCCGCGAAGATCCCGATGATCGCCATGAGCACCACCACGGACCAGAACATGTCGCGGTTGCCCTGCAGGATTCTCGGTTTCGCCTCGGCCACGGCTGCGAGTATCCCACCCACCCGGGGCAACTCCGGCGCGCGGCCCCCGACGGGGGCGGCGAGGTGGAACAATGGGCCATTACATCCCCCACCGTGCCGCGCGTGATCACGTCGACGCCGCGGAGCTACCCGAGGAGCCCTACGCCCCATGTCAGACGCCAAGCGCCCCGACCGAAACCTCGCCATGGAACTGGTCCGCGTGACCGAGGCCGCCGCCCTCGCCGCCGGACGCTGGGTGGGCCGGGGTGACAAGAACGGCGGCGACGGTGCCGCCGTGGACGCCATGCGCGAACTCATCGGCACCGTGGACATGGACGGGGTCGTGGTGATCGGCGAGGGCGAGAAGGACGAGGCGCCCATGCTGTACAACGGCGAGAAGGTCGGGACCGGCGACGGGCCGGCCGTGGACGTGGCCGTGGACCCGATCGACGGCACGCGCCTCATGGCGGAGGGCCGCCCCAACTCCATCGCCGTCATCGCGGTGGCCGAGCGCGGATCCATGTTCGACCCGTCCGCGGTGTTCTACATGCGCAAGATCGCGGTCGGGCCCGAGGCGGTCGGCCACATCGACCTGTCCCGGTCCACCGAGTGGAACGTCCGGTCCGTCGCCAAGGCCAAGAACATGGACGTCGGCGACCTGACGGTCTGCGTGCTCGACCGTCCCCGCCACGCGGAGCTGATCGCCGAGATCCGTGCCGCGGGCGCCAAGGTCCGGCTGATCATGGACGGCGACGTGGCCGGCGGCGTCGCCGCGGCGTCCGACGAGAGCTCGGTGGACATGCTCATGGGCGTCGGCGGCACCCCCGAGGGGATCATCACCGCCTGCGCCATGAAGTGCATGGGCGGCGAGATCCAGGGCCAGCTGTGGCCGCAGGACGAGGCGGAGCGCCAGAAGGCCGTCGACGCCGGGCTCGACGTGGACGCGATCCTCGGCACGGACGACCTGGTCAAGGGGGACAACTGCTTCTTCGCCGCGACGGGCATCACCAACGGCGACATGGTCCGCGGCGTGAGCTACCGCGCCAACGGCGCCATCACGCGCTCGCTCGTGATGCGCTCGAAGTCCGGCACCGTCCGCCACGTCGAGGCGCGCCACCGCATGGAGAAGCTCCGCGAGTTCTCGGCGGTCGACTACGGCCAGGGCTCCCAGGACGGCTGATCCCCCCGGGCCCGCCGCGCCGCCGCCCTGCAGCGCGCGGCGGGCCCGCCTACTCTGGCCGTCATGGCCGACCAGAGTGAATTCCGCATCGAGCACGACACCATGGGCGAGGTCCGGGTGCCCGCCGACGCGCTGTGGCGGGCGCAGACACAGCGCGCCGTGGAGAACTTCCCGGTCTCGGGCCGCGGCCTCGAGCGGGCGCAGATCCGCGCACTCGGCCTCCTCAAGGCCGCCTGCGCCACGGTCAACGGTCGGCTCGGGCTGCTCGACCCCGAGAGGGTCGACGCGATCGTCGCGGCCGCCGGCAGGATCGCCGAGGGCCACCTCGACGAGCACTTCCCCGTCGACGTCTTCCAGACCGGCTCCGGGACCAGCTCCAACATGAACACCAACGAGGTCATCGCCTCGGTGTGCGCGGCCGGGGGCGTCACCGTCCACCCGAACGACCACGTGAACATGTCGCAGTCCTCCAACGACACCTTCCCCACGGCCACCCACGTCGCGGCGACCGAGGTCGTGGTCTCCGACCTCGTGCCCGCCCTGCGCGTCCTGGCCGAGTCGTTCGAGTCGAAGGCCGCCGACTGGCGGGACGTGGTCAAATCCGGACGGACCCACCTCATGGACGCCGTCCCCGTGACCCTGGGCCAGGAGTTCGGAGGATACGCCCGCCAGCTCAGGGCCGGGATCGAGCGCGTGCGCGCCACCCTCCCCCGCGTGGGCGAACTCCCGATCGGCGGCACCGCCGCCGGCACCGGCCTCAACGCGCCGGACGGTTTCGGGTCCGCGGTGGTGGAGGAGCTCCGGTCGCTCACCGGGCTCGACGAGTTGAGCCTGGCCGTGGACCCGTTCGAGGCGCAGTCCGCCCGGGACGGTCTCGTGGAGCTCTCCGGGGCGCTGCGGACGATCGCCGTCTCGCTCACCAAGATCGCCAACGACATCCGGTGGATGGGCTCGGGTCCCATGACCGGCCTGTCCGAGATCCACCTCCCGGACCTGCAGCCCGGGTCGTCGATCATGCCCGGCAAGGTCAATCCGGTGCTCTGCGAGACCGTCGCGCAGGTCGCGGCGCAGGTCGTGGGCAACGACGCCGCGGTCGCCTGGGCCGGCGCGTCCGGCGCCTTCGAGCTCAACACCGCCATCCCCGTGATGGCGCGCAACGTCCTGGAGTCGGTGCGGATCCTCTCCACGTCCATGACGCTGTTCGCCGAACGCTGCATCGACGGGATCGAGCCCGACGCCGATCGGATGCGTCGGCTCGCCGAGTCCTCCCCGTCGATCGTCACGCCGCTCAACTCGGCGATCGGCTACGAGGAGGCCGCCCGGGTGGCCAAGCACGCGCTGGCCGAGGGGATCACGATCCGCGAGGCCGTGATCGCCCTGGGGTTCGTCCCCGACCCGCTGAGCCGGGACGAGCTGGACCGCCGCCTCGACGTCCTGGGGATGACGGGCCTCGACAGGCGCCGGTGACGCGGTGCCGGCCTACCCGGCCTGCTCGATCACCCGGATGGCCTGGTTCTCCAGGCGGATCTGACCGCGCTGGAAATCGGTGAAGACCGCCTCGCCGTCGACCGCCTCGTCGCTGACCGGCCAGCCGAGCGTGCCGCCGGGCCCGCCGTTGTCGTAGTAGGTGGTGAGGATCTGGCCGCGGACGATGTGCGCCCCGGTCTCCGGCGACCAGAAGACGGTCCCCGAGGCGTAGTTCTGCCTCTTCCCGCCGTCCAGGTCCTCGGCCGGGGCGACCGGGGCCTGGAGGGCGAGCGGACCGCCCTTGGCCTCCTCGTACTTGCGGAAGATGGCCATGTTGGTGGCGAACTCGTCCTCACCGATCTTCACGACGATCGGATTGTTCGCGTCCGCCTGCTCGGCCTGCGCCGACGCCTGCTCGCCACCGGACTCCTGCACGCCCCCGGGGGTCTGTTCACCGCACGCGGTCAGCGTCAGGGCGACCGCGGCGACGAGCGGGAGTGCACGAGCCAGGCTGGAGCGACGGGACATGGAATACCTCCGGGGTGAGAAGACGGTCTGGGCGCTGCGCCCGTTGGGAATCATCCCACGACCGGCCTCCTCCCGTGTGCGAGGCCTCATGCAGCGCGGATCCGGCGCAGCTCGCCGGGGAGGCTGTCGGGGTGGAACTCCTCCAGCATCGTGGTGACGAGCTCGGCGATCGCCGAGCGCTCCGAGCGGTTGAGCGTGACGTGCGCGAACAGCGGATGCCCCTTGAGCTTCTCCACCACGGCCTGGATCCCGTCGTGGCGGCCGACGCGCAGGTTGTCGCGCTGGGCCACGTCGTGGGTGAGCACCACCCTGGACCCGGTGCCCAGCCGCGAGAGGACGGTGAGAAGGACGTTGCGCTCGAGCGACTGGGCCTCGTCGACGATCACGAACGAGTCGTGCAGGCTCCGGCCGCGGATGTGGGTCAGGGGCAGCACCTCGAGGATGTCCCGGTCCATGACCTCGTCGATGACGTTCTCGCTGACCAGTCCCTCGAGGGTGTCGAACACGGCCTGGGCCCACGGGGACATCTTCTCCGACTCGCTGCCCGGCAGGTAGCCGAGCTCCTGCCCGCCCACGGCGTACAGCGGACGGAACACCACGATCTTGCGGTGCCGGCGACGCTCCAGCACCGACTCCAGTCCCGCGCACAGGGCCAGGGCCGACTTGCCGGTGCCGGCCCGCCCGCCGAGCGAGACGATGCCGATCGACTCGTCGAGCAGGCAGTCGATCGCGATCCGCTGCTCGGCGGAGCGGCCCCGAAGCCCGAACACCTCGACGTCGCCGCGGACCACCCTGAGTCCGCCGCCGTCGGTGACGCGGGCCAGGGCCGAGGACGACGCGGTCTGGACCCGGACCCCGCAGTGCACCGGGGTCTGCTCGTCCAGGCCGGCGGCGCGGGCCGTGAGCGGCGAGGCCCCGCCGTCG
Organism: Dietzia sp. UBA5065; assembly: GCA_002415925.1. Classification (GTDB taxonomy): domain Bacteria; phylum Actinomycetota; class Actinomycetes; order Mycobacteriales; family Mycobacteriaceae; genus Dietzia. The sequence continues at coordinate 27,301 of DIAZ01000072.1, read as the reverse complement.
GAGAACAGGGTGTCCACCAGCTCCTGCGTGGCGGGGAGGTCGGTGACCCCGCTGTAGCCGGTGAGCACGACGTCCTGGGCGTGGTACTCGTCCGCGGGCAGGCCCACCGAACCGGCCTTGACCCGGAGCGGCACGTCCTTGGACACGAGGACGGTGTCGAGGCCCTCCGCGCGGAGGTTGAGCGCGCACGCGAGGATCCGGGAGTCCTCGCCGGTGTTGCGGAACCCGGAGGGCAGGATCGCCTGATCGGTGTGGTTGAGCTCCACCCTCAGGGTGCCGCCCTGGTCGGTGACGGGCAGGTCCCCGTCGAGCCGACCGTGCCGCAGGCGGAGGTCCTCGAGCAGCCGCAGGGACTCCCGGGCGAAGTAGCCGAGCTCGGGATGGTGCCGCTTGGCCTCCAGCTCCCCGATCACCGCGATGGGCAGCACCACGTGGTGCTCGGCGAAGCGGGTGACGGCCCACGGGTCAGAGAGCAGAACCGAGGTGTCGAGGACGTAGGTGCGTACGGTGTCGGTCACGGCGGACTCCTGGCCCGCGGCACCCGCGGGCGAGCTGGGGGTGGACCGGTCGGCTCAGGTCACCGGGTGGTGACGGGGCCGGGTGCCGGCCCCCTGTGAGATCGCGTGTGACGATCATCCGCTGAGACCTCCCGACGGCCGGCTTCCCCACCGACCGTTGCCCGCGACGCTACGCCCGAATCACACCGGTGTAGTTAAGTCCACGTGAATTCTGCGGGCTGCCGGCTCACAGCTTCTCGAAGGCCGCGGCAAGCCCTTGCCCGCCGCCGAGGCACATCGTCTCGAGCGCGTAGCGCCCGTCGCGCCGCGCGAGTTCGCGGGACATCGTGGTGAGGATGCGGGCCCCCGTGGCGCCCACGGGGTGGCCGAGCGAGATGCCCGAACCGTGGACGTTGAGCCGCTCGCGGTCGGCGCGCGTGAACCCGTGGCCGGCCTCCCATTCGCGCAGGCACGCGAGCACCTGGGCGGCGAACGCCTCGTTGAGTTCGATGAGGTCGAAGTCCGCCAGCCGCAGGTCAAGGTCGGCGAGCAGGCGGTCGGTCGCGGAGACGGGGCCGATGCCCATGCGCGCGGGGTGGACGCCGGTCACCGCCCAGCCGAGCGGGCGGACGTAGGCGCGCAGTCCCAGCTCGGCGGCGCGGGCCCGGGTGGAGACGATGCACACCGACGCGCCGTCGTTCTCGCCGGAGGCGTTGCCGGCGGTCACGGTCGCCGCGGGGTCGACGCGGGACCGGACGGGGCGCAGCGCGGCGAGGGACGAGGCCGTGACGCCTCGGCGCGGGTGTTCGTCGGTGGCGACGACGACGTCGTCGTCGCCCCTTCTCCCCGGGACCCGCACGGGCACGATCTCGTCGTCGAACACTCCTGCGTCCTGGGCCGCGATCGCGCGGCGTTGACTCTCCGCCGCCAGCTCGTCCTGTTCGGCCCGGGAGATCGAGTACTCGGCCCGGAGGTTCTCCGCGGTCTCGAGCATCCCGCCCTCGACCGGGTAGTCGCGCCCCCCGGAGGTCACGCGGCCGCGGGCGATGCGGTCGGTGAACTCGAGGCGGTCGCCCCGGACCCCGTCGCGCAGGCCGAGGGCGTACATCTCGCTTCCGGACATGGACTCGACACCGCCGGCGATCACCACCTCGCTGACGCCCACCGCGACCTGCATCGCGGCGTTGAGCACGGCCTGCAGCCCGGATCCGCACCGGCGGTCGAGCTGGGCACCCGGGGTGGAGATGTCCAGGCCGGCGTCGAGCGCGGCCACCCGGCCGATCGCCGGGGCCTCACCGTTGGGATAGCACTGGCCCAGTATCACGTCGTCGATCTGCGTCGGCTCCACCCCGGTGCACTCGACGAGTCCACGGATCGCGGCGGCGGCCAGGTCGGCGGCCTGCAGCGGGGCCAGCGCGCCGCCCCGCCGACCCACAGGGGTGCGGACGGGCTCACAGATCACGACGTCGGTCAGCGCGGCCGCCATCCGGGAGCCGGGCCGGGTCCCCTGCGCCGGCGGCGTCACCCGGCCTCCCTTCGCCGCGGCCGCCCGCTCACGGGACCATCAGGCGGACGGTCTCGGCCACGAGCGCAGGCCGGTCGCCGCCCTCGATCTCGACCGTCACGAGGCTGTTCAGCTGCACCCCGGAGGATCTGCGCTCGAGCGAGGTGAACTCGACCCCGGCCCGGATCCGGGAGCCGACCTTCACGGCCGCGGGGAAACGCAGCTTCTCCAGCCCGTAGTTGATCATCATCGCGAAGCCGCGGATGTCCATCAGCTCCGCGGTGAGCGCCGGCAGCAGCGAGAGCGTGAGGTAGCCGTGCGCGATGGTGGCGCCGTACGGCCCCTCGGCGGCCCGGGCAGGGTCGACGTGGATCCACTGGTGGTCGCCGGTGGCGTCGGCAAACGCGTCGACCCGATCCTGGGTGATCTCCAGCCAGTCGCTGTAACCGATGTGCGTGCCGACCGCGGCCTCGACCCGGTCGAGTCCCTCGAACACGGTCATTGAAGTCCTCCTCGTGCCACGAGTTGCGCGGCGATCACGTTGCGTTGGATCTCGTTGGTGCCCTCGCCGACGATCATCAGCGGGGCGTCGCGGAAGTAGCGTTCCACGTCGAACTCGGTGGAGTAGCCGTACCCGCCGTGGATGCGGACCGCGTCGAGCGCGATCTCCATCCCCACCTCGGAGGCGAACAGCTTGGCCATCCCGGCCTCCATGTCGCAGCGCTGACCGGCGTCGTACTTCTCGGCGGCGAACAGGGTGAGCTGGCGGGCGGCGGTGAGCTTGGTCGCCATGTTCGCCAGGTGGTGGCCGATGGCCTGGTGCTTCCAGATGGGCTGGCCGAACGACTCCCTGGACTGCGCGTAGGCCAGCGAGTCCTCGAGCGCAGCCGCCGCCACGCCGAGGGCCCGGCTCGCGACCTGGATCCGGCCGGTCTCCAGACCCTTCATCATCTGCCCGAAGCCCCTCCCCGGCTCCCCGCCGAGGATCCGGGCGGCCGGGGTCCGGTACCCGTCGAACGACAGCTCGCAGGTCTCTACGCCCTTATAGCCGAGCTTGGGCAGGTCGCGGGAGACGGTCAGGCCGGGGCCGTGCTCGACCAGGACGATCGAGATCCCCCGGTGCCTCGGCTCGGCCGCGGGATCGGTCTTGCACATCAGTGCGATGAGCCCGGCGCGACGCGCGTTGGTGATGAACGTCTTGGCGCCGGAGATCACCAGCTCGTCCCCCTCGCGGACGGCCGTCGTGGTCATGGCCTGCAGGTCCGAGCCGCCGCCGGGTTCGGTCAGCGCCATGGTCGCCCGCATCTCGCCGGTGGCGAGCCGGGGCAAGTAGGCGCGCTTCTGCTCCTCGGTACCGAACTCCGCCAGCAGCGTGGCCACGACCGTGTGGCCGCCCATGGCGCCGGCGAGGGTCATCCAGCCGCGGGCCAGTTCCTCGGTGATGCGCACGTAGCAGGGCATCGACACCGGGGTCCCGCCGTACTCCTCGGGCACGGCCAGCCCGTAGATCCCGATCTGCTTCATCTGGTCGATCCAGCGGCCCGGATACTCGTCGGCGTGCTCGACCTCGAGGACCGACGGCTTGACCTCGCGATCGATGAACGCCCGGACGGTGGCGACCAGATAGGCCTCTTCCTCGTTCAACTCCGGCACGCCCGCCCCGCTCTGCTCGTCTGGCTTCTCTCCGCTTCGACCCAATGTACGACATAATCATTCGCATGGTTATGGCCAATGCGGGCGGATCAGAACGGGAGCCCATCCAGTTCGGCGGACCCGGCTTCGACGACCTCGCGAAGGGACAGGTCTTCCACAGCCCGTCGCTGACGCTGACCGACGGACTGGCCGCCGCGCACCAGGCGATCCTGGGCGACCGGCTGCGACTGCCGCTCGACCGCACGCTGGCGGAGTCCGTCACCGGCGGGCCGATCGCGCACCCCGGACTGGTGACCGACGTCGCGATCGGCCAGTCCACCGTCGTCACGCAACGCGTCAAGGCCAACCTCTTCTACCGGGGCCTGCACTTCCACCACTTCCCCCGCATCGGCGACACCCTCTCCACCCGCACCGAGGTCGTGGGCCTCGCCCCGAACCGGGACAGGGTGGGCCGCCCGCCCACCGGCCTGGCGGCGCTGCGCATGACCACCACGGACCAGGCCGGGCGCACGGTGCTGGACTTCCACCGCTGCGCGATGCTTCCCCGTCGACCGGGCAGTAGCGCCGGAGCCGGGCCCCGGGCCGGGTCCGACGACCTGTCCGCCATCGGCACCCACAGCCCCGCCCCGTGGTCCACGCCGCCCGGCTGGAACCTCGGCGCCTACCCCTCCCTCGTCCCCGGCACCACCGGCGAGGCCCCTGCCGCCGGGACGGTGCTGCGCTCGAGCGCCGACGTGGTGTCGAGCGCCCCGGAACTGGCCCGCCTCACCCTCAACCTCGCGGCGGTGCACCACGATCACCGCGCCGCCGGTGGCCGCAGGCTGGTCTACGGCGGTCACACCATCGGGCTGGCCCTCTCCCAGGCCACGCGGATGCTCCCGTCGATCCTCACCGTCCTCGGCTGGCAGTCGTGCGACCACACCGGGCCGGTCCACGAGGGCGACACGCTCTCGAGCGACGTCAGCGTCGGGGCCGCCACCCCGCTGGCGGGCGGCGGTACCGCCCTGGATCTGCGCTCGGTGGTGCGGGCCCACCGCCCGGACGGGGACGCCGACGTCCTGGACTGGGCGTACACCGTCCTGATGCCGTCGTGACCGCGGTCCCGGGGACGCCCCGAGGCACCGGTGGCGTCAAGCGCCCGCAGAAGACGGCGCTGCTGGTGGCCAAGCAGATCGTCGAGGACATCGCCCGCCGCGGCAACACCGTGGGCGATCGGCTGCCGCCCGAGCACCTGATGCTCGAGGAGTACGGCGTCGGCCGCGGCACCCTCCGCGAATCGCTGCGCTACCTCGAGCTGCAGGGGGCGCTGACGCTCAAGCCCGGTCCCGGCGGCGGCCCGATCGTCCAGCAGCCCGACGCCGGCACGCTCGCCGCCTCGCTGAGCCTGCTCCTGCAGTTCGAGAACGCGCCGTTCTCCACGATCATGGAGGCGCGCGCGGTCATGGAGCCGCCCCTCGCGCGGCTCGCGGCGCAGCGGATGAGCCCGGAGGCGCTGGAGAGACTGCGCGCCAACGTCGGGTCACTGCGCGCCGACAGCCGCGACACCGCGGCCTTCACCGCCGGCTCGGAGCACTTCCACGCCCTCATCGCCTGGGGCTCCGGCAACGCGCTGTTCGGCTACCTCTTCGACGCGATGGTCGGCATCCTCGCCGGCGCCACCATGGGGGTCGAATACCCCAAGCGCCAGCGCGACCACACGTGCGCGATCCACGAGGAGATCTACACCGCGATCGCCGACGCCGACGCGGACGCCGCCTCCTCCCTCATGGCCCGGCACATCACCGAGCACACGACCTACCTCGAGAAACGCTTCCGCACCGCGCTGGAGCAGCCGATCCGCTGGGACCTCGGGGGCTGAGGTCGCCGACCCGCCGTCAGATGTGCCGACCGCCGGTGATCTCGAGGACCGTCCCCGTCATGTAGCTGGACATGTCGCTGGCCAGGAACAGCACGACCTGCGCCACCTCGGACGGCTCGGCGGCGCGCCCCATGGGGATCTCGGCCAGCTTCTCCTCCCACACGTGCGCGGGCATCGCCAGCGTCATGGCCGTGCGGACCAGGCCCGGCTGCACCGCGTTGACGCGCACCCCGGCGAAGGCGATCTCCTTGGCCGCCGCCTTGGTCAGCCCCACGATCCCGGCCTTGGCGGCGGAGTAGTTCGTCTGCCCCACCAGCCCGACCTTGCCGGAGATCGACGAGAGGTTGACGATCGCACCGCCGCCGTGGTCACGCATCCGGCTCGCCGCCGCACGGGTGCCGTTCCACGTGCCCTTGAGGTGGATGGCGATGATGTCGTCGAACTGCTCTTCGGTCATCTTGCGCATGGTGGCGTCACGGGTCACTCCGGCGTTGTTGACCAACACCCCGAGCGGGCCGAACGCCTCCTCGGCCACGTCGATCATCGCCTCGACCTGCGCCGCGTCGCGCACGTCGCAGTGCGCGTAGCGGGCCTTGTCGCTGCCGCCCAGTTCGACGATCGCGGCGGCGCCGGCGTCGTCGTCGACATCCCCCACCACCACGCGCGCACCGGCTTCGATGAACGCGCGTGCGATCTCCAGGCCGATCCCGCGCGCACCACCGGTGACGACAGCGGTCTTCCCCTCGAGCAGTCCCATCATCCGTCTCCTTCTGGTGTGTCGTCCAGGGCGAGGCCGAGCTCGGCCAGGATCGCCTCGGTGTGTTGGCCCAGCGCGGGCACGGCGCCCATCGCAAGCTCTACGTCTGTAAACGTCATGGGTGGCAGCAGTCCCCGTACCCGCCCGCCGGGGGTGTCCACCTCGCGCCAGCGGTCGCGGGCGGCCAGCTGCGGATGCTCGATCAACCCGGCCACATCGTTGAGCCGGGCCGCCGGCACCCCGAACTCCTCCAGCCGCCCGGCCAGCTCGTCGGAACCGTACCCCCTGGTCAGCGCGCCGATCAGCGAGTCCACCTCCGCCCGCCGCGCCACGCGCGCGATGTTGGTGCTGTACCGCTCGTCGTGGACCAGGTCGGGGCGACCCAGGACATCGCGCACCAGCGCGGCCCATCCACGATCGTTCTGGACGCCGATCAGCACCCGCCCGTCGCGCGTGGGGAACGCGTCGTACGGGCAGATCGAGGCGTGCGAGAGCCCCATGCGCCCGACCTGCCGACCCGCGTACATCCGGATGTACATGGGGTGGCCCATCCATTCGGCGGTGGCCTCGAGCATCGACACCTCGATCGTCGCGCCGCGCCCGGTCCGCTCCCGCCGCAGCAGCGCCGCCTGGACCGCCGACAGCGTGTACATGCCCGTGGCGATGTCGGAGACGGGCACCCCGGTCTTGGTGGCCTGCTCGGGCGTGCCGGTGATCGAGCACAGCCCGGATTCGGCCTGGACCAGCATGTCGTAGGCCTTGCGGTGGGTGTAGGGCCCGGCGTCGCCGTACCCGGAGATGGTGACGACGACGAGCTCGTCCCGTCGCTCGCGGAGTGCCGCCGCCCCCAGCCCGAGCCGGTCCATCGCGCCGGGGGCCAGGTTGCTGATCACCACATCGGCCCGGTCGATCAGCGCGAGAGCGGCGCCGCGGCCGCGGTCCGAGGCCAGGTCGAGTTCGATCGACTCCTTGCCGCGGTTGAGCCACACGAAGTGGGACCCCTGGCCGTGGACCGTGTCGTCGTAGGCGCGGGCGAAGTCCCCCTCCCCTGGCCGTTCGATCTTGATGACACGGGCGCCGAGGTCCGCCAGGTGGCGGGTGGCCAGGGGCGCGGCCACCGCCTGTTCCACGGCCACCACGGTGATGCCCGCCAGCGGAAGCTGGTCCTCGGGCCCCGGCGACTCGGGCCCTGTCACCTCAGCCCCTGTCACCGCGATCCCGCGCCCCGGCCGACCGCGCCGCGGACGAGTCCGCCGCCCACGATCAGCTTCTGGATCTCGCTCGTGCCCTCGTACAGGCGCAGCAGCCGGACGTCGCGGTAGATCCGCTCGACGGGGACCCCGCGCATGTAGCCGGTGCCGCCGTGGATCTGGACCGCGAGGTCGGCCGCCCTGCCCACCATCTCGGTGCAGTAGAGCTTGGCCGCCGACGGGGCGATCCTCCGGTCGCTGCCGGACACGTACGCCTCGGCGGCCTCGCGGACCAACGCGCGGCCGGCCATCACGCCGGTCTGGATCTCGGCGAGCATGGCCTGGACCAGCTGGAAGTCCCCGATCCGGGTACCGCCCTGCGTGGTGGTCACGGCGTGGGCCAGCGACTCGTCGAGCGCCCGCTGCGCCGTCCCCACCGACACCGCGGCGATGTGGATGCGGCCGCGTGCGAGCGAGGTCATGGCGGCCCGGTAGCCGGCGTCCTCGTCCCCGCCGACCAACGCCGACCCCGGCACCCGGACACCCCGGAAGGCCACCTCGGCGGTCCACGCCCCCTCCTGCCCCATCGTCGAATCCTTGGGCCCCACCGTGACCCCGGGGGTGTCGGCCGGAACGAGGAAGACCGCGATCCCGGTCCCGTCGGCGTCGGCGGGGCGCGTGCGCGCGAAGACCACGAACAGCCCGGCCAGGGGGGCGTTGGTGATGAAGCGCTTGACGCCGTCGATCACCCAGTCGTCACCGTCGCGGACCGCACCGGTCTTCAGTCCCGCGGGGTTGGAGCCGGCGCCGTCCTCGGTGAGCGCGAACGAGGCGATCACCTCACCGGAGGCGATCCGGGACAGCCACCGCTCCCTCTGCTCGTCGGTGCCGAAGCCCACGAGTACCTGGCCGGCGATGCCGTTGTTGGTTCCGAAGAGCGAGCGCATGGCCAGCGTCGTGTAGCCGAACTCCATCGCCAACTCGACGTCCTGCCGCAGGTCGAGCCCGAGCCCGCCCCAGCGCTGCGGGATGGCGTAGCCGAACATCCCCATCCCGGCCAGCCCGGCGCGGATCTCCTCCGGGACCGCGTCGGCGTCCGCGATCTCCTGTTCGCGCGGCACCACGGCCGTGCGGATGTACTCGCGGGTGGCCGCGAGAATGTCCGCGAAGTCGGCCGCCTCGACCTCCGACGCCGTGGCCCGATCCCCCATCGCACACCCTCCGACCGTGCCCCTGTTCGGGACGGCGCGCCCCGATTCGCCTGTATGCTAGCAACTATTATCATCGTTTGCGGCGACCGCCGGAGGTTTCCGATGCCCGACACCAGGCCGCTCGACGGCATCCGCGTGGTGGAGCTCTCCAGCTTCGTCGCCTCTCCCCTGTGCGGGCTCACGCTCGCGCAACTGGGCGCCGAGGTGATCCGCGTCGACCCGATCGGTGGCGCGGCCGACGTGAACCGCTGGCCGCTCGCCCCCGACGGCACGTCCATCTACTGGACCGGCCTCAACCGCGGCAAGGCCTCGGTCACGCTCGACCTGCGCTCGGAGTCGGGCCGGCAGTCACTGCGCGAGCTGGTCACCGCACCCGGTGAGGGCGGGGGCATCCTCGTCACCAACTCCGGCGGCCGCGACTGGATGAGCCACGGGACACTGTCGGCGATCCGCCCCGACGTGATCACCCTCGAGCTGCTCGGCCGCCGGGACGGCCGGCCGGGGGTCGACTACACGGTCAACGCCGCCCTGGGCTTCCCGGCGATCACCGGCCCCGGCGGCGGGCAGGTGGTAAATCACGCGCTGCCCGCCTGGGACGTCGCGGCCGGGCTCCACGCGGCGCTGGCCGTGGTGGCCGCCGTGCGCGAGCGCGAGCGGACGGGCCGGGGCCGACGCCTCATCTTGCCGCTCGACGACGTGGCGCTGGCCACGGCCGGGACGCTCGGCTACCTCACCGAACCCCAGCTCGACGGCTCCTCCCGCCCGGCAGTGGGCAATCACGTCTACGGCACCTTCGGCACCGACTTCACCACCTCCGACGGCGGCCGGTTCATGATCGTCGCCCTGACCACCCGGCACTTCCGGGACCTGGCCCGCCTCACCGGCACCCGCGAGGCCGTCGACGCGCTGGAGGCCGCCACCGGCGCCGACTTCACGGCCGAATCAGACCGCTACTCCTACCGCGAGGTCCTGGCCGCCCTGTTCGCCCGCTGGTTCTCCGCGCACACGACCGAGGAGGCGGCCCTGGCGCTCGCCGATTCCGTGGTGCTCCACGAGCGGTACCGGACCTTCGCCGAGGTCGTCGCCGAGGGCGAACTCGACGCCAATCCCTTGTTCGGCACGCTCGACCAGCCCGGAATCGGCCCCTATCTCGCGGCCGCCCATCCGGCCACCTTCGACGGCACCCACCTCTCGGCCGGCCCCGCGCCCCGCCTCGGCGCCGACACCGACCGCCTCACCTGAGGGAGAGACACCTTCCATGACGCACGAGCCCACCGCCCGGCCCGACACGCCCGTCTACCTCACCGAGGAGCGGCTGGCCATCCGCGACCTGGCCCGCGAGTTCACCGCCAGGGAGGTCCTGCCGATCGCCAACGTGCTGGACCCCGAGCGCGGCGACATCCCCGACGAGCTCCGCCGGAAAATGGCGGAGATGGGCTTCTTCGGGATCATGATCGACGAGGATCACGGCGGGCTCGGCCTGGGCGTCTTCGAGTACTGCCTGGTGGCCGAGGAGCTCGCGCGCGGCTGGCTGTCCGTCTCGGGGCTGCTGGCCCGCGGCAACGGCATGGGCGGCGGGTTCACCGCCGAGCAGGAGTCCCGGCTCCTGCCGAGGGTCGCGCGCGGCGAGTGGCTGGGCGCCTACGCGCTGTCGGAGGCGGAGGCGGGCTCGGACGTCGCCAACATCTCCTGCCGTGCGGTCCGCGAGGGCGACGAGTGGGTCGTCAACGGCACCAAGATGTGGTGCACCTACGCCGACCAGGCCGACTACCTGGTGCTGTTCGCCCGCACAGACCCGAACCGCGATCCGGCCAAGCCACACCGCGGCATCTCCACCTTCCTCGTCGAGAAGGAGCGCGGGTCGTTCCCCGCCGGGATCACCGGCACCCCGGTGCGCAAGATCGGCTACTTCGGCTGGCAGACCTGGGAGCTGTCCTTCGACGACTTCCGGATCCCGGCCTCGGCGCTGCTCGGCGAGGAGGGCAAGGGCTTCTACATGGCGGTCTCCGGGCTCGAGGTGGGCCGCGCCCACACCGCCGCCCGCGCTATCGGCCTCGCGCGCGCCGCGCTCGAGGACTCGATCGCGTACGTCGCCACGCGCGAACAGTTCGGCCGCCCCATCGGCGAGTTCCAGTATCTGCGCTTCGAGATCGCCAAGATGGCCGCCGACATCGAGGCCGCCCGCCAACTCATGTACTCGGTGGCCACCGCGATCGACTCGGGCCGCCGGTGTTCCACCGAGGCCGCGATGTGCAAGCTCGTGGCCACCGAGATGGCCGAGCGCGTCACCTCCCAGGGAATCCAGATCCACGGCGGCGCCGGCTACACCACCGACTTCCAGGTCGAGCGGCACTGGCGCGACGCCCGCCTCACCCGGATCTTCGAGGGCACCAGCGAGATCCAGATGCGGATCATCTCGGACGACCTCCTGGGCCGCAGCGGCTGAGTAGGGTCGCGTCCATGAAGGCTGCAGTCTGCGTAGAAGTCGGGTCCCCGCTGGTGATCGAGGACATCCCCGTCCCCGAACCGCGCGCGGGAGAGGTGCTCGTGCACAACCACGCGTGCGGGGTCTGCCACACGGACCTGCACGTGCTCAAGGGCGAGGTCGGCTTCCCGTTGCCCGGCGTCCTGGGGCACGAGATCTCCGGGATCGTCGCCGAGGTCGGCGCGGGCGTGGCCAACGTCAAGCCCGGCGACCGGGTGGTGGGATCGTTCATCATGCCGTGCGGATCCTGCGAAAACTGCGCCCGCGGCATGGAGGACCTGTGCTCGACGTTCTTCGAGTTCAACCGGCTGCGGGGCACGCTGTACGACGGCGAGTCCCGCCTGCGCCGCGCCAACGGTGAGACGCTGTCCATGTACTCGATGGGCGGCATGGCCGAGTACAGCGTCACCCCGGCCACGGCCGTGTTCCCGCTCCCCGACCAGCTGGACCTGACCGATTCGGCGATCCTCGGCTGTTCGCTGTTCACCGCCTACGGCGCGGTGCGCAACGTGGGCGACGTCCGCGCCGGCGAGTCCGTCGCGGTGGTGGCCGTGGGCGGCGTGGGGCAGAACATCGTGCAACTCGCGGCGGTCAGTGGTGCGGAGCCGGTGATCGCGATCGATGTCGACGACGACAAGTTGGACCTCGCCCGCCGGATGGGTGCCACGCACACGGTGAACAGCTCGCGCGTCGACGCGGCCGAGGCGATCGCGGAGATCACGGGCGGCCGCGGGGTCGACGTCGCCTTCGAGGCCCTCGGGTCCGCCGCGACGACCAACCTGGCCGTGGACATCACCCGGGAGGGCGGCCGCGCCGTCGTCGTCGGGATCCCTCCCGCCGGCACCACCCTCGACGTGGACCTGGCCCGCATCGTCCGGCGCAAGATCCAGATCAAGGGCTCCTACGGGGCGCGCGCCCGGCGCGACGTGCCCGACCTCATCCGGCTGCTCGCCGCCGGCAGGCTCGACCTGGGCGAGGTGATCTCGCGGCGCGTCAGCCTCGACGAGGCCCCCGAGACCTACCAGGCGCTCGACCGCGGCGAGATCCTCGGCCGGGCGGTGGTCCTCACCGGCGGCTAGCGTCCGCCGGAACGCGTCGATCCCCGCCCCCGGATCGGGGAGCGGGGATCGACACGGTTCCGATCAAACCGGTTCCGATCAGAGCAGTTCCGATCAGAGCAGTTCGATGATGGTGGCGTTGGCCTGGCCGCCGCCCTCGCACATCGTCTGCAGGCCGTACTTGATTCCGTTCGCCTTCATGTGATGGATCATGTCGGTCATGATCCGGGCGCCGGAGCCGCCGAGCGGATGCCCGAGGGCGATCGCGCCGCCGTTCGGGTTGAGCCTGGCCGGGTCGGCGCCGGTCTCCGCGAGCCACGCCATGGGCACGGACGCGAAGGCCTCGTTGACCTCGAACACGCCGATGTCGTCGATCGTCAGCCCGGACTTCTCGAGCGCCTTGGCCGTGGCCGGGATCGGCGCGGTGAGCATGATGACGGGGTCGTCGCCGGCGAGCGTGGCGGTGTGCACGCGGGCGATCGGGGTGCAGCCGTACCTGGCGGCCGCCTCCTCGCTCATCACGAGGAGCGCCGCGGAGCCGTCCGAGATCTGGGAGGCGTTGCCGGCGCTGACCACGCCGTCGGCCTTGAACGGGGTCTTGAGGCCCGCGAGCGCCTCGACCGTCGAGCCGCGACGGATGCCCTGATCCGCGTCGAACATGCCGTCCGGGGTGGTGATCGGGACGATGTGTCCGGCGTTGACGCCGGCGTCCTGCGCGGCGGCGGCCTTCTCGTGCGAGGCCACCGCGAACTCGTCGAGCTGGGTGCGGGTCAGGCCCCAGCGCTCGGCGATCATCTCGGCGCCGATGCCCTGGTTGGGCATGATGCCATCGTAACGGCCCAGAAAATCGTCGCCGTAGGGGTTCTTGCCCATAGCCGAGCTACCCATCGGATTGCGGCTCATGGTCTCCACACCACCGGCGATCACCACGTCATGATGACCTGCCTCGACCACGGCCACCGCGAAGCTCAACGCCTGCTGCGAGGATCCGCACTGCCGGTCGATGGTCACGCCGGTGACGGTCTCCGGCCAGCCAGCGGACAGCACCGCGGTCCGGGCGAGGTCGCCGGTCTGCTCGCCGGCCTGCGTGACGCAGCCCCAGATCACGTCCTCGACGACGGCCGGGTCGATCCCCGCGCGCTCGACGAGCGCGTTGAGCACCTTGCCCGACAAGTCGGCCGGATGGACCCCGGCCAGCCCGCCGTTGCGCTTGCCGACCGCGCTGCGCACGGCCTCCACGATTACTGCACCCATGTGGTGTTCTCCCTTGTCTCGGTGGTCATGTCTCAGTCGTCCCAGCCACTTTAGTGGGACATCCTAGTATCAGCCGATGAACGGCGGTGTCCGCCTGAGCTCGCCGCGCGCGATGGTGCGGCGGTGCACGGCGTCCGGGCCGTCGACGATCCGCAGGGCCCGCGCCCAGGCGTAGAAGTACGCGAGCGGGGTGTCGCCGGAGACGCCGGCGCCGCCGTAGATCTCGATGGCCCGGTCGATCACGGCGCAGGCGACCTGCGGGGCGATCACCTTGATGGCGGAGATCTCGAAGCGGGCCTCCTTGGCGCCGACGGTGTCGATCATCCACGCGCAGTGCTGCACCTGCAGGCGCGCCTGGTCGATCTCGATCCGCGAGTTGGCGATGTGCTCCTGGACGACGCCCTGGCTGGCCAGGGACCCGCCGAAGGCGTGGCGGGACTTGGCGCGGTCCACCATGAGCGCCAGGGCCCGCTCGGCCATGCCGATGGCGCGCATGGCGTGGTGGATGCGGCCCGGCCCGAGGCGGGCCTGGGCGATGGCGAACCCGGCGCCCTCCTCCCCGAGCAGGTTCGACACCGGCACGCGAACGTCGGAGAACACGATCTCGCAGTGCCCGTGCTGGTCCTGGTAGCCGAACAGCGGGAGGTTGCGCTCGATGGTCAGGCCCGGGGTGTCGCGCGGGACCAGCACCATGGACTGCTGCCGGTGGGTCTCGGCGGACTCGTCGGTCTTGCCCATGACGATGAGGATCTCGCAGCGGGTGTCGGCGATGCCGGTGATCCACCACTTGCGGCCGTTGATCACGTACTCGTCGCCCTCGCGCCGGATCACGGTCTGGATGTTGGTGGCGTCGGAGGAGGCCACGTCCGGCTCGGTCATGGCGTACGCCGAGCGGATCCTGCCCTCCTTGAGCGGCTCGAGGTACTTCGCCTTCTGCTCGTCGGTGCCGAACAGGTGGAAGGTCTCCATGTTGCCCGTGTCGGGGGCCTGCGAGTTGATGGCCTCCGGGGCGATGACGGGCGACCACCCGGTGATCTCCGAGACCGCGGCGAACTCGAGGTTGGAGATGCCGGACCACTCGGGCAGGAAGAGATTCCACAGACCGCGGCGGCGGGCCTCGGCCTTGAGGTCCTCCATGACGGGCGGGTAGGCGTTGTCGCCGTGCTCGCGCAGGTACTCCGCCCACACCGGCTCGGCGGGGAGGACGTGCTCACGCATGAACTCCCACATGTTCTCCTGCAGCTCGAGGCTGCGCTGACTGTGAGCGAAATCCATTGTGTTGTCTCCTGTCAGAGATCTCTAGTGGAGGGTCATCCCGCCGTCCACCACGAGCGTCGTGCCCGTGATGAACGACGAGGCGTCGGAGGCGAGGAACAGCAGGGCGGCGTCGAGCTCGGGCTGCAGGCCGAGCCGGCCGAAGATCGTGCGGCCGGTGATGTCCGCGAGCATCGCCTCCGGGATCTCGTCGGTCATCTCGGAGGCGAAGTAGCCGGGCGCAAGCGAGTTCACACGGATCCCGCGCCGTCCGCCCCACTGCGAGGCCAGGTCGCGGGTGAGCCCCATGACCGCGGCCTTGGTAGCCGAATAGGCGGCCTGCGGCGCGAACCCCGCGGTCAGGCCCAGGACGCTGGCGACGTTGACGATGCTCGAGCCGGGCCCCATGACGGCCGCGCACTCCTTGGCCGCCCAGAAGGCGCCGTTGAGGTTGACGTCCACGACCGAGCGGAACTGCTCGGGGGTCTCCTTGAGCGCGGGCACCGCGGTGCCGATGCCGGCGTTGTTGACCAGCACATCGATCCGGCCGTGGGCCTCCATCGCCGCGCGGGTCATCGCGGCGCAGGCCTCGGGGTCGGCGACGTCGCACGCCACGGTCGAGGCCCGCCCCCCGGCCGCGCAGAGCTCGTCGGCCAGCGCCTCGAGCCGCTCGCGGCGGCGCGCGGCCAGGACGACGGTGGCGCCGGCCGAGGACAGCGCGCGGGCGAACCCGGCGCCGAGCCCGGACGAGGCCCCGGTGATCACCGCGACGCGGCCGTCCATCCGGAAGCGGTCCAGCACGGGGAGCTCGGACTGCGGCCCGGTCCGCGGGTCGACCGGCGTCGGCGGGCCCGGGGTGGCGTCGGTCATCGCTGGGTCCCCTGCGCGGAATCGAGGATCGCGTGGCCGTGGTCGACCAGGTCGCGGATCTGCGGGCCGATGTCGCCGAAGTCCTGGCCCGCCATGTCGCCGGCCTCCGAGCGGGTGGCCACGCCCTGGGCGATCGCCGCGAACTTGAAGACAGCAAAGGCCAGGTACCACGGCATGTGGGACGGGTCGGTGCCGGTCGCCGCGCAGTAGCGGTCGAGCAGCCGCTGCGGGCCCGGCCAGCCCGGTTCGGTGGTGATGCTGGGGATGAGCGGAACCTCCGGGCCGTCCGGGTCGCCCCAGTACAGGACAGTCTGCGCGAGGTCGGCGACCGGGTCGCCGAGGGTGGACAACTCCCAGTCGAGGATCGCGAGGATCCTGCCCGGGTCACCCGGGTCCACGACGTAGTTGTCCAGGCGGTAGTCACCGTGGATGATCCGCGACGACGGCGAGGTGGGCATGCTCCGGCCGAGACGCGCCGCCAGGTCGGGCAGGCGGTCCGCGCGGACGGTGTCGGAGGCCTTCTCGGACTGTCCCAGCCACCGGCGCAGCTGACGCTCGAGGTAGCCCTCCGGGCGACCGAGGTCCCCCAGGCCGACCGCGTCCTGATCCACCGCGTGGAGTGCGACCATCGCGTCGATCTGGGCGTCCGCCATGGCCGCCTTGTCGCGGTCGGACTCGGCGAAGCCCGGCGGCAACTCGTCGCGGATGATGTGCCCGACCACCTTCTCCATCACGTAGTACGGCACGCCCAGGTCCTCGCCGGTGGTCTCGTTGAGCACCACCCGCGCGACCGGGACGCCGGTGCCGGCCAGGCCGAGCTGTATCCGCGCCTCGCGGCCCATGTCGTGCGCGCTGGGCAGCAGCTCTCCGGTCGGCGGGCGCCGGAGGATGAGCTCCCCGACGTCCGAGCGGAGGGTGAAGGTGAGGTTGGATTTGCCGCCCGCGATGAGCTCGGCGTCGAAATCCGCCCAGGCGTCGTCCCCCGTGGCCTCGGCGATCTTCGGGCCCACCACGTCGGGGCGGAGCAGCTCGTCCAGCGGGAGGTCGGGCCTGTCGTCCTGCGCTGACATCTGCTTCTCCTCGTGGCGGGCTCACCGAGCCGAGCGATCGTTCGGTCTGTACCCTGGAGTGTGGCCCAGGACACCAGTCGGGGTCAAGCCCGGCGCCCCGGACGACGCGCCACTACCCGAGGGGTGAGGTGCATGACGCCGACGGACTGGCGGGACCCCGGGCCGGACCCGCTGCCTCCGGCGCTGCGGGCGGCCCTCGAGGTGTTTGCCCGTCACGGGTACCACGGGGCGTCCATCCGGACGATCGCCGACGCCGCCGGCCTCTCGGTTCCGGGCCTGTACCACCACTTCCCGTCCAAGCAGGCGCTCCTGCGCGCGGTGGCGGAGTCCACGATGACCGAGATGCTCGAGCTCACCGCCGCGGCCGCCGAGGACGCCGGGGACGACCCCGCCGCCCGGTTCGACAACATCGTGGAGTGCCTGTCCCGATTCCACATGGCCCGGCGGGACCACGCCTTTGTCGCCTCCACCGAGATGCGGAGCATGGAACCCGAGGCCCGCGCGCGGCACGTCGCTCAGCGGGACGCCCAGCAGAAGATGATCGAGGACGCCATCCGGGCCGGAGTGGAGTCGGGGGCGTTCGAGTGCGCACACCCGTCGGATGCCGCCCGGGCGGTGGCCTCCCTGTGCGTGTCGATCGCGTCCTGGTACCGGACGGACGGCCCGCTCTCCCCCGACCAGATCGTTCGGCGGCACCTGGACTTCGCGCGCGGCATGGTGGGTGCCGGGCGGGGTTGAGTGACCCTCGCGGCCGGGCCCGCCCGCCGCTCAGCGGCGTCGGCTGCCCCGGCCCCCCGACGCCGTACCCCGCTCACGGGCGCGCGCGGCCTTGGCCGCCGTCTTCTGCCTGGCGTTGAGCTTCTCCCTCGCAGGCTCCGCCCCGCCGCGCGTGGTGGCGGCGGTGCGCCCGCGGACGATGCCCACGAACTCGTCGATCAGCTCGTCCCCCTCGCGCCGGGGCGACCACGCCACGCCCATCCGGGTGGCCGGCACGCCCTCGAGCGCTCGGACGACCACGTCGCGCCGGCTCAGCGACCGCGCGTACGGCAGCGGCAGCACCAGGAGCCCGGCCCCGGCGGCCACCAGGTCCACCGCGGCCGACACCTCGTCCGGGCTCGCGGCGATCGCGTCCACCGGGTCGAGCCACCGCTCGCCCGCGAGATCCGCCACGGCCAGCGTCTCGAACGCGACCAGCTCGTGGTCCTTGCCCGCCAGCACCGCCATCGTCTCGGTGTACAGCGGCACCCGGAGCAGCCCGGGCGGGGCCGCGCGCGGGGCATCGTCCGGCTCACGGAGGAAGATCACGTCGACGCCGTCGTCGCCGGCAGCCTCGGCCAGCGCCGACCGGGGGTCCCCCATCCGCCGCGCCGCGATCGGCACGTCGGGGTGGCGCTCGCGCCACCGGGTGAGCCATTTGTCGGGCTGCACGCCGGGGACGTAGCCGATGGCCAGGCGGCGGGGCCCCGGGCCGCTCTCATCAGTCACCCCACTAACCTAGCGCGCACCCGACTGAACCCGATTCGGGATTCGCCGCCGGGCGGCGGCCCGGACCGCTACCGTGCGAGTCGCCGGGACGACCGGCCCCACCGTTCACAGGAGGACCCATGACCCACGTGTTCCACGGCGTCGACGAGTTCCGCGCGGCCGCCGGCCTCGACCTCGGGGCGGGCGAGTGGTTCACCGTCACCCAGGACCGCATCGACGGCTTTGCCGACGTCACCGAGGACTGGCAGTGGATCCACGTCGATCCGGAGCGGGCGGCCGCGTCCGACATGGGCACGACGGTGGCCCACGGCTACCTCACCCTGTCGCTCGTCCCGCGCCTGAGCTCCGCGCTGTTCACCTTCGAGGGCGTC
Organism: Dietzia sp. UBA5065; assembly: GCA_002415925.1. Taxonomy (GTDB): domain Bacteria; phylum Actinomycetota; class Actinomycetes; order Mycobacteriales; family Mycobacteriaceae; genus Dietzia. The sequence continues at coordinate 8,784 of DIAZ01000072.1, read as the reverse complement.
GGCCGCGCGATCAACTACGGGCTCGACAAGGTGCGATTCCCCTCGTTCGTGCGCCCGGGCGACCGGATCCGTGCGCGCGGGCGGGTCGCGTGGACCCGCGACGCCTCGGCCGGCGGGGTCCTCGGGTGCGTCCACTACTCCATCGAGGTGGAGGGCAGAGACACGCCCGCCTGCGTGGTCGAGGCGCTCATGGTCGCGTTCCCGCCGGAGGCGTGAGGGAGCGCTGCTGAATCCACTTCAGTTCAGCTATTGTGGGCGAGTACCTCACGTCACCGCGGGAAAGGGCTGGACACATGAAGCGTTTTGAGGACCGGGTCGTACTCGTCACCGGCGCCACGGGCGGAATCGGCACGGAGATCTGCGGCAGGCTCGCCTCGGAGGGCGCCGTCGTCGTCGTCGCCGACCTGCCCGGCACCCCCCTGGACCGGGTCGCCTCCTCCCTCCCGCCCCGCCCCCACCTGACGGTGGAGCTCGACGTGGCCGCGGAGGACCAGTGGGCCGCCGCGGTCGAGCGCGTCATGGACGCCCACGGCCGGCTCGACGCGCTGATCAACAACGCGGGGATCGGCAGCCTCAGGTCGCTGGAGGACGAGACCCCGGAGCACTGGCAACGCGTGATCGACGTCGACCAGACCGGGGTGTGGCTGGGCATGAAGCACGCCGGCGCCGCGATCGAGCGCACCGGCGGCGGCGCGATCGTCAACGTGTCCTCGATCCTCGGCACCGTCGGCGGCTTCGGGAACAGCTTCGCCTACCACGCGGCCAAGGGCGCGGTGCGGACCATGACCAAGAACGCGGCGATCCACTGGGCCACCAGGGGCGTCCGCGTGAACTCGCTGCACCCGGGATTCATCGAGACGCCCCAGCTGCTCGAGCGCTACGAGGGCAGCGAGCGACACCGCGGCATGCTCGCGGGAACCCCGATGGGCAGGCTCGGCACCCCGGCGGAGATCGCCGGCTGCGTGGCGTTCCTCGCCAGCGACGACGCCGGGTTCATGACGGGCAGCGAGGTCTACGCGGACGGCGGCTGGACGGTCCGCTGAGCCGCCGCCGGGGGGTCAGGCGGTGACGTACCTCGCCACGCCCTCCGGCGACACCTCGTCCACGGCGAGGGAACCCCTCGCCACCAGGACGTCGAGGTGCGCCATGGTCTCGCACGTCGCGATCATCCGGTTGAACCCGTCGAGGGAGGCGAACGACCGCTCTCGCCGGGTCCAGGGCAGCCCTTCGGCCACCTCCAGGCCGGTGGCACCCTGCCGCGCGGCCACCCGCGCCCGCGTGGCCGCCAGTCGCTCGTCGTGGTGGGCCAGGAGCTCGCGGGTCCGGCCGTGCACGCTGCCCCCGACCGCGCCGTGCGCGGGGAGCATCTCGGAATCGGGGCGCCCCAGCATCGCCTCCAGCGAGGAGAGGTAGTCCCCGAGCGGGTTGTCCCACCCACCCAGCTCGAAGCCGATGGACGGCGAGATCCGCGGCAGGACGTGATCCCCCGTGAAGGTGACGCCCAGCCGGTCGTCGGAGAAGACCAGGTGACCCTTGGTGTGGCCCGCGGTGCGCAGCGCCTCCATGCGCCTGCCGGCCACGGAGACCTCACCCTCGGCGGTCCACTCGTCGGGCATCTCCCAGTCCGGCTCCTCCCACGGTTCGGTCAGCGCGTCGAGGCGGGCGGCCT
>DIAZ01000072.1:3692-6932 GCA_002415925.1 Dietzia sp. UBA5065 | reverse complement strand
ACGTTCCAGCCCGCGTCGATGAGCGAGACGCCGGCCGGCCCCTCGATCACGTACACGTTGATCGCCCGCAGCCCGTCCCCGGGCATGGGGAGCGGGATCCGGTGGACGCCGTCGACCACCCTGTGGCACCCGACGTCGGCCCAGTCCGAGCCGGACCCGCCCGTGCCCGACGCCGCCGTCACGTGTCCGAGACCATGACCTGTTCTTCGCCCATCACCATGATGGCGCGACCCCCCATGGAGCCGACGTGCTCCGCGGCCTTCGCCCACTCCGGGCTCTCGAGCATCGCGTCGTATGCCTCCTTGGAATCAAAGCTGAGGACCGACACCCCGTCCCAGCCGAGCGAGTGCTTGTTCCCACCGGTCTCCTTGACCGCCGTGTGCGACCAACGCCGCAGGCCGGGCAGCGGGTAGGTCACCTCGGCGTGCTCGCCGCGCCACCACTCGATGAACTGGTCGTGGGTCCACTCACGGGGCTTCGACGCCATCACGATGAGGTTGTACATGGGTCCTCCATAGTTGATTTCAGAAAAAGAACAGCGCTAGTGCACCAGCCGCAGGCACGCCGCCGTGACGGACTCCGAAACCTCCGACAGCTCCCGCCCGCCACCGGGGCGGTACCAGTTCCACACGGAGTTGATCAGCCCGAGCACGAACCGCCCGAGCTCGACCTCGTCGCGCCGCGGGAAGTCGCCCGAGGCCATGCCGCGCTCGAGCAGGCCGCTCCAGTCCCGCTCCACGACGCGCACCAGCTCGCGGGCGCGGATCCGCTCCTGTTCCTCCCGCTCGGACGAGCGCGGGGTGGCGAGCATGTCGATGTGGTGCAGCAGGATGCGCGCCTGGAGCGCCTCCGCCTCGGTGATGTCGTAGGCGCTCGCGATCGCGGCCCGCAGGGCGCTCTCGGAATCCGCGGCGCCCTCGACGGCGGACGAGAACCTCTCGTGGTACCGCGTGAGCTCGTTGCCCATGATGGTGAGCAGGCAGTGCGCCTTGGACTCGAAGTAGTGGTAGAGGGCCGTCTGACCGATCCCCACGTCTCCGGCGATGGTCGCCCACTTGGTGTGCTCGTAGCCGACGCTGCCGAAGTTGGCCACGGCCGCCTCGAGGATGTCCTTACGCTTGGAGCGCGGTCCCTCGGTCTTGGTGATGGTTGCCATGGGAGTCCCCCGATCTAGTGGTTATTCGTCCAGATTAAACACAAGTGAGTTCAACTCACACCCGTACCCGCAGGCCGGCGGCGGGCGCACGCCCGCTCCCCTCCGCACTCATTCCTCACCGAACAACTCCGCGGCCAGCGTGGCCGCGCTCTTCCGGTCGAGTTTGCCGACGCGCGACTGCGGCAGGGCGGAGACGGACCGGACGAACTCCGGCCACTTGAACTTGGGGAAGTCCGCGGCCTCGAGGTGGGCGCGGATCTCGTCGAGGCCCAGTGCCTCACCCTGGGAGACCACCAGCGCGGCGGCCCGCTCGCCCAGCACCGGATCGGGCACCGGCACCACGCACACCTGGTGGATCCCGGGGATCGCGGCCAGCGCCGCCTCCATCTCGTTGATGTCGATGTTGCGTCCGCCGCGGATGATGAGGTCCTTCTCGCGGCCACGGATGCTCACGCTGCCGTCCTCGTGCAGGACGGCACGGTCGCCGGTGACGAGGAACCCGTCCTCGGTGACGTCGGGCGCGACCGGCACGCCGTCGCGCGCGTAGCCGACGAACATCGACGGGCCCCTGACCTGCAGGGAGCCGAGCTCACCCGGGCCGAGCGGCTCGCCGCTCTCGTCCACGACCCGCGACTGCGTCCCCGGGAACGGGCGGCCGTCCCGGCCGAGCCGGGTGTCCACGTCGTCACCCGGCAGCGGCGTGGTGTGGCCGAGGCACTCGGACATGCCGAAGACCCTCAGCATCGTCGTGCCCAGCCTGACCTCCGCGTCGTGCAGGGCCTTCTGGTTCATCGGACCACCACCGACGGTCATCGCGCGCATCGCGGTCAGCGACCCCTCGGACCCGTCGACCAGGGTGAGCTGCAGCGCCATGGTGGGCACGAGCATCGTCCACACGACCCGCTGATCGCGCAGCAGGGCGACGGCGGTCTCGGGGTTCCACTTGTCCAGCGCGACCATCGCGCCGCCGAGCATGGTGGGCAGGTACATGCCGAAGCAGATCGCCGCGGCGGAGGACAGCGGGACGAGCGCCCCGACGGCGTCCCCGGACTCGAGGCCCACCGCGTCGATGGTCGACCGTCCCGCGTACCGCAGCGAGTCCTCGCTCTGGATGACGCACTTCGGACGACCGGTGGAGCCCGAGGTCATGGCGGCCACCACCCCCCCGCGCCACCGCTCGACACCCGCGGATCCGCCGTCGGGACGCCCTGAGACCGACCAGCCCTCAAGCGCGGTGCCGGCCGGCACGTATCCGTGGTCGGAGAGCCCCCACACCTCGGCGGTGGCGGTCGGTGCCACCACCACGTCGGGCTGCAGGTCCTCGGCGGCGATGTCGAACTCCGACCGCGTCGCGTGCCCGCTCATCACCGCGAGAAGTCCGCCGGTGAGCCCCACGGCGACCGCGGCGGAGACCGTCCGCCACGAGTTGTCGGCGCGGACCAGGACGGTGGCCGGCCCGTCCGCCGCCGCCTGCAGCACGTCGGCGAGTTCCCGGGCCTGCCGCAGCACCTCCGCGACGGTGTGCGTGCCCTCGCCGTCGACCACGGCCACGGCGTCGGGCGTGCGGGACGCGCGCTCGAGGACGTCCTGTGCGAGCTGCTTCATTGACGTACTCCTTGTAGTTTCGTGATCCGGTAGGTCCCCGGGCGCCGCGTGAGACGACGCCGTGTCCGCCCTAGGGGACGACGACGAGGCGGCCGGACGCCCGGCCGTGGCGCAGGTCCTCGTAGGCGCGGGGGACCTCGTCCAGGCTCCGCACCTCCACGACGGCCGACAGCCCCCCGGACGCCGCGAGGTCGAACACCTCGGCGAGATGATGGCGGGGACCCCAGAACGGCGCGGCGACCCGCCAGCCGCGCGGGACGGAGCCCTGCTTGTCCACGGTGAGTCGACCGCCGGCCGACCCGACCACGGCGAGTGCGCCTCCGGTCGCGAGCATGGACGGGCACGCGTCGATCGTGGCCTGCGCGCCGACGAAGTCCAGGATGAGATCGGCCCCGGACCCGTCCGAGAGGCGCTCCACCAGGGCGCGCGCCTCGTCGACCGAGGCGACCGCGTGATCCGCCCCCAGCGTGAGGCCGAGC
>DIAZ01000072.1:1597-3550 GCA_002415925.1 Dietzia sp. UBA5065 | reverse complement strand
GAGACCACGGCGTGGTAGGCGGTGAGCCCGGCGTCGGTCAACGGGGCGAGCGCCGGTCCGGCGCCCGGGTCCACGGGGACGAGGTGCCGGGTGGCGGGCACGAGCATGTACTCGGCCAGCCCGCCGTCGTATCCGGTCCCGCCGCCGATCGGCCCCCGCAGGTCGACGCAGTAGTTGTCCCGGCCGCCGCGGCACTTGCGGCAGGAGCCGCACGACCACACGCCGTGGACGCCGCACGTGCGGCCGATCCACTCAGAGTCGGACCGGTCCCCCACCGCGACGACCGTCCCCACCACCTCGTGTCCGAGGGTGAACGGCAACTCGTAGGGCAGGACGCCCTCGGCGGCGTCCATGATGTGGAGGTCCGAGTGGCACAGACCGGCCGCGTCCACCTTGAGCAGGACCTCGCCGGGCGCCGGACGGGGAACGGCCACCCTGTCGAGGGTCGGGCCGCTGCCCCACGCGTGGAGGCGCCATGCCCGCATGGTCGCGGGCGGTTCCCCGGTGACCCCGGCGGGCGCGGCGGCACTCATCGGGCGGTCCACCCGCCGTCCACGGTGAGGACGTGTCCGGTCACGTAGCTGGACGCGTCCGACGCGAGGAACAGCACGGCCCCGTCGACCTCGCCGGGGCGTCCGCCGCGGCCGAGCATCGAGTTCCGTCGGACCCAGCCCGCGGATTTGTCGTTGGTGAACAGCCCGTCGGTCATCTCGGTGTCGAACCACCCGGGAACCACCGCGTTGACCCGCACGCCGCGGCGTCCCCACTGGCCGGCGAGCTCCCGCGTCGTCCCGATCACGGCGGACTTGCTCGCCGCGTAGCCCGCGCCGCCGATCGGCGCGGTCGACACGAGCCCCACCACGGAGGAGATGTTGACGATCGACAGTCCCCGGTCCTCCGGGAGGGCCTTGACCGCGGCCACCGAGAGATGGAAGCCCGAGGTCAGGTTGACGCGCAGGATGTCGTCGAACTCCTCCGCGCTCTCGGACAGCGCGTCCGGCGGACCCGGACGGCCGGCGTTGTTGACCAGGATGTCGATCCCGCCCGTGATCTGCGTCGCGGTCGAGATCAGCCGCTCCCGATCCCCGGGGACGGTGATGTCGCACTCCACCGGGACCAGCCCCGGCAGGTCCGCCGCGAGCGTCTCGAGGCGGTCCGCGCGCCGCGCCGCCGCCACGACCGTCGCCCCGGCCGCCGCCAGGGTGCGGGCGAACCCGTCACCCAGCCCGGAGGAGGCGCCGGTGACCACGGCGACCTTGCCGGTGAGATCGAAGAGCTCCGCTGGGGTGGGCATCAGTACACCGCCGTGCGTCCGCCGTCGACCGGGATGATCGCGCCGGTCGTGTAGCCGGCCTGGTCGGAGGCCAGGTGCACGACCATGCCCGCGATCTCCCGGGGATCACCCAGGCGCCCCGCCGGGAGGCGGTTCACGACCAGGCCCAGGAACTCCGAGTCCCAGTCCGCCGCCATGTCGGAGGCGAACGCCCCCGGCATGACGCAGTTGACCCGCACCGTGGGCGCGTACTCCTGGGCAAAGGCCCGGGTGAGCGCGTTGAGCCCGTTCTTGGAGGCGGCGTAGGTCGCCTCGGGCGGGCTCGGGCGCTCGGCGCCGATGCTGGAGATGTTGATGATCGAGCCGCCGCCGGCGGAGACCATGCGATCTCCGGCGACCGCCATGAGGCGGAAGGGCCCCTTGAGGTTGACGTCGATGGTCTTGGAGAACAGCGCCTCGGAGACCTCCAACGCCGACGGCGCCAGCGGTGCGATCCCGGCGTTGTTCACCACGATGTCGATCGATCCGTGGTCGGCGACGATCTTGTCCACGGCGGGTTCGATGGCGTCCCAGTCCCCCACGTGGAGGGCGAGCGGGTACGCCGCGGTGCCCGTGGCGGCCGTGATCTCCGCCGCGACGGCCTCGCACTGATCGGCCTTGCGGCTGGAGACGATCACCGT
>DIAZ01000072.1:0-1575 GCA_002415925.1 Dietzia sp. UBA5065 | reverse complement strand
GCGACCTTGCCGTCGAGAAGTCGGGTGGGGGTGCTCATCGCGCGGCCTCCGTCGAGGGGGTGTACTTCTTCAGTTCCAGTCGGGCCATGGTGCGCAGGTGGACCTCGGTGGGTCCGTCCGCGATCTGCAGGGCGCGGGTCAGGGCGTAGAACCGGCCCAGGACGGTGTCGTCGCTGACCCCGGCCGCACCGTAGGTCTGCACGGCGCGGTCGACCACCCGGTGGGCGGTCTCCATCGCGGCGACCTTGATCGCGGCGACCTCCATGCGGGCGGCGGCGTTGCCCTGGGTGTCCATGAGCCAGGCGGCCTTGAACGTGATGAGCCGGATCTGATCGATCTCCACGCGGCTGCGGGCGATCCACTCCCGGACCACGCCGCGCTTGGCGAGCGGCTCGCCGAACGCGACGCGGTCGGTGGCTCGCTGGCACATCATCTGCAGCGCCCGCTCGGCGATGCCGATCGCGCGCATGGCGTAGTGCATGCGGCCGGGCCCGAGGCGGCCCTGGGCGATCTCGAATCCGCCGCCCTCCACGCCGAGCATGTTGGACGCCGGGACCCGGACGTCCTCGAAGAGCACCTCGCCGTGGCCCAGCCGGTCGTGGTAGCCGAACGTCGGCAGGTCGCGGACCACCGTGACACCCTCGGCGTCGGTCGGGACGAGGATCATCGACTGCTGGCGGTAGGTCGACGCGTCGGGGTCGGACTTGCCCATCACGATCATGAGCTTGCAGTCCGGGTCGAGCACGCCCGAGGCGTACCACTTGCGACCGTTGATCACGTACTCGTCGCCGTCACGGATGACGCTCGTGCACACGTTCGTGGCGTCCGAACTCGCCACCTCGGGCTCGGTCATGGCGAACGCCGACCGGATCTCGCAGTCCAGCAGCGGCCGCAGCCACTGCTCCTTCTGCTCGGGGGTGCCGTAGAGGGCGAGGATCTCCATGTTGCCGGTGTCGGGGGCCGAGCAGTTGATCGCCTCGTTGCCGATGAGCGAGCGACCGACGATCTCCGCCAGCGGCGCGTACTCGAGGTTGGTCAGGCCGGCGCCCAGGTTGTCGTGGGCCATGAAGAGGTTCCACAGTCCCTGGTCGCGGGCGGTGGCCTGCAGGTCGCGCATGACCTGGGGCTGCTCGTGCGGGTTCTCGTTCGCGGCGATCTGGGCGTTGTAGACGTCCTCGGCCGGGTAGACGTGTTCGTCCATGAACACGTGAAGCTTCTCGGCGAGCTCCGCCGTCCGCGGGGAATACGCGAAATCCATGGTTCTCTCGTTTCTCGGGTGTCGCGTCAGGCCAGCCGGTCGAGGCCGGTGACGATGAGCTGGCGGATGGTGTCGGGCAGGAGCTCCTGCGCCGGGTCGTGGTGTCGTCCCTCGCGGTGGCGCCGCAGGTTGTGCCCCATGATGGCCGCCATCTTGAACCTGCCCAGGGCGTCGAACCAGGTGAAGTCGGTGAGCGGGCCCGCCGCGGCGCTGTAGATGTCGATGAGCTCCTCCGCCGCAGGCAGACCGGGGACCTCGCGGCCCACGCCGGGGAAGTTCGAGCCGTCGGCAAACACGAGGAACCACCCGAGCTCGAC
>DIAZ01000037.1:3036-12701 GCA_002415925.1 Dietzia sp. UBA5065 | reverse complement strand
GCGGAGGCCTGGGTGAAGTGGACGATGTAGGCGGGGGCCTTCCCGTCCCGGATCAGGAGTTCGACCGTCTCCTGCACCCCGGCGAGGACGTAGTCGAACGACAGCGGGACGGGCCGGTCGGTACCGCCGACGAGGGTGGACTCGCGCCCGGTGCGGCGGCGCAGGTCCTCGAGCAGCCAGTCCACGTCGCCCAGCGTGGCGGACATCAGCAGGAATTGCGTGTCGGGCAGCTCGATGAGCGGGACCTGCCAGGCCCAGCCCCGGTCGGGATCCGAGTAGTAGTGGAACTCGTCCATCACCACTTGGCCGATGTCCGCGTCGGCCCCCTCGCGGAGGGCGATGTTCGCGACGATCTCGGCGGTGGCACAGACGATCGGGGCGTGCGGGTTCACCGACGCGTCGCCGGTGAGCATCCCCACGTTCTCGGCGCCGAACACGGTGCACAGCGCGAAGAACTTCTCGCTGACCAGGGCCTTGATCGGGGCGGTGTAGTAGCTGCGGACCCCCCTGGCCATCGCGGAGAAGTGCGCGCCCAGCGCCACGAGGGACTTGCCCGAGCCCGTCGGGGTGGCCAGGACGACGTGGCTGCCCGCCGCTACCTCGAGGACCGCCTCCTCCTGCGCCGGGTACAGACTGAGGCCCTGATCGGCGGCCCAGGCCACAAAGGCGTCGAAGACCGCCTCCTCGTGGAGGTCGGAGGGGACGTCGTCCAGGTCAGCGAGGAGTTCGGGCAGATGCACTCTGCCGAGCCTAGCCGCCCGGGCGGACGGGCCCGCCCGGACTAGACGGCGTCCGGATCGTCGTCGCCCGACTGCTGCGCCAGGAAGCGCTCGAACTCGGCGCCGATCTCGTCGCCGGACGGCAACGGTTTGCCGCCGGGGGTCAGCGAATCGGAGCCGTGCCTGGACTCCATGAACGCGTCGTACTGCTTCTCCATCAGTTCCACGGCGGTCCGGATCTCCGGGCTGTCCGAAATCTGCGCCGTGACCTGGGCGGTGAACTCCTCCGCGGACTTCTCCAGCTCGCCCGTCGGCAACTCCAGCCCCGCGATCCGGGAGATGTTCCCCACGAGGTCGAGGACGGCGGCGGGGTAGCCGGTCTGCGCCAGATACTGCGGTACGTGCACGGTGAAGCCGGCGGAAGGGATGCCGTGTTCGGCCATCCGGAGCTCCAGCAGCGAACTCACGTTCCCGGGGACGGAGAACTCCCCCGGCCACGCGGTGAACCCGCGGATGAGGTCGACGTCGCTGGCGTGCGCGCTGGACTGCGTGGGCCGGGTGTGGGGCACACCCAGGGGCATGGCGCCGAGGCCCACCGACATCCGGGCGCCGAACGAGCCGGCGAGGTCGATCACCGCCTCGGTGAAGCCGTCCCACCGAAGATCGGGCTCCAGTCCGGACAGCAGGAGGAACGACGTCCCGGCGGCGTCCTTCACGGTGTGGATCTGGATGGTCGGTTCGGAGTACCCGGTGAAGTGGTCGAAGGAGTACCGCAGGTGCGGCCTGCGCGAGCGGTAGTCGACCAACTCGTCGACGTCGAACTCGACGATCAACTGGGCGTCCAGGCTCTCGCGGAGATGCTCCGTGACGCCCTGGATCGCCTGGCCGGCATCGGAGAAGCCCTGCAGGGCGTGCACCAACACGGGACCCTCGCCGGACTCCGACCGCAGGTCGGGAACGGGCTCGATCAGTCGGTACAGGTTGCTGTGCCTGGCCATGTCGACTCCTCTCGTCACGAACACCCCGGTTCCACCGGACGGGACCGGATGGTCGTCCGACCGGGAAGGGGTGTCACCTCTCTGCCAACGACAGCCGATCCCGGTTGATTCCCCAGCGACCGGTGCGCCTCCACAGACCGCCGGGATCGGGCCGTTCGGGGCCCCGGTGGGGGACCGGGGTGACCGAAGGTTGGTCAGGTGCTCCGGCACCCGCGGACGGCCCCATCGGAGGGATCGACCGCGCGACGAGACGGGTGGACGGCATGACTCACGACGGACGGGGCCGCGGCGACGGACCGGAGGACGGGGACGGGAGGACGACGGTGGTGATCTCCTCCCCGGAGGAACTCATCGCCTCGATACCGGCGATGTTGGGCTTCCCGCCCGGCGCGGGCTCGGTGGTGGTGGTGTGCGGCAGGACCTCCGACGGGAGGCAGGGGCCGGTGGTGAGGATGGACGTCGACGGACTTCTCGACGGGTCCGCCGCCTACTCCGCCGGGGACCACGATGACCCTGACGTCGAGCACGATCTCCCGGCCGCGACGATCGGCGAGGGGCCCGCACGCGGACTGGCGCAGTTCTGCTCGCGAGAGGGGGTGACCGCCGTCCACCTGGTCGTGGTCCACGAGGACTGCGTGGACGGGTACTCGGCCGGGCTCCGCGCGGAGGACGCCGCCGCCGCGTTCGAGTACTGGTTGGGACTGGCGGGGACGCGGGTGGTCACCGCGTACGGCGTCCCCGAGTTCGCCGCAGGGGCTCCCTGGGTCGACCTCTTCGGGATGGTCCGGGGAGTCCAGCTGGATCCCGGCACCACGGAGATCGCGGCGGTCCACGCGTTCGACGGCCGGGTGCAGGCAGGATCGCGGGAGGAGATCGAGCGCCTGTATCTGGCCAGGGACGCGGACGCGTGCGACCGGGACCCGGGCGCCGGCGATGCGGACAGTCAGGCGGGGTCCCTCCCGGTGGAGTCGGGCGTGGACGCCCACGACCGTGCCGCCGAACGGCTGGAGGCGGGGGAGGAGCTGGACGACGACGAGCTGGCCGAGGTCGGCCGAGCCCTGCTCGACATCGGGGTGCGTGATGAGATCTACCGACGTCTCGCCCAGCGGGGGCTGGTCGACGACGACGGTCGCCGCCTGCTGTGGTGGGCGCTGGCCCGTCGTCGGCCCGGACGGGAACGCTCCGTGTCGCTGATGATGTTGGGGGCCGCGGCCTACTTCTCCGGCAGCGGCGTCCACGCCCGGTCGGCGCTCGAGGCGGCGGTGGGTGCGGACGAGAGGAACTCGCTCGCGAGGCTGTTGCTCCACGGCCTGGAGAACGGGCTCGCCCCGGAGCGGCTCCGCCGGGTGGCGGCGGCGGCCTGACCGCCCGGCGGGGTCGTCAGCGCGGGGCGGAGTGGGCGCGGTCGCCCAGCGACGAGGTGAACGCCCAGGCGTCCTCGACCACGGTCCGGAGATCGGTGCGGCTCGGTGCCCAGCCGAGCTCGCCGATCGCCCTCCGGCTGGAGGCGACGAGGACCGCCGGATCGCCCGCCCGACGTGGTGCGACGACGGCCGGGATCGGATGACCGGTGACCTCGCGGCACACGTCGATCACCTCGCGGACGGAGAAACCCTCACCGCTGCCGAGGTTGAGGATGCGGTGGATGCCCGCGGCGTTGGACTCCAGCGCCAGCAGGTGGGCGTCGGCCAGGTCTGCCACGTGGATGTAGTCCCGCACACACGTGCCGTCCGGGGTGGGCCAGTCGTCCCCGAAGATCTTGATGTCGGCGCGGTGCCCCAGGGCGACCTGGAGGACGAGGGGGATGAGGTGGGTCTCGACCACCCGGTTCTCACCCGCCGCTCGGTACGCCCCGGCCACGTTGAAGTAGCGCAGGCTCGTGGCGGCCAGGCCGTGCGCGATCGCATAGGAGGTGATGGCGTGGTCGATCGCGAGCTTCGTGGCGCCGTAGGTGTTGGTGGGCCGGGTGGGCATGTCCTCGGTGATCGGGACCTGCTCCGGCTCGCCGTAGGTGGCCGCGGTGGACGAGAACACCAGGTTGGTGACGTCGGCGGCGCGCATCGCGTCGAGAAGCGCGAGCGAGGTGACGACGTTGCCGTGCCAGTACTCCTCGGGCTTGACCACCGATTCGCCCACCAGGGATCTGGCGGCGAAGTGCAGGACCCCGTCGAACGACGGGTCCAGAACCGTCCCGGCGAGCTCGGCGACGTCCCCCTCGACGAGCGTCGCGCCCGCGGGGACGCCGTCCCGGTTGCCCGTGGAGAAATCGTCCAGCACCACGACCTCGTGGCCGCGCTCGACCAGCACGGTGGCGCAGACCCCCCCGACATACCCGGCGCCGCCGGTGACGAGGAGCTTCACGGCAGGATCTCGACCTGGACCGCGTGCGCGTGGTCTCCGTCGAGCTCCACCGTGAGCCCGTCTCCCGAGTCGAGTTCGACGAGATGACCCCGACGGGTGGCGGTGACGGTCTTCAGCGGCTCCACCCCCGCGGCCCGGAACTCCGAGATGAGCTCGGTGTCGATCTGGATGTTCTCCCCGATCGCGCGGATCCGGACCCGGTGCGGGATGTCGGAGGCGAGCGCCGAGAGCCGCGTGTACTCCGGCTCGGCGGGGCGGCCGGAGGCGAACCCGATGAGCTCCAGGCCGGGGATGGGGTTGCCGTAGGGGGACGTCCTCGGGTCGTCGAGGACCTCGATGAGGCGCCGCTCGACGTCGTCGCTCATCACGTGCTCCCAGCGGCACGCCTCGGCGTGCACCTTCTCCAGCTCCAGCCCGATCACGTCGACGAGCAGGCGCTCGGCCAGGCGGTGTTTCCGCATGACCCCGACGGCCAGCTCGCGGCCGGTCTCGGTGAGCTGGAGGTGCCGGTCGGGCGCGACGAGCACCAGGCCGTCGCGTTCCATCCGGGCGACCGTCTGGCTGACGGTCGGGCCACTCTGCTCGAGGCGTTCCGCGATCCTGGCGCGGAGGGGGATGACACCTTCCTCCTCGAGCTCATAGATCGTGCGGAGGTACATCTCGGTGGTGTCCACCAGGTCCTTCACTGTGCAGTCCTCCACGTCGGATTGTCGCTGGTCGTCCGGCGCCCCGGGCGCTGGGCACGGTCGGGGTGGATCCGAGCCTACCGTCGGCCCTGGAACCGGGGTGGAGAGCGGGGCGTTCCCGGGTCGCGCGTGACCCCACCGCGTAGATTCGCAGGAGCCACACCCGGGTTCCGCCTGGTGTGGGTGCCGGGAGCGACCCGGCGCGACGGGAGGACTGTGGAATGGCCGGGATCCGGGACGGCGTTTCAGCGAAGGTGGTGTGGAGTCCGTCGTTGATGGACTACCGGCACTCCGTGGACCATCCGATGAGCCCCAGGCGCCTCGACCTGACGATGTCCCTGGCCACCGAACTCGGCGTCCTCCAGGGGGTGGAGATGCTGGACCCGGGGTCGGCGAGCGACGAGGAACTCCTCCGGATCCACACGTCCCGGTACATCGACGCGGTGAAGGCCGCGGGCGACCTGCCGCCCGGCGAGCACCTGGGGATGAGCCACGGGCTCGGTACGGCCGACAATCCGACGTTCCCGGCCATGCACGAGGCCAGCGCCGCAGTCGCCGGTGGGACCATGGCGGCCGCGCGTGCCATCGCCAGCGGTGCCGCGACCCGGGCGGTGTCGGTGGCCGGCGGAATGCATCACGCGATGCCTGCGGCCGCCGCGGGGTTCTGCGTGTACAACGACGCCGCCGTCGCGATCAGCTGGCTGCTCGACAACGGGTACGACCGCATCGCCTACGTGGACATCGACGTCCATCACGGTGACGGCGTCCAGACCGCGTTCTACGAGGACCCCAGGGTCCTGACGGTGTCGCTCCACCAGCACCCGGCCACCCTGTGGCCGTCCACGGGGTGGGCCTCGGAGACGGGGGTCGGGCGAGCCGAGGGGACCTCGGTGAATCTGGCGTTCCTTCCGGCGGTCACGGACGAGCTGTGGCTGCGGGGTTTCCACGCGGTGGTTCCGGGGGTGCTGCGCGCGTTCGAGCCGCAGATCATCGTCATGCAGGCCGGATGCGACTCCCACCGGGAGGACCCGCTCGCCGACCTCTCGCTCACCGTCGACGGACACCGCGCGTCCTACCTCGCGCTGATCGCGTTGGCCGACGAGATCTGCGAGGGGCGGATCATCGCGATCGGCGGCGGGGGATACGAGCTGGTCCGGGTGGTCCCGCGGTCGTGGACCCATCTCATCGCGGCGGTGCTGGGGGTGCCGCTCGACCCGTCGACCGCGGTTCCCGAGACGTGGAAGACCCTGGCCACCCGCTTCACGGTTCCGGACCGTGTGCCGGAGACGATGGGGGACGGCGGCGCCGCCACCCACACGCCGTGGGAACCGTCCGGCAGCGACCGCGGGGTCGAGATGGACCGCACGCTGGCCCGTCTGGACCAGTCGATCCTCGACACCCGCCGCTCCGTCTACCCGCTCCTCGGGCTCGACCCGGACGACCCCCGGGACTGACCGCCGCATCCCGGGTACCGAGTACCCACCACCCTCGACGCTTGTCCTTTGGAGGACCAGAATGGCCAACCCCGGTGACGGACCGACCGACGGCGACGTCTCCGTCGTTGACCCGCCCGAACACGCCTCCACCGATACGACGGTGGCCGACTATCCGGAGGGGTATCCGCACGAGTGGGCGGCGGACGTCCTGGGCTCCGACGGCCGGGCGGTGCGTATCCGGCCGATCCTGCCCACGGATTCGGACAAGATCGCGCACTTCCATTCGAGCCTGTCCGAGCGGACCCGCTACCTGCGCTATTTCGGATCCCACGACGTCCTGTCGGACAGGGAACTGCGCCGGATGACCCACGTGGACTACCGCGACCGGATGGCGTTCGTCGCCGAGCTCGGTGCGGAGATCATCGGTATGGCGATCTACGAGCGGCTGCCGGACTCGACCTTCGCGGAGGTGGCGTTCACCATCTCGGACCAGCACCAGGGGAGGGGGCTGGGATCGATCTTCCTCGAGCACCTCGCCGGCTCCGCCGCCGAGTGCGGGATCGACCACTTCGAGGCGGAGGTCCTGTCCGAGAACCGCTCGATGATCCAGGTGTTCCGCAGGGCGGGGTACGAGATCTCGCGCTCCTTCGACGGGTCCACCCTGCACCTCGAATTTGCGATCGACCCGACCGAGGCGCTGACCAACGTCCGGAACTCGCGGGAGGCCGCGGCCGAGGCGAGAAGCGTCGCGCGGGTCCTCACGCCCGGATCGGTCGCCGTGATCGGTGCCTCCGACCAGGTGGGCAAGATCGGCCACACCGTCCTGCGCAACCTCATCGGGAACGGGTTCTCCGGCCCGGTGTACCCGGTCAACTCGGACGCAACCAGTGTCCACTCGGTGCGCGCCTACGCCAGCGTCCGGGACATCCCGGACCCGGTCGACCTGGCGGTCGTGGCGGTTCCGGCGTCCTCCATGTCCGAGGTGCTCGACGACTGCCTGTCCAAGGGGGTGTCGACCCTCGTGGTGATCTCCGCCGGCTTCTCCGACGTCGGCAGCGCGGGTGTGGTGTCGGAGCGTCGACTGGTCAGCGAGGCCCGGGCCCACGGGATGCGGGTGGTGGGACCCAACGCGTTGGGCGTGATCAACACCTCTACAGATGTGCAGCTCAACGCCACCCTCGCCGAGGTGGTCCCGGGCCCGGGACGGGCGGGTTTCTTCTGCCAGTCGGGCGCGCTCGGGATCACGATCCTCGCGGCCGCCGCCCGCCGCGGACTGGGGTTGTCCACCTTCGTCTCCGCGGGGAACCGGGCCGACGTCTCGGGCAACGACCTGCTCCAGTACTGGGACACCGATACCGGGACCGAGGTCGTCCTGCTGTACCTCGAGAGCTTCGGCAACGCCCGCAAGTTCTCGCGGATCGCCCGCCGGGTGGCGAGGAACAAGCCCGTGATCGTGGTCCGGCGCGCCGCCGACGACCTCGAATCCGGGGTGGAGGGACTCACGGCGTCGGCGATCCGCGGATTGTTCCGCGACTCCGGGCTCATCCAGGTCGATTCCATCACCGACATGTTCGACACCGCCACGCTGCTCGCGCACCAGCCGCTCCCGGCCGGGGGGCGGCTTGCGATAGTCGGGAACTCGACCGCCGTCGGTCGACTGGGCGGCGATTCCGCACGCCACCAGGGCTTCACCGTCGCCCATTCCGTCGATCTGGGTGCCGGGGCCTCCCCGGAGCAGTTCCGCGAGGCGATCGCGGACGTGCTGGCCCGCGACGAGGTGGACTCGGTCCTGACCGTGTTCGTCCCTCCGGTCGCCACGGAACCCGACGCCTACGCCGAGGCCATCCGGGCCGCGGCGGCGGACAGTCCCAAGCCGGTGGTCAGCACCTTCCTCGCGGGCGAGGGACTGCCCGAGGGACTCATCGTGACGGACGAGTCGGGCGCGGCGGCACGGGGGTCGATCCCGTCCTACCCCTATCCGGAGCGGGCGGTGTCGGCGCTGGTGCGCGCCCGCCGCTACGCCGAGTGGCTGGACCGCCCGGCAGAGGAGCCGGCGGAGTTCGAGGACATCGACCGGGCCCGCGCCCGCGACCTCGTGGACTCCCTGTGCCACTCCAACGCGGGCAGGGCGTCGTTCGAACTCACCCAGGGCCAGGTCCGTGGCCTGCTGGAGTGCTACGGGATCGAGATCGTGGACTACCGCGTGGCCGCCGACGTCGACCAGGCCGTCATGGCGGCCGAGGAACTCGGCTTCCCGGTGGCGGTCAAGGCGATGAGCGAGCGATGGCGGAGCCGAAGTGACCAGTCGGGGGTCAGGCTCGACCTGACCGGCGCGGCCGCGGTCCGCGAGGCGTTCGACCATCTGCAGGAGTCGACCGGCTCGCGATCGCTCCACGTGCAGAAGATGGCCACCAAGGGGGTCGCCGTGACCATGCGGATGGCGGATCACCCCATCTTCGGGTCGCTCATCTCGTTCGGGTTGTCCGGGATGCTTTCGGACCTTTTGGCGGACCGGGCGTTCAGTACGCTCCCGATCTCCCCCGGCGAGGCCCGTTCGCTCCTGGACCGGCCACGGGCGGCCCCCATCCTCGACGGCTACGCGGGGGACGCCCCGGCCGATCGCGACGCGCTGGTGGACCTCATGGGGCGCATGTCGTGCCTGGTGGAGGACATCCCGGAGCTACGTCGGATGTCCGTGGATCCGGCGCTCGCGTCCCCCGACGGGGTGTCCGTGCTGTTCGCCCAGGTCCACCTGGGACCGCCCCCGCGGTCCAGCGGCAACGAGGGGCCGCGCCGGCTGCGGTGATCCCCGCGCGGTGCCGTCGACATGGCCGCGACGACGGTCGACACGATGGCCCCGACGGCGCCAAGCCCCGACTCCACGGAGGAGTCGGGGCTTGCGTCACAGGGGCCGAGGCGCCGGGTCAGACGGCGTACGAGCGGAGTTTGTCCGCGCGCCGCCCCTCGCGGAGCTTGGCCATGACCTCGCGCTCGATCTGACGCACCCGTTCACGGGAGAGCCCGAAGCGCTTGCCGATCTGGTCGAGGGTGCGGGGCTGGCCGTCGTCCAGTCCGAAACGCAGGGTGATGACCTGCTGCTCGCGCTCCTCGAGCGTGGCCAACACCGCCCGCACGTCCGAGTGCATGACGTTGGTCACCACCGTGTTCTCCGCGCTGGTGGCCTCGGCGTCCTCGATGAAGTCGCCCAACGGCGCCTCCTCGTCCGCGCCGACCGGCATGTCGAGGCTGACCGGATCACGGGAGTGGTCGAGCAACTCCTCGATCTTGTGGGCCGGGATGCCGGATTCCTCGGCCAGCTCGTCGAGCGTGGCCTCGCGCCCGAGCTGCTGGTGCAGCTCGCGCTTGATCCTGGCGAGCTTGTTGACCTGCTCGACCAGGTGCACGGGGAGCCGGATGGTGCGGGACTGGTCGGCCATGCCCCGGGTGATGGCCTGACGGATCCAC
>DIAZ01000037.1:0-2842 GCA_002415925.1 Dietzia sp. UBA5065 | reverse complement strand
CAGGTGGCGTAGGTCGAGAACTTGAATCCCTTGGCGTAGTCGAACTTCTCCATGGCCCGGATAAGTCCGAGGTTGCCCTCCTGGATCAGGTCCAGGAGCGGCATCCCGCGGCCCGTGTACCGCTTGGCCAGCGAGACCACCAGGCGGAGGTTGGCCTCGAGGAGATGCGCTCGGGCCGCTTCGCCCTCGTCGACGATCACCTTGAGATCGGCCTTCCGGGTGGGGCCCATCCGCTTCTTGGTGGCCAGCAGGTGCCGTGCGTAGAGGCCGGCCTCGATACGCTTGGACAGCTCCACCTCGTCCTCCGCGTTGAGCAGAGCGGTCTTGCCGATCCCGTTGAGGTAGACGCGGACCAGGTCCGCGCTCGGGCTCTGGCCGTCCGAATCCGCCTCCGTCCGTCGGTCCGATCGGGTGGTGGCTGACGTCATGTCTCCTCCTCCTGCCCGGCCCGGGCGACATCGGGGCAGGCGGTCGGTTGCTGGTGGACGGATCAGGCGCGTGTCCGGGTCACGGTCACGTACAGCTACAACGGCGGGGGTATCCGGAATGTTCCCGTCAGCGCGACCCGGCGGTCTCCACGATGACGGTGAAGGGGCCGTCGTTGACCGAGTGGACCTGCATCGTCGCGCCGAACGCCCCGGTGGCCACGTTCAGCCCGCGAGCGCGGAGCCCCGTCGCCACCGCCTCCACCAGTGGTTCGGCCCGGGCTCCCGGCGCCGCGCGGGACCATGACGGCCTGCGGCCCCGGGAGGTCGAGCCCAGGAGCGTGAACTGGCTGACGACCAGCACCGGCGCTCCGACGTCGACCGCGCTCTTCTCGTCGTGGAGGATCCGCAGTTCCGAGATCTTGCGGACCATCGTGTCGACGTCCGCCTCGTCGTCGTCGACGGACACCCCCACCAGCACCAACAGTCCGGGGCCCGGAAGGGCACCCACCACCTCGCCGTCGACGGTGACCGACGACTCGGTGACCCGGGCGACGACCGCCCTCATCCGGCGCCCTCGGCGGGAGGCGACGCCACGGCGGTGCCGGGGGGCAGCAGCCCGGGGACACCGGCCGGCACGACGAATCCGTGGAGGAACAGGTCGGCCATGACCCGGCGCACGGGGTCCGCGAGCGCGTCGGGGTCCTCGCCGGCGCCGGCGGCGGCGAGGACGACGAGGTCCTCGAGGGGAAGCGCCCCCATGCGCGCGCCGCGGAGGACGGTGGCGGTGAGCGGATCGATCTCGTGACGCCACCGTGCGCCGGTGACCCGTTCGACCACCGTGGTGCCCGCGAGGCGGGCGCCGGGATCGTCGGCGCCGTCCTCGGGCCGGCCGGGGGCGAGGGACTCCGACATGTGGAGGCGGACGTCGGGGGAGACGGTGAAGACCGTGGCGTCCAGCGCCGGGGCCTGGCCGCCGTGCCGCTCGGCGGCCCCCCGCAGCCATGCGGTCCGCGCGAAGTACGCCTCGGCCTCGTCGCCCAACCCCTCACCGAAGGGATGGGTGAGGTCCTCGCACAACACCGACGACGGGCCGTCGACCCGCCGCAGGAAGACGTACCCGAAGCCGATGCCCGAGACGCCCTCCGCCTGGAAGTGGTCGAGCCAGGCGTCGGCCGCGCGGGCGGTGGACTCGTCCCGCGGGTCCATCCCCTCGTCGGTGAGCCACGTCCACACGTAGAGCTCGGGGTCCGAGGAGTCCCGACGCAGGATCCAGGCGTCCACGCCCTCGGCGGGGACCCACGAGGCGACACGGGACCGCCAGTCGTCGGCGGCGCCCTCCACCCACGACGCGAGGAGGATCGCGGTCCCGCCCTCGGCGAGGTGGGCGGGGGCGCCCGAGATGACGGTCCGGCTGGCGCCGTCGAGCGCCATCCCGGACTCGCGATACGAGTGACCGGGTTGCGAGGGGCCCACGACGAACGGCGGGTTGGCGACGATCCTGTCGAACCTCCGTCCCGAGACCGGCTCGAACCAGGGGCCGTTCAGCAGTTCCGCCTGCAGGCCGTTGATGGCCAGGGTGGCGGCGGCCAGCTCGAGGCAGCGCGGGGTGATGTCGGTCCCCGTGGACCGTCGGCAGGTCTCGAGGGCGTGGACCAACTGGATGCCGCAGCCCGTTCCCAGGTCCAGCACGGTGTCCACGGGGGAGGTCGGCGTGATCCGCAGCAGCGAGAGGGTGGCCTGGCCGATCCCCAGGACGTGGTCCGGCCGCGTGTCGGCGTGGACCATCGACCCGTCGGGATCCGCGAACACCCATCGGGTTCCGTGGCCGGTGTCGACGGGGCGCAGGTCGACCAAGGCGCGGAGCGTCCCGGTGGGCTGCCCGGGCAGGGTCCACAGTCCGGCGGCGATCCCGTCCTCCACGTCGATGCCCCGCAGCGCCGCGGCGACCCCGGCCTCGGGGAGGGCGTCCCCGAGGACGAACAGCCGGACCAGCAGCCCGGCCGGTCCCGCGGCGCGGGCGTGGCGGCGGACGGACGGGGCGTCGGACCGGGCGAGCGCGGAGATCGCCTCCGCCCCCAGCGATTCCGCCAGCCCGTCGACCGTGTACCCGTGGGCGCGGAACGCCTCCGCCAGCATGGGCGCGAGCTCGGCGAGGGTGGGGGAGGGGCGGGTCACGGTGCGGGATCACTCTCGTCGGGGCGCGACGTCCCGGAACCCGGGTCAGCCGCGCCGCCGGGCGAGGTGTCCTGCCCGCCGGCACCACCGCCGGCACCACCGCCGGTGGTGCCCCGGGACGGGTTCCCGGTGAGTCCGGGCGGCAACGCGTACGGGGTGTGGTTGGAGAGGGCACCCGCGGTGTACCGCCGCGCCTGTCCCTTGGGCAGCGGCGGCCTGTCGTTGGCGCCGATCACCGC
>DIAZ01000088.1:25829-28745 GCA_002415925.1 Dietzia sp. UBA5065 | reverse complement strand
AGGCGATGGACGGAGAACGCCCCGAGGCCCAGGACGAGCACCACCAGGGCGATCCCCGCCACCCTGTCTGGGGCCCACCGGACACGGCGCCACCACGGAGGGTCGGCCCACGCGCCCGGGTCGGGATCCGAGGGCGGCACCCGTTCGGGACGCCTGCCGTCCGGATCGGAGTCGGCCCACGGCACCGGGGGCGCTGCCACCGGGGTGGTCCGGGTGGCGGGGTCGGCCGGAGGTTCCGGGGCCGCCGGGCCGGTCACGCCGGCCAGACGCTGGAGGGTGGCCGCGCGGGCCGGGTCCCGGGCGGGGTCACCGGTGGTCGCGGACCGCGACCGGGGGTCGGAGGACATGCGCCGAACCTAACCCGGCCGCCGCCTCCGCCCCGGGTCGCGACCGCGCGTCAGGGGCCGCCCTGTGGAGAGACGGGAGGGATGGGGAATCCGGTGTCCACGAGGTCGGTCACGGAGACGCCCACGGTCCCCGGGCCCAGGTGCCACGCCAGGACCTCGTCGAACTCGACGACCAGCACGCGCTCCGGGAACGGCGTCTCCTTGCGGATCTCCGTGGCCATCTCCTCCGCGCGCTCGGGGGCCTGGTGGTGGTGGACGGCCACCAGCACGTCGCCCCGGCCCACCTCGTCGCGGAGCAGGGCCCGGAGTCTCTGGTGGGCCTTGGTGGTGGTGCGGGCCTTGGCCGCCAGGTCGACCGAGCCGCCCCGCAGCACGATGACCGGCCGCATGGAGAGCGCGCTGCCGAAGATCGCGGCCACCGCGCTGATCCGGCCACCGCGACGCAGACTGTCCAACGATTCCAGTGCGGCGAACGTCGATGCCCCCCGGCACAGCCGCTCCACCAACTCGTACGTGGCGGACAGCCCGAGCCCGTTCTTGGCGGCCCACGCGCTCTGGGCGACGGCGGCCCCGAACGACATCCCGGCGCCGCGGGAGTCGGAGACCAGGACCCGGCCGCCGAACCTCGTGGCCGCGTCGGCGGCGGACTGCCACGTGCGGGACAGCTGACGCGAGAGGTGCACCGAGACGATGCCCGTGCAGTCAGGGTCCTCCAGCAGCCCCCGGTAGATCTCCGCCAGCTCGTCCGGGGTGACCGCGGCGGTCGACACCGCCCGGTCCCCCTCCTCGACCACGTGCAGGCCCACGACGGTGATGCCGAACTCGCGGACCCACGCCTCGGGCAGGTCCGCGCTGGAATCGGTGACCAGACGGACGGTCATGACGGGACCCCCGGGGGCGTGAGGCCGGCGTTCCACTGGTCCAACCGCCACAGGACGTCGCGGGCCCCGTCCGTCGTGGGACCGATCTCAGGGGTCGGGAGCGCGGCGGCCCCGGAGGGCCGGGGATGCGCGGACAACTGCACCCAGCACGTGTTCCCCAGGCCGTTGAAGATCGGGTACTGCTCGACGGGGAGCTCGAGCAGGGCGGCGGTGAGCGCGGCGATCGCACCCCCGTGGGCCACGATCACGGCCGGGTGCTCGCTCCACCCGGGAGAGGAGTCCACCAGCTCGTCGACCACCTGGCGGGTCCGCCGGGCCACGTCGAGCCGGCTCTCGCCCTCCGGCGGAGACCACCGGGGGGTGCTGCGCCAGCGCATCCGCGCCTCCGGCCACAACTCGTCGACCTCGGAGTGGCTCATCCCCTGCCACGTGCCCAGGTCGGTCTCCCGCAGCCGGGCGTCGGTCCGCACCTCGAGCCCGACCTCGGACGCCAGGGCCCGCGCCGTCTCGCGGGCGCGCTGCAGGTCCGAGGACAGGACGGTCCAGGGTCGACGAGGCGCCAGGGCGCGCCCGACCGCGTGCGCCTGCTGGACCCCCAGCTCGCTGAGCTCGGTGTCCAGCTGTCCCTGCATCCGGAACGCGGCGTTGTAGTGCGTCTGTCCGTGACGCAGGAGGATGAGACGACGGGTCACCGGGGTGTCAGAGCCCCTGATCCCGCTGCGGCTCCTCGGGGGCGAGCGAGTCGTCGGCGCCGGCGGTCGACGCCGCGTCCCTGCGGGTGGTCTCCACGCCCTCGACCTCCACGACGGGGCAGTCCTTCCACAGGCGGTCGAGCGAGTAGTACTCGCGCTCGTCGACGTGCTGGACGTGGATCACGACATCGTTGTAGTCCAGGAGGGCCCAGCGCCCCTCGCGGGTGCCCTCGCGCCGGAGCGGCTTGTGTCCCGCCTCGCGGAGCTTGTCCTCGATCTCGTCGACGACGGCGTTGACCTGGCGCTCCGTCTCGGCGGAGGCGAGCACGAAGCAGTCGGTGATGATGAGCTGTCCGGAGACGTCGATCACGACGATGTCCGTCGCCAGCTTCTCGTCCGCGGCGCGGGCGGCGACGCCGGCGATCTCGATGGCCTGGGGGCTTGCGGTCACTGGGGGTTCTCCTCGGAGTGGGGGTCGGTGGTGACGGGCTCCCGGTGTACCGGGGCCGTCGCGGCGGGCTTCCCGTCGAGCCTGGTGGAGCCCTCGGGTCGGTAGAGATTGCGTTTGGCGATGTACTGGACCACGCCGTCCGGCACGAGGTACCAGACCGGGGCGTCGGCGCCGGCGCGGCGGCGGCACTCGGTCGACGAGATGGCCAGCGCCGGGATCTCGAGCAGGTGGACCCGATCGTCACCGATCTGCTGGAGGTGGGTGTCCGAGAGTTCGAAGCCCGGGCGGGACACCCCGACGAACGTGGCCAGACCGAACATCTCCTCCCAGCCGCGCCAGGTGAGGATCTTCTCCAGCGCGTCGGCGCCGGTGATGAAGAACAGCTCCGTGCCCGGGTGCTGCCGCAGCAGGTCCCTCAGCGTGTCGACGGTGAAGGTGGGACCCTGCCGGTCGATGTCCACGCGACTGACCGAGAACCGGGGGTTGGAGGCCGTCGCGATCACGGTCATCAGATACCGGTCCTCGGCGGGCGAGACCGTCCGTCC
>DIAZ01000088.1:8713-25616 GCA_002415925.1 Dietzia sp. UBA5065 | reverse complement strand
TGGATGGGATCGAACGTCCCGCCCATCACTCCGATGCGGCGCCCGGCGCCCGCGGCGGTCCCCGTCGTGGTCATGGTCGCCGAGTCTATCGGTCCGGACCGGCTTCAGCCCCCACCCGTGCCCCAGCCGTGGCGCACGCGGTGCCCGGAGGCGAGGTCGACGATCTCGACGGTGACCATCCCCGTGCCGTCCACCCGGTACGTCTCCTCGACCTCGCCGAGCGGGCCACCCTCCCAGCGGCGGACGGGCAACCCGGACAGCTCGCCCGGCTCACGTCCCTGCAGCGCCGGGTCGAAGGGGAACGTCACGGTGGCCAGCGGCGCGATGTCCCCGCGGGGTTCGCCGTCCGGGTCGACACGCGTGTACTCCACGAACCGGTATCGGCCCAGGTCGTGGGCGGGGCGGTAGCGCCGGGTCACGGTCGCGACCGATCCGGGGGCCACCTGGAGGTCCGGGGTGAGGAGCGGGTCGAACACCGTCCGGCGACCGTCATCCGACTCGCGGAACACCCCGACCCCCCGTGAGAGCCGGTCGGTGAGCGAGTACCCGGAACCGGGATCCGCGGCGATCGCCAGTCCGACCGCCGTGGACGCCCAGGGCATGGGCGAGCGGTGGACACGCCGCCCGAAGGTCTCCCGGAGGGTCCGGGGAACCAGCGGGAAACCGGACGCCCCGCCCACGAGGTACACCCCCGCGAGGTCCGCGAGGTCGGGGTCCCCGTCCAGCAACCCGTCCACCAGCGGCGCCATCGCGGCGACCGTGGCGTCGACGAGCGGGCGGCAGGCCTCGTACACCGAGTCCACGGTCAGCGTCACCGGCGTGCCGGCGACGTCGACCGCGACCCGCCGACTCTGCGGCGCGAGTCGCTCCTTGGCGTCGCGGCAGTCCTCCCGCAGGACCAGCCGGTCGGCGTGGTCGAGATCGGCGAGCGTCCTCCCCGCAGCGGACACGGCCAGCTCCACCAGCACGTCGTCGAGGTCGTCCCCGCCCAGCCGGTTGATGCCGACGGTGTCGAGCACCTCGTGGGCGACGCCGTCCACGGCGACGAGGGAGGCGTCGAAGGTGCCACCCCCGAGGTCGTAGACCACGACGCGGCGGCGCCGCCCGGTGACGGTCCCGGCGCGCCGGTGCGTGTACTCGAAACCGGCGGCCGAGGGCTCGTTGACCATGCCCTCGACGTGGAACCCGGCGTCGTGGAACGCGTCGAGGGTGAGGAACCGTTGGGCCCCCAGGGCGTGGGCGGGGACGGCGACGACGACGGGGCCGATCCCCTCGTCGGCGAGCCGCTCCGCCGCCGTCGAGTCGTGCACGAGGGCGGTGCGCACCGCGGCGAGGAAGCCCGGGAGGAGTTCGCCCACCGTCACCCGCACCGCGTCGGGGGCGTGCCGACCGCCGATCCGGACGGGGGTGTCGGCGGTGACGTCCGGCTCGGCCAGGAGGCGCTTGAAGGACCGCAGCACCGGATACCCGTCCGCCGCGGCGGCGAGCGCCTGGAAGCCGAACACGAGGCCGCCGTCGACGGCCGCGACGACGGAGGGGAACCCGTCGTGGGCGTCACCGTCGGGGTCGGTGAAGGCGACGACGGGGTAGTTTCCCCGGTCCACGGCGGCCACCACCGTGTGGGTGGTGCCGAAATCGATCCCGAGACGCATGGGACGAGCCTATCGGGGCACCCTCACACCGGGAGCAGGCCCGCGACGACCTTCGTCAGCTGTTCGACGTTGCGACACTCGTGCATGGGCACGTACTGGGCATACAACGAGGCGGCGGAGTCGCCGGTCCCCCACTGACGCCTGGGCTCGGGGTTGAGCCAGTGGGTGTGGCCGACCCGTTCGCTGACGAACTCGAGCGCGTCCACCGACGGGTCCCGGTAGTTGTTGCGGCCGTCCCCCAGGATGAGCAGCGAGCCGGTCCGGGTGAGCGTGTGGGCGTAGCGGTCGGCGAACCCCGACAGGGCGTGCCCGTAGTCCGAGTGGCCGTCGTAGGTGACGATCTCCGCCTCGCGGACCATCCGGCTCATCGCCGACCCGAGATCGGACCCGGTCTCGAAGAACGAGGTCACCTCGTCGGTGGTGTCGACGAACGCGAACACCCGGACGCGCGAGAACTGCTCGCGCAGGGAGTGCACCAGCTGCAGGGTGAAGTGGCTGAATCCCGCCACCGAGCCCGAGACGTCGCACAGGACCACCAGCTCTGGCCGCGCGGGGCGGGGCTTGCGGAGCACCAGCTCGACGGGCACCCCGCCGGTCGACATGGACCGGCGCATGGTCTTGCGCATGTCGATCGCCCCGTGCCGGTGCCTGCGCCGCCGCGCCGCCAGGCGGCTGCCGAGCTGCCGGGCGAGCGGCCCCACCCGGCGCCGCAGCGCCTGGAGGTCCTGGTCGTTGGCCCGGAGGAAGTCCACCTGCTCGGCGGCGGGTCCCACCGCGTAGTCGGCCACCCGGTCGCGGCCCACCGTCTCGGCCGTGCGCCGCCTGGTCTCGTCGGCGACCTCGCGCAGGAAGCCCCGCACCATGTCCGCCGCGGAGTTGGCGGCGGCCGACTTCTCGGCGTGCCTGGTGGCCCCGTCGGGGTCCATGGGGTCCGCGCCGAGCAGTCCGTCGAGGATCTTCCGCATGATCGCGGAGGTGTCGAGCGGGCTCAGCGCCTGATAGGCGGAGAACCTCTGCCCGCCCGCCGAGTCGTACGAGCCGAGCTGCTCCACCAGCAGTTCCGCCAGGGCCCGGGCCTTGGCCCGTGACTCCTCGGTGTCCTCGAGCAGCAGCGAGGCGATGAGCTCGTTCAGGGCCTCGGGATCCACCTTGCCGTCGTCGTCGGTCGGTATCTCCACCTCCAGGGTGGCGGCGTCCGGCGCCACGTGGGCACCGACGGCGGCCGGGAACCACAGGTCGAAGAGCTGGTCGAACACCCCGCGATGGGTGGCCTTGTGGAGGATCGTCGCGGCGAGCGCCTCCCGCAGCGCCGCGCGGTCGAGCAGGTCGATGTGCACCATCGCCGCCGCCGCGTCGACCGCCTCGCTGGGTCCGACGGGGATGCCCTTGCGGCGAAGGGCGCCCACAAAGTCGACGAGGTGTCCGGACATCCCGCCCGGCGTGCCCTTGGCCATGTGCCCGGTCTCCTAGTTGAGCCGCAGCTCGGCGGCCGCGCGAAGCTGGTCGGACTGGTGCTTGAGCACCACGCCGAGGGTCTGCAGGACGGTCTCGTCGTCGATCGTGTCCAGTCCCAGCGCCACCAGGGTGCGGCCCCAGTCGATCGTCTCGGACACGCTCGGCACCTTCTTCAGCGCCATCGCCCGCAGCACCCCGACCACGCGCACGAGCTGCTCGGCCAGCCGGTCGTCCAGCTCGGGAACCCGCGAGGCGAGGATCTTGCGCTCGAGCTCCGGGGTCGGGAAGTCGAGGTGGAGGTAGAGGCAGCGACGCTTGAGGGCCTCGGAGAGTTCCCGGGCCGCGTTGGAGGTCAGGACCACGAACGGCTTGCGCGTGGCCTCGATGGTGCCGAGCTCGGGGATCGTCACCGCGAAGTCGCTGAGCACCTCCAGGAGCAGGCCCTCGATCTCGATGTCGGCCTTGTCCACCTCGTCCACCAGCAGCACCGTGGGCTCGCTCCGGCGGATCGCGGTGAGCAGCGGCCGGGACAGCAGGAACTCCTCGGAGAAGACGTCGTCCCGCGTCGAGTCCCAGCCCTCACCCTGGCCGGCCTGGATGCGCAGGATCTGCTTGGCGTGGTTCCACTCGTACAGCGCCCGGGCCTCGTCCACGCCCTCGTAGCACTGGAGCCGGATGAGCTCGGCCTCCGTGGCCGCGGCGACCGCCTTGGAGAGCTCGGTCTTCCCGACGCCCGCGGGCCCCTCGATGAGCAGCGGCTTGCCCAGCCGGTCGGCGAGGTAGACGACGGTCGCGGTCGAGCGGTCGGCGAGGTACCCCTGCCCGCCGAGGGCGTCGATCACGTGGTCGATGCTCTCGAAGGCCGGTCGTTGGGCGGTGCGGGCTCGGTCCATGGGGTGGATCCTCTCGGTTCGGGGTCGTCGGTGGCGGGCCGCGGGCGGCCCGGGCGGGCGGACCTTACGGCCGCACGTGCCCCTTGCCGTGGGCGATCCACTTGGTGCTGGTGAGTTCCTCGAGCCCCATGGGGCCGCGGGCGTGGAGTTTCTGGGTGGAGATCCCGATCTCGGCGCCGAAGCCGAACATCTCCCCGTCGGTCCACGCGGTGGAGGCGTTGACCATCACGGCGGCCGCGTCGACCCGCGCGCAGAACCGGTCCGCCACGTCGATGCTGCGGGTGGAGATGGCCTCGGTGTGCCCGGAGGACCAGCGGGCGATGTGCTCGATAGCCCCCTCGACCCCGTCGACCACCTTGAGCGCGATGTCCATGCTGAGGTACTCCTCCCCCCAGTCCACGTCGTCGGCGGGCACCAGTCCCTCGCGGTCGCCGTGCACGGTGACGCCGGCGGCCTCGAGCGCCCCCACCACGCGGTCCACGGCGGCGTCGCCCAACTCCTCGTCGAGGAGCACCGTCTCGGTGGCGTTGCAGACGCTGCAGCGACGGGTCTTGCCGTTGAGCAGGAGGCTGATCGCCTCGTCCAGGTCGGCGTCTCCATGGATGTAGAGATGGCAGTTGCCGGTGCCGGTCTCGATGGCCGGCACCTTGGCGTTCTCCACCACCGCCTGGATGAGCCCGGCGCCACCCCGCGGGATCACCACGTCCACCAGGCCCCGGGCCTGGATGAGGTGGGTGACCGAGGAGCGGTCCTCCGACGGCAGCAGCTGCGCCGCGTCGACGGGCAGTCCGTACTCCGACAACACCCCACGCAGGACCGTGACCAGGGCCTCGTTGGAGTGCCGGGCGGACCGGGAGCCGCGGAGCAGGGCGGCGTTGCCGGACTTGAAGGCCAGGCCGAAGGCGTCGACCGTGACGTTGGGCCGACCCTCGTAGATCATCCCGATCACCCCCAGCGGCACGCGGACCTGGCGCAGCTCGAGCCCGTTCGGCCTCGTGGAGCCGCGGATGACCGACCCGATCGGGTCGGCCAGCCCCGCCACCTGGCGCAGCCCCCCGGCGATCCCGTCGATGCGAGCCGGGGTCAACCGCAGCCGGTCCAGCATCGCCTCACCGGTGCCGGCCGCCGCCTGCTCCTCGATGTCCCGGGCGTTGGCCTCGAGGATCCCGACCTCCGCGGCGATCAGGCCGTCGGCCGCCGCCAGCAGGAGCGCGTTCTTGCGGTCCGCGGTGAGCAACGCCAGCTCCCGCGCGGCGACGCGGGCCCGGCGGGCGGCGTCGTGGACGGCGTCCCGGGTCGGGTCCGCAGCGGGCCGATCGGCGTCCGTCTGGCCGGTGAGGTCGGGGGCGTCGAGATGGCTGGCAGTCATGCGTGCCAGCTTACCGATGTGGGTCGCCGCGCCCGTGGGCCCACGACGTCGGGCGCGGCCGACCACCTCGCCTAGGCCCGGACGAGGACGGTGATCATGAAGCCGCTGTCGTCCCCGAACGGCTGCAGGTCCCACGTCGACCAACGCTGCTGCACCCGGAGCCCGGCGCGGTCGGCGTCGCGGTCGAACTCCTCGCGGGTCCAGCCCCGGTCGAGTCCGAAGCCCACCACCAGGCGGCCGGCCCGGCCGTCGGTGCCCTCGTCCGCCGTGGTGAGCCGCGCGGCGAGGTTGGTCAGCACGGCGCCGCGGTCGGCGGGGTCGACAAAGGCCAGGACGTTGCCCGCCGAGACGGCGAGGTCGAACGGGCCGCGGGCCCACCCGTCGTCCGCCAGATCCGCGACCTCCCACGAGGCGTCGGGGCACGACCGGCGCGCCCGCTCGATCAGGTGCGGATCGAGGTCGACACCGGTGACGCGGTGGCCACGCGAGTGCAGGTAGGCGCCGGTGCGACCCTGGCCGCAGCCCACGTCGAGGATCCGGGCGCCGCGCGGGACCATCGCGTCGATCAGCCGCGCCTCGCCGTCGATGTCCACGCCGTCGGCCACCATGTCGTCCCACCGTCGGGCGTACCGCTCGGAGTGCTCGGGGTCGGCCTCCACGATCTGCTTCCATGTCTGTGCCATACGGCCCAGTATGGCCGCCGGGGGCGGAGGGCGTCGACGACGACGAGGGCGGCGACAGCCGGGCCGGCGGACCGGGGCGCCGGGTGCCCGCCCCCGCACCCTGAGCCGCGGCTGCCCTGTCGTAGCGGTGGGGCACGATGGGGCCATGACCTCGCCGGCGGACCGTCCCCATCCCGACCACCCGATCTCCGTGGACCGGGCGGCGCTGCGCGCGCGTGCCGACGAGTTGCTCGGCGCCCTGGCCGGGCCGGGCGCCGTCCTGCGCGAGGACCAGTGGGTGGCCATCGAGGCCCTGGTGGCGGACCGTCGGCGCGCCCTCGTGGTCCAGCGCACCGGCTGGGGCAAGTCCGCGGTCTACTTCATCGCCGCCCGGCTGCTGCGGGAACTGGGTTCCGGCCCCACCGTGATCGTCTCGCCGCTGCTGGCGCTCATGCGCAACCAGGTCGAGGCCGCCGCCCGGGCGGGGGTGCGGGCGGCCACCATCAACTCCGCCAACATGACCGAGTGGGACGAGGTGCGTTCGGCGGTGCGGGCCGGCGAGGTCGACGTCCTGCTGGTGAGCCCCGAGCGTCTCAACAACCCCGATTTCCGGGACACGGTCCTGCCCGCGCTCGCCGCGGACGCCGGGCTGGTGGTGGTCGACGAGGCCCACTGCGTCTCGGACTGGGGCCACGATTTCCGCCCGGACTACCGGCGCATCCGCACGCTGCTCGCCGACCTGCCCCGGGGCGTGCCGGTCCTGGCCACCACGGCCACGGCCAACGACCGTGTGGTCCGCGACGTGGCCCAGCAGCTCGGGGTCGGTGAGTCCGTGGGCGATGACACGCTCGTCCTGCGTGGCGGCCTGGATCGGGAGTCGCTGCGACTGTCGGTGGTGGACATCCCGGACTCCGAGAAGCGGGCCGCCTGGCTCGTGGAGAACCTGGGGTCCCTGCCGGGCAGCGGCATCGTGTACAGCCTCACCGTGGCCGCCGCCGAGGACATGGCTCAGCTCCTCACCTCCGCCGGCCACCGGGTCAGCGCCTACACCGGCCGCACCGACGCCGCGGAACGCGAGGAGCTGGAGCGCGCCCTGCTGGGCAACCAGGTCAAGGCGCTGGTCGCCACCTCCGCGCTGGGCATGGGCTTCGACAAGCCGGACCTGGGCTTCGTGGTCCACCTCGGAGCCCCGCCCTCCCCCATCTCCTACTACCAGCAGATCGGCCGTGCCGGGCGCGCGGCCGACCGCGCCGAGGTGGTCCTGCTGCCCGGGCCCGAGGACCGCGCCATCTGGAATCACTTCGCGTCGCTGGCGTTCCCGCCCGAGGACGTGGTGCGCAGGGTCATCGACGCACTGGACCCCGACCGGCCGCAGTCCACGCAGGCCCTGGAGCCGGCCGTCGATCTCGGCCGCACCCGCCTCGAGATGGTGCTCAAGGTCCTCGACGTCGACGGCGCGGTGCGGCGGGTCAGGGGCGGATGGGTGTCCACCGGGCAGTCGTGGCAGTACGACGCCCAGCGCTACGCGGGCCTGGCCCGGGCACGGCAGTCCGAGCAGCAGACGATGCTGGAGTACCAGCGCACCGGGTCCTGTCGCATGGAGTTCCTCCGCGCCCAACTGGACGACCCCACCCTGGACGAGTCGTCCGGCGGCTGCGGGCGCTGCGACAACTGCACGGGCGAGCGCCGCACCACCGAGGTCGACTCCGGTGCGCTGTCCCGGGCCCGCGACGCCCTGGAGAGGCCCGGCGTGGTGGTGCCGGCCCGCCGGCAGTGGCCCTCCGGCCTCGCGAAGCTCGACGTGCCGCTCAAGGGCAGGATCGCCGACGGACCGGAGGAGGGACGGGCGCTGGCCCGCCTGACCGATCTCGGTCTGGGGCAGAAGCTGCGGTCCCTGCTCGCCGAGCCCGACCAGGAGGCACCCGAGTGGCTGGTCCGCTCGTGCGTCCCCGTCCTGCGCGAGTGGGGCTGGGCGGACCGGCCCACCGGCGTCGCCGCCCTGCTCACCGGGCAGCACCCCCGACTCGTCGTGAGCCTGGCCCGGGCCCTGGCGCGGATGGGCCGCATGGAGCCCCTCGGGGAGATCACCCGGGACCCGGCGCTGCCCGCGGTGACCGCCCAGAACTCGGCCTACCGGGTGGCCCAGTTGTGGGGCACCTTCACCGGTCCCGGGGTGAGCCCGGACGGGCCCGTCCTGCTGGTCACGGACCTGCTCGGGACCGGCTGGACGGTGACCGAGGCCGCGCGGCACCTGCGCACCGCGGGAGCGCCCGCGGTCCTCCCGCTGGCGATCGCCTCCGCCGGCTGAGCCGGGAGCGGCGGTGTCAGCGGACCGCCTCAGGCCTCGCGCGCCATCGCGCGCCCGGCCTTCATGCCGGAGAAGATGCAACCGCCGAGGAAGGTGCCCTCGAGCGCGTTGTACCCGTGGACGCCGCCGCCCCCGAACCCCGCGACCTCGCCCGCCGCGTACAGGCCCGGGAACACCTCTCCCTCGGGGGTGAGGCACTGCGAGTCCAGGGTGGTCTCGATCCCGCCGAGGGTCTTGCGGGTCATGAGGTGCACCTTGACGCCGATGAGCGGCCCTCCCGACCCGGCGGCCGAGCCCCTGCTCGGTCCCGAGTCCGCGAGCAGCCGGTGCGGCTTGGCCAGCCGGGTGAGCTTGTCGGTGAGCACCCGTCGGGCATTGTGGATGGCCTGGACCTGGGCGTCCTTGGCGAACGGGTTGTCCATCTGCCCGTCCATCGCCAGGACGAATTCGCGGACTCGGTCCACGTCCAGCGCGGGCTCGCCCTCTCTCAGGGTGTCGTTCAACCCGGCGACCAGTTCCTCGATGGTGTCGGCCACCACCCAGTCCACACCCTTCTCGGCGAAGTCGGCGATCGACGGCGGCAGGCCGCCACCAGCCTTGGAGGCGAACTTCTTCAGGCTCTTGTCCGTCAGTTCCGGGTTCTGTTCGGAGCCGGAGAGGATGAACTCCTTGCCCGCGATCGCCGAGTCGAGGATGAACCAGGAATGGTCGTGACCGGCCCTGCGGATCGCCTCCACCGACGCCGTGGTGTGGAATCCGGGGAAGAGCGGCACCGGCATCCGGTCGCCGTTGCCGTCCAGCCACAGGGTGGACGGGCCGGGGATGATGCGGATCGCGTGAGAGGGCCAGATGGGCGCGAAGTTCGACACGC
The DNA here is from genome assembly GCA_002415925.1 of Dietzia sp. UBA5065. Taxonomy (GTDB): domain Bacteria; phylum Actinomycetota; class Actinomycetes; order Mycobacteriales; family Mycobacteriaceae; genus Dietzia. Next base: position 16,406 of record DIAZ01000088.1, on the reverse strand, counting down.
CCTCCGTGTAGTGCCACATGCGGTCGCGGTTGACCAGGTTCACGCCTGCGGCCTCGGAGATCTCCAGCATCCGGCCGTCCACGTGCTCGGGCACGCCCACGATGAGGTGCTCGGGAGCCGGGCCGAGGCGGTCGGTGGGCCAGTACCGACGCACCAGGTCCGGGTTGCCGCCGATCCCGCCGGAGGACAGCAGCACCGCACCCGCCCGGAACTCGAACTCCCCGGTCTCCTCGCGCGGGGAGGCCACCCCGCGGTCCAGGTCGCAGGGCACGAGCGTCGCGCCGCGCACGCCGACGGCCCGACCGTCCTCCACCACGATCTCGTCCACCCGGTGGCGCACGGCGAACCGCACCAGCCCCTCCCGGGCCGCCTCCAGCACGGGCTCCTCGAATACCCGGACCACCTCGGGTCCGGTCCCCCACGTCACGTGGAAGCGCGGCACGGAGTTGCCGTGACCGGCCACGTCGCCGCCGCCGCGCTCGGCCCATCCGACGGTGGGGATGATCCGCAGCCCCAGGTCGTGGAGGTACTTCCGCTTCTCCCCGGCGGCGAACTCGACGTAGGCACGCGCCCACTCCCGGGGCCGCTGGTCCTCCGGGCGGTCGAAGCCGGCGGATCCGAGCCAGTCCCGCCACGCCAGGTCGAGCGAGTCGGAGATCCCGATCCGGCGCTGCTCGGGGGTGTCCACCATGAAGAGGCCACCGAGCGACCAGAACGCCTGGCCGCCGAGGTTCTTCTCGTTCTCCTGGTCCACCACCAGGACCTTCCTCCCGGCGCGGCTGGCCTCGTAGGTCGCCACGAGGCCCGCGAGCCCGTGACCCACCACGATCACGTCGGGGCTGAAACCGGGCTCGGGTGCGGGCAGCGGCCCGGTGTTGGCGGCACGGGACATCGACGGCGGCTGCCAGGCCGGATACGTGGGGTGGACGGGACGGGCGTCGCCCGAAGTGCGTGCGGAATTATTCACGGGTTCAGTGTGCCGCCTGGGCACGCCCCGCGTGCGCTGCACCCCGCGTGCGCTGCAACGCGCGTGGGGCGCGTCAGAGGCCGCCGACGGCCGTGATGGACTGCAACACCACGTCGACATCCCGCCACAGACCGAGGACCTGCCCGGCGGCCACCGGAGCCACCGCGGGGTCCTGCAGCGCCAGTCCGTGCGAGAACGCCAGGAGGCTGTACGCCTGGTCCCCGAACCGCAGCAGTGCGCCGGAGCCGACGCCCGGGCCGGTGACCGCATCGATCGCGGGACCGACCACGTAGAGATTCCACAACGGACCGAGATCCGCACCGTAGACCTCGAGGGTCCGATCGATGATGAGTCGTCGGTGATCCGCGATCCCTCCGACGATCTCCAGGTAGCCGCCGACGTCCTCGGGGACGGCGTCGGTCGCGGCGACCGCCCGGGCCAGGTCCACCGTGAGGTGGGCGTTATACCCCGTCATCGCCACGAATGCCGGGCGCTGGCGGCAGTCGACGGCCAGGGAGAAGTAGCGCGCCCAGTGCTCGTCGACCGGCGCACCGGAGAAGTGGGCGTGCAGAGCGGTGAGATAGGGCTCGAGCAGCACGAGACTGAGCTTCCGCGCCCACTCCGGGTCGGGGGCGACGCCCCTGCGCTGCAGCGGGAGAACCGGGTCCGACTCGACCTCATCGAGGCCCACGCCGAAGAGCCCCCGTCGGTCTCCGTGTGCGGCGAGAAGATCTCCCACCTCGCGACTCCGTGCCGTCCGACGCTCCAGTTCCTCCAGAGTCGACAGGGCCGGCGACGCGTCGGGCGCGGTGAGGTCGCGTAGCCGTGCGAGGTCACCGTCGCCGAGTGGAGTCCCACATGCCTGCCGCGGGACGATCCCGGGCACCGGGTCCGGTGGGTCGGGCACGGCCCGGGCCGACTCGGCGGTCGACGACACGGTCGGCGGTTCGGCCGACGCGACGCCGGACGTGCCGGCGCCCGTCGTCAGGCATACCGCCACCACCACGGCAACGGAGCGGGTCCACGAGCGGATCATCAGCGGACGGTAGCGCTGCGCCCCGACCACCGCCACCGGCCCCGGGGCCTCGGGGCCCCGGGGCCCCGTGGCCGGTACCGTGACCGGCATGCGGATCCACCAGCTCAACTGCGGGACCATGGCGGGCCGAACCCCCACGCGGATCCTGCTGCTGGAGGCCCCTGGCGGCCTGGTGCTGGTCGACTCCGGGATCGGCCTGGGGGACATCGCCGACCCCGCGACCCGCCTCGGGCCGCTGCGCCACGTCCTGCGCCCGGCGCTGGACCCCGCCGAGACCGCGGTCCGTCGCATCGAGGCGCTCGGGCTGGACCCCCGGGACGTCCGGCACATCGTGATCACCCACCTCGACCTGGACCACATCGGCGGCCTGGCCGATTTTCCCGCGGCCGAGGTCCACGTCGCGTCCGAGTGCCTCACGTGGGCGGTGCGCACCCCCCGGCTCCCCGAGCGTCGCCGGTACCGCAGGGCCCAGTGGTCCCACGGGCCCCGGTTCACCGAGTACGTCTACGGCACCGATCGGTGGGAGGGATTCCGCGTCCGAGACCTCGACCACGTGGTCGAGGGGATGCTGCTCGTGGATCTGCCGGGGCACACCGCCGGGCACGCGGGGGTGTACGTGCCGGGTGATGACGACGAGGTCGACGTCCTGCACGCCGGAGACGCGTTCTACCACCGCGGACAGGTCGACCCGACCGTCCGCCACCCCGGGGTGGTCGCCGCCGGGGAACGCGTCATGGCCCTCCAGCCGTCCGCCGTGGGGATCACCCATTCCCTGCTGGCCGCGGTGGCCGCCCGGCGCCGGGGCGACCTGCACGTGGTCTGCGCACACGACCCCTCGGGCCCCGGGGGCTCGTGATGGTCCGGATACGCGAGACCGCCTGGACGCCCGCCGAGCGGACGGATCCCGACCCCGATCTGCCCGACCGCGCCGCCTCGCTCGCCCGCCTCCTGCGCGGCCGTCGGGCCGCCGTCCTCACCGGCGCCGGGATCTCCACCCCCTCGGGAATCCCCGACTACCGGGGCCCCGACTCCCCCGGCCGCACCCCGATGACGTTCCAGCAGTTCGTGGGCGACCCCGGGTTCCGGCGCCACTACTGGGCGCGCAACCACCTGGGGTGGCGGCACATGGAGGCCGCGCGGCCCAACGCCGCGCACCTGCTCCTGGCGGACTGGGAACGACGCGGCCTCGTGACCGGGGTGGTCACCCAGAATGTGGACCTGCTGCACCTCAAGGCCGGCAGCCGCCGGATCGTGGACCTGCACGGCACCTACGGGGTGGTCACCTGCCTCGACTGCGGACTCCGGCAGAGCCGCTGGGCGCTGCACGAGGACCTGGACCGGCTCAACCCCGGCTTCGCCGACCGCGTGGCGACCCTCGGCGCGATCGAGGTGGCACCCGACGCGGACGCCGTCCTCACCGACACCTCCGACTTCCGCATGGTGGACTGTCCGGCCTGCTCGGGCGTGCTCAAGCCGGACATCGTCTACTTCGGCGAGAACGTCCCCGCGGACCGTGTGCACGCGGCCAACGCCATGGTGGACTCCTCCGACCTCCTCGTCGTCGTCGGATCCTCCCTCACGGTCCGGTCCGGATACCGGTTCGTACGGCGGGCGGTGACCTCGGGCGTGCCGGTCGTGGTGGTCAACCGCGGCCGCACCCGGGCCCACGACGAGGCCACCCTCACGGTGGACGGCGACTGCGTGGAGGTGCTCTCCCTGGTCGACCGGGCCCTGTGATCCGCCCGGGTCGACCGTGCCCTCACCGACGGCCGGTGGAGATCAGAGGGCCACGAGGTCGTCGGCGTGGACCAGCGGGCGCCCCTGGCCCCGGTTCTCCGCACCCTCGGCGCGCTCGACCAGCCGGGCGCGGACCTCGATCGAGTCGTACTGGGCTATGCCGCGGGCCACGGCCCGGCCGTCGGAGTCGTGCAGTTCGACCACGTCGCCGAAGTGGAACAGCCCCTCCACGCCGGTCACCCCCGCCAGCAGCAGCGACCGTCGGGACCCGGTCACCGCACGGACCGCGCCGTCGTCGAGCAGCACCGACCCCCGTGCGTCGGCGGCGTGGCGGACCCAGAAGCGCCGGGCGGTCATCCTCTCGGGTCGGGGGGCGAAGACCGTTCCCACACCCGGGTCGGCCGCGAGGGCCTCGGGGGCCAGCCCGGCGGCGGTGAGCAGGACCGGGATCCCCGCGTCGGCGGCCAGCCGGGCCGCGGCGAGCTTGGACGCCATCCCGCCGGTGCCCAGCGCCCCGCCGGCGCCGGCCACCACGCCGTCCAGGTCGTTCTCCCCGCCGACCATCGTCACCGCGGTGGCGTCGCCCTTGCGGGGGTCGGAGTCGTACAGCGCGTCCACGTCCGAGAGCAGGACGAGGGCGTCCGCGCTGATGAGGTGGGCGACCAGGGCGGCCAGCCGGTCGTTGTCGCCGAAGCGGATCTCGTTGGTGGCCACCGTGTCGTTCTCGTTGATCACCGGGACCGCGCGCAGCGTCCGCAGCCGGTCCAGGGTGCGCTGTGCGTTGGCCGCGCTCTCCCGCCGCCCGATGTCGCCCGCGGTGAGCAGGACCTGCCCCACCACGCGGTCGTAGCGCGCGAAGGAGTCGCCCCACGCCCGGGCCAGCTCGAGCTGCCCCACGCTGGCGGCGGCCTGCTTGGCGGCCAGCGTCGAGGGCCTGACGGTCATCCCGAGCGGAGACATCCCCGCACCGATCGCGCCGGAGGAGACGACGAACACGTCCGACCCCGCCGCCATCCGCGCCTGGCAGACGTCGGCCAGCGCGTCGAGTTGGGGCCGCCGGATCCCGCCGCCGAAGCTCGTGATGGCGGAGGACCCGATCTTGACCACCACGCGGCGGGCCGCGCCGATGCGGCGGCGCAGCTCCCGCTCCGGACTCACTCCAGGATCTCCTCGTCGGGGTCGATGAGTCCGCGACGCACCCGCTTGCGGTACTTGCGCTCGGCGGCACCCACCCGGTCGTCGGCCTCCAGACGGACGTCGGTCCCCCGACCCGTCCGCATGAGGTCCACGCCAGCCGGGGTCTGCGGCTCCCAGTCGAACGACACGCCGCCGATGGTGACCGTGCACCCCTCCTGCGCGCCGGCCTTGATGAGGGCGGTCTCCACGCCCAGCCGGGACAGACGGTCGGCGAGGAAGCCCACGGCCTCGTCGTTCTCGAAGTCGGTCTGACGGATCCACCGCTCGGGCTTGACCCCCGTGACGATGAACGCACCGGCCTCGACGGGATCCTTCCGGACCCTGAACTCCTCCACGTCGACCGCCCTGGGCCGCAGCACGATCCGCTCCGGCGCCGCCGGCGGGTTGGCCTTGCGGTGCGCCTTGATCAGCTCGTAGAGCCCGTACCGCAGCTCGTCGAGCCCCTTGTGCGCGACGGCGGAGATGGCGTAGACCGGCCAGCCCTTGGCCTCGAAGTGGGCGGTGACCATCTCCGCCATGTCCGCGGCGTCGGGGATGTCGATCTTGTTGAGCACCACCACGCGCGGCCGGTCCGCCAGGTCGCCCAGCCCGGCGTCGGCGAGCTCCGGCTGGTAGGCGGCGAGCTCGGCCTCGAGCGCGTCGACATCGGAGATCGGGTCCCGGTCGGACTCCAGGTTCGCGCAGTCCACCACGTGGGCGAGCACCGCGGTGCGCTCGATGTGCCGCAGGAAGTCCAGACCGAGCCCGCGGCCCTCGCTCGCCCCGGGGATGAGGCCCGGCACGTCGGCGATCGTGTACGTGTCGTCGCCCACCGAGACCACGCCGAGGTTGGGGGCCAGGGTCGTGAACGGGTAGTCGGCGATCTTCGGCTTGGCGGCCGAGAGCACGGACACGAGCGAGGACTTGCCCGCCGACGGGAACCCCACGAGCCCGACGTCGGCCATGGACTTGAGCTCGAGCGTCAGGTCGCGGACCTCGCCGGGCTCACCGAGCAGCGCGAAGCCCGGGGCCTTGCGGGCGCGGGAGGCGAGCGCGGCGTTGCCGAGGCCGCCCTTGCCGCCCTCGGCGGCGACGAACCGGGTCCCGGCGCCGGTGAGGTCGGCCAGGACCTCACCGTCCTCGTCGAGCACGACGGTCCCCGGCGGGACCGCCAGGACGAGGTCGTCCCCGTGCGCGCCGTTGCGGTTGGCGCCCATACCGGGCTCTCCCTTGCCGGCGCGTGCGTGGGGCCGGAAGTGGAAGTCCAGCAGGGTGTGGACCTGCGGGTCCACGACCAGAACGACGTCCCCACCGGTGCCGCCGTTACCCCCATCGGGGCCGCCGAGCGGCTTGAACTTCTCGCGGTGCACGGACGAGCAGCCACGGCCGCCGTCCCCGGCCGCGAGGTGGAGCACTACGCGGTCGATGAATCTCGACATGGTGCGGACTCCTCCTGCTGGTCGTGGGTCGTACGGGGTGTGGCGGAAATGCTCTCGGGGACCGGGCGTGGGGTCCTGAAGACCCCGCCCGGCCCCCGAGGGCGAATCGCGTCAGTTGCTACCGGGTCAGGCCTCGGCGCCGACGGGCACGATGTTGACGGTCTTGCGTCCGCGCTTGGTGCCGAACTCGACCGCACCGGCGGCGAGGGCGAACAGCGTGTCGTCGCCGCCACGGCCCACGCCGACGCCCGGGTGGAACTTGGTGCCACGCTGGCGCACCAGGATCTCGCCGGCGTTGACCTCCTGGCCGCCGAAGCGCTTCACGCCGAGGCGCTGCGCGTTGGAGTCACGACCGTTACGGGTGCTGGATGCGCCCTTCTTACTTGCCATGTCCGAACCCCTCCTTCAGGGAAGACGCCCGAGGGCGCTGAGCTGGTGGCCTAGGCGGCCGCGGTGGATTACTTGATACCGGTGATCTTCAGGACCGTCAGCTTCTGCCGGTGGCCCTGACGCTTGTGGTACCCGGTCTTGTTCTTGAACTTGTGGATCCGGATCTTGGGTCCCTTGGTCTGCTCGACGATCTCGCCGGAGACGGTGACCTTGGCCAGGGCGTCGGCGGCGGAGGTGACGGTCGAGCCGTCGACCACGAGGATCGGGGAAAGGGACACGGAGGTGCCGGCCTCGCCCTCGATCTTCTCGACCTTGACGTGGTCCCCTTCGGCGACCTTGTACTGCTTGCCGCCGGTCTTGACGATCGCGTACATGGAGGGCTTCCCCTTGCTTCTCGGGTGTGTGGCTGCCGTGGGGCGTCCACACCTAATGTGCGGTGTTCTCTCTTGCCCGTCGACTCTCATCGACGAGGATCGCCGGCCCGGTCGGCCCTTTCAGGCCCGGCCCGCGACTTCTCGCGCGACGACATAGCGCCGCGACGAGCGACTTGTCAAGGTTACGGCCCGGCGGTGCAGCAGGTCAAACCGACCATCCCACCGGGCCCGGAACCTCTAGTGATCGGCGTCCCCCGGAGCGATCGTCGACCGGGTCGCGCGCCGCCGGGCGGGCCGCTGACGCGGTTCCGCGACGACGGCCGTGGGTGCCTGCGCCAGGGGCGCGGCCGCGACGGGCACCACCGCGACCGGCGCGGCCGCCTGGTCGGCATCCGCGGGTGCGGCGGAGCCGGCCTCGCGACGGGTGGACCGCCTGCGGGGCCGTCGACCCGACGATTCCTCGACCGGGCCGGCGTCCGCCGAGGGCGGCGAGGCCGGGGTCCCCGGGGTGCTCGACGCGATCTCGTCGGCCGGCGCGGCGGGCTCCACGGTCCGGACGTCCTCGCCGGCAGCG
>DIAZ01000088.1:5966-8555 GCA_002415925.1 Dietzia sp. UBA5065 | reverse complement strand
GTCGGTAGCGGTGGCGGTGGCCTCCACCACCGGGGTGCCGGTCCCGTCCTCGACCGCGTTCTCGTCCTCGACAGCGGTCCCGGGCTCGGGCGTCCCGTCCGCCGGGCGGCGGGTCGAACGCCGCCGGCGGCGCGGCGGACGCGTGCTCTCCCCTGCCGACGAGTCGGCGACACCGGAGTCCGGGGTCGTGGCCTCGTCTNNTCGGCAGTCGCCTCGGACTCGGCGGCGGCCCGCTCGGCCTCCTGGCGCGAGATGGCCAACGCGGCCGGATGTGCGGCCGGAGCGGGTCCGTCCTTTCTCGGGGCCTGCTTGGGCGCGGTCGAGGACGACGAACCACCCGCCGAGCCGTCGACCTGACCCTGGTCCCCTCCCTTGCCGCCGCGGCGGCGGCCGCGACGCGCACCGGGCTCGTCTGCGTTGTGGGACTCGGTGTGGACCGGGTCGGCGTGCACGATCAACCCGCGGCCCTGGCAGTGCTCGCACGGGGTGGAGAACGCCTCGACCAACCCGGTTCCCAGCTTCTTGCGGGTCAGCTGGACCAGTCCCAGCGAGGTCACCTCGGAGACCTGGTGCCGGGTGCGGTCGCGCCCGAGCGCCTCGGTGAGACGGCGCAGGACGAGATCGCGGTTGGCCTCCAGGACCATGTCGATGAAGTCGATGATCACCATCCCGCCCACGTCACGCAGGCGCAGCTGGCGCACGATCTCCTCGGCGGCCTCGAGGTTGTTCCTCGTGACCGTCTCCTCGAGGTTGCCGCCCGAGCCCGTGTACTTGCCCGTGTTCACGTCGATCACGGTCATGGCCTCGGTGCGGTCGATCACCAGCGAGCCGCCGGACGGCAGCCACACCTTGCGGTCGAGCGCCTTGGCCAGCTGCTCGTCCACGCGATGGGTGGAGAACACGTCCACGTCGGGGTTGTCGTACCGCTGCACCCGCTCGACCATCTCGGGCGCGACTCGCGAGACGTAGTCGTGGACCGTGTCCCACGAGGTGTCCCCCTGGATGACGAGCTTGGTGAAGTCCTCGTTGAACAGGTCCCGGACCACCTTGACCAGCAGGTCGGGTTCCTCGTACAGGGCCACCGGGGACCCGGAACCGGAGGCGGTCCGCTTGGCGGACGCCTCGGCGATCTCGTTCCACTGGGTGGCCAGGCGTTCGACGTCGCGGCCGATCTCCTCCTCGCTGACGCCCTCCGCCGCGGTCCGGATGATCACACCCGACCCCTCGGGGACGACGTCCTTGAGAATGGCCTTGAGGCGACGACGCTCCGTGTCGGGGAGCTTGCGGGAGATGCCCGTGGAGTTCCCGTCCGGCACGTAGACCAGGAAGCGTCCCGCCAGCGAGATCTGCGTGGACAGGCGGGCGCCCTTCTGCCCCACCGGGTCCTTGGTGACCTGCACCAACACCATGTCGCCGGGCTTGAGGGCCTGCTCGATCCGCCGGGCCTTCCCGCCGAGCCCGGCGGCCTCCCAGTTGACCTCGCCCGCGTACAGGACGCCGTTGCGGTTGCGTCCGATGTCGACGAACGCCGCCTCCATGCTCGGGAGCACGTTCTGCACGCGGCCGAGGTAGACGTTGCCCACCATCGAGCGCGCGGACTCGGTGGTGACGAAGTGCTCCACGAGCACCTTGTCCTCGAGCACGCCGACCTGGGTCATGACCCCCTCGCCGTCGGCACGCTGCTTCTCCCGGACCACCATCACGCGGTCGACGGACTCACGGCGGGCCAGGAACTCGGACTCGGAGAGGATCGGCTGCCGGCGGCGGCCGGCGTCCCGGCCGTCGCGGCGGCGCTGACGCTTGGCCTCGAGTCGCGTCGAGCCGGTGATGCCCTGGACCTCATCCGCAGACGTGTCGGCGCCCTGTCCCCCCCGTGCGGGGCGGCGGCGCGGTTCGCGGTCGGAGCCGTCCGGCTGGGGCTGGTCGTCGCCGGACGACTGACCGTCGTCCGCGGCGGAACTCCCGCTACGACGACGACGACGCCGCCGCCTACGCGATCCCGACGACGACTCCTCGGACCCGTCCGAGTCGTCCCCGTCGGAGTCGTCCTGCCCGTCCGAGTCGTCCCGCCCGTCGGAGTCGTCCGCGGATCCGTCGGCCGGGCGCGTGGAGTCGTCAGAGGAGCCGGAGGCGGCCCGGTCCCCGTCGCCCTCGGCGGCGTCCCCGTCCTCGTCGGACCCCGAGGTCTGCTCATCGGCGTTCTCGCCACGTCCGCGGCCGCGGCCGCGGCGACCCCGGCGGCGGCGGCGGGCAGCGGCGTCGCCGGTCTCGTCCTGCTCGTCCGTGGTGTCGGCGTCCTCCCGGGGGTCCGCCTCCTCCGTGGTCTCGGTGGCGGCGCGGTCGTCCCGCTGGGTGCCGGACCGGGGGGCGTCGGTCGCCGCTCGTCTCGTCCGCGCGGGTCGATCCTCTTCTGCCCTGGCGGCGGTCTCCTCGGGCGAGAGGAACAGCGGCGAGAACGAGGGGGTCGCGGTGGATCGACGGCGACTGTTGCCGGTCTCCACCGTCCCCACCTCACCGGTGACGATCGCCATCTCGGGCAGCGGCCGGCGGGCCGGCGCCGTCCGGGCGGGGGCCTTCTTCTCGGCGGCG
>DIAZ01000088.1:0-5796 GCA_002415925.1 Dietzia sp. UBA5065 | reverse complement strand
GGCCTTCTTCTGCGTGGTCTTCTTGGCGGGGGCCTTCTTCGCCGGCGCCTTCTCGACGGGCTCCTCCGCGGCGGGCTCCTCCACGACGGTCGCCCCGCCGTCTCCGCGGCCGGCGAACCAGGTGAGCAGCACCTCGCGCGTCACCGCGGACTGGGCGCTCTTGACCTCCACGCCGATTCCGGCCATGGCGGCCAGGAACTCCTTGCTGGTCATGCCCACGGCCTTGGCCGCCGCGTGCGCGCGCATCTTCTCGGGAAGCGCATTGAGATCGTCGATGGTCAGGTTCGAATCCGACACGTGTCTCCTCTGGCCGGACTCCGGGCGCGATCACGTCACCGGGGATTCCGGTGACCCACGCCGCCGCACGGGGTCGGCATTTCTCTCTGGGCCCCACCTCGGGGTGGGGCTATGTCTTGTGTCCGCGATACCGGTTGTGATCCGGGCCGCGGGTGGCGGGCGCCCATCCCGGGGCGAACCGATGGTCCGTTCGCCCGGAAGGAGGGCTCCGGCCATTGTCCCACACCCGCGGGCGATCCGTCGCCGCGCGGCCGACGGAGGACGCAGAACACGCCCGCCGGTCCGGGGACCGACGGGCGTGCTGAGCGCGGTGTCTGCGGGGTTGGACCAGATCAGAGGGCGGGGAACCAGAGCGCGATCTCGCGCGCCGCGGACTCCTCGGAGTCCGAGCCGTGGACGAGGTTGAACTGGGTCTCAAGGCCGAAGTCGCCGCGGATCGAGCCCGGGGCGGCCTTCTCGACCGGGTCGGTGCCACCGGCGAGCTGGCGCCACGCGGCGATCGCGCGGGGCCCCTCGACGACGCCGGCCACGACCGGACCGGAGGTAATGAACTCGAGGAGGTCGCCGTAGAACGGGCGCTCGGAGTGCTCCGCGTAGTGCTCGGCCGCGGTCTCCTGCGGCACGTGGCGCATGTCCATGGCGACGAGCCTGAGGCCCTTCGCCTCGATTCGCGCCAGGATGGTCCCGGTGAGTCCGCGCTGGACGCCGTCGGGCTTGATGAGGAAGAAGGTTCTCTCGGTCACGGCGGTAATGCTACAAGCCCCCGACCGGAGCTAGTCGTGCTGGCTGGGCAGGTAGCCCCCGGCCATCCGCTGCCTCAGATCCCGTCGCAGGTACAAGATGTATCCCCACACCGCGGCAAAGAGGAGACCGCACACACCCATCGACCAGTGCACCGCCCAGCCCGCCACGGCCAGGCCCGCGAGGGTGAGATTCAGCGGGATCGCCCACGGGCGCCGCTGCAGACCGCTGGCCACGACCATCGCCACGGCGAGCAGGCTGACGAACCACACCTTCCAGGCCTGGAAATGGGCTCCGTCGTCGACCCGCGCGATCACCGTGAGCACCAGGCCGATCACGATCGCCTCGAGCACGAGCGTGCCGGCCATGATCCCGCGCAGGCCCTTCCACAGGTCCACGGAGGGTTCGTGCGCGCTGTCCAGCGGGCTTCTGACGGGGGTCGGGTCGGTCACTGCGCGTCCTTTCCGAACAGGTCCCGGGCGGCACCGGCGGTCACCACGGAGCCCGTGACGAGGACTCCGACGCCGGACACGTCGTCGTCGGCGGTGGGATCGGGGACCCCCACCAGGTCGAGCGCGGCACTCAGCGCCTCGGGGAGCGAGTCCACCACGTGGACCCGCTGGGCGGTGAACCGCTCCTCGGCGATGCGGGTGAGCTCGTCGAGGTCCATCGCCCGCGGCGACGCGGCGCGGGTGACCACGACCTCCTCCACCACCGGCTCCAGTGCGGCGAGGAAGGCGTCGGCGTCCTTGCCGTCGAGCATCGCGACCACGGCCACGAGCCGCTTGAAGTCGAACTCCGAGGTGATCGCCGCGGCCAGAGCCCGGCCACCGTGCCCGTTGTGCGCGGCGTCCACCAGCACGGTCGGGCTCGAGCTCAGGCGTTCGAGTCGGCCGGGACTGTCGACGGCGGCGAAGCCGGCGCGGATGAGCTCGGGATCCAGCGACCGCTCCGGCCCTGCCCCGAAGAACGCCTCGACCGCGGCGAGCGCGGTCGCCGCGTTCTCCGCCTGGTGCTCACCGAACAGCGGCAGGAAGACCTCCGGGTACTCGCCCCCCAGGCCGCGGAGGGTCAGCAACTGACCGCCCACCGCGAGCCGCCGGTCCACCACGTCGAACTCCGATCCCAGGCGGGCCACCACCGCACCCACCTCGACGGCCCGGCGCAGGAGGACCTCCATCGCCTCGGGTTCCTGACGGCCGATCACGGCGATCGGGTCGCGGGGCAGCAGCTCGTCCTCGGTTCCGGGTTGGATGATCCCCGCCTTCTCCCCCGCGATCGCCGCCAGGTCCTCTCCGAGGTAGTCGGTGTGGTCCAGGCCGACGGGGGTGACGACGGCGACGGCCGGCCGCACCACGTTGGTCGCGTCCCAGGTCCCGCCCATCCCGGTCTCCACGACGGCCACGTCCACCGGCGCGTCGGCGAACGCCGCGAACGCCATCGCGGTCAGCACCTCGAAGTAGCTCATGCGGGGCCCACCGCCGGATTCCGACCGCTGGTCCACCAGCTCGAGGTAGGGCTGCAGCTCGCGGTAGGTGTCCACGAACAGCCGCGCCGTCACCGGCTCGCCGTCGAGCGCGATCCGCTCGGTCACACTCTGCAGGTGGGGGCTGGTGTTGCGACCGGTGCGCTGGTGCAGCGCCCGCAGCAGCGCGTCGATCATCCGGGTGACGGAGGTCTTGCCGTTGGTCCCGGCGACGTGGACCACGGGATAGGTGTGCTGGGGGTCGCCGAGGATGGACGCGAGTTCGGCGATGCGGTCGAGGCTCGGTTCGAGCCTGGACTCCGGCCAGCGGGTGGCCAGCTCCTCCTCGACCGCGGCGAGCTCGGCGGTGTCGGCCTGCCACTCGGGGCTTCCGATCTCGGGGATCGGGCGCGGCGGCTGATGATCGTCGCCGTCCTCGTCCCCGGGGAGCGGTCCGCCCAGCGACACCCCGGCCACGAGGCCCTCCTCGCCGAGCATCTCGGCGACGTCCTCCTCCGTCGGGGTGTCCCACCCCTCCGCCGGGTCGTGCGGCGGGAGCCACTGACGGCCGGTCATGCCGGGTCCCCCGCGGCGGGCAACGCCTCGAGGCGGGCGGCGATCCTGGCGACCTCGGCCTCCGCCAGGTCGCGGCGTCCGCGGATCTTGTCCACCACGTGATCGGGGGCCTTGCCCAGGAACGCCTCGTTGCCCAGCTTGGCCCCGGTGGTCTCGAGCTCCTTGCGGGCGGCCGCGAGGTCCTTCTCCAGCCGCCGTCGCTCGGCGGCGAGGTCGATCGTCCCGGAGGTGTCGATCTCGACCCCCACCGTGGACAGCCCCAGACGGACCTCGAGCGAGGCGGTGGCGGTGAACCCGTCGCCGGCGGGGGTGAGCCTAGCGAGCGAGGCGACCTGGTCGAGCAGGTCGGCGGGCAGATCCGCGGCGTCGACCCCGGTGATGCGGGCGGGGACCCGCTGGCCGGGCTTGAGACCCTGATCCGAGCGGAAACGCCGGATCTCGGTGACGAGGGTCTGGGCGTCGCGCACCCGGCGGACGGGCTCGGCGGCGTCGGCGGACGGGACCACGTCGGAGGGCCAGTCGGCCACCACCACGGACTCCCGGCCGGTCAGGGCCGTCCACAGCACCTCCGTGACAAAGGGGATGACCGGGTGCAGCATCCGCAACACCACGTCGAGGACGTGACCCAGCACCAGTCGTGTGTGCTCGGCCCGCGCGGAGGCGCGGGACTCGTCGTCGTGACCGAACTGGACCTTCGCCAGCTCGAGGTACCAGTCACACACCTCGTCCCAGGCGAAGTGGTACAGGGCCTCGCAAGCCTTGGAGAACTCGTAGTTCTCCAGCGCGTCGTCGACCGACACGCGGACCTGGCCGAGCCGGTGGAGGATCCACCGGTCGGCGTCGGTGAGCGCGGACGGCTCGGGCAGCTCCCCCACCGTCGCGCCGTTCATCAGCGCGAAGCGGGTGGCGTTGAACAGCTTGGTGGCGAAGTTGCGGGAGGCCTGGGCGGCGTCGTCGCCGACCGACAGGTCGCCGCCGGGGTTGGCGCCGCGCGCGAGCGTGAACCGGAGCGCGTCGGCGCCGAAGCGGTCCACCCAGTCGAGCGGGTCGATGCCGTTGCCCTTGGACTTGGACATCTTCTGGCCGTGCTCGTCGCGGACCAGGCCGTGGAGGAACACGTCGGTGAAGGGGACCTTGCCGGGGGCGGCGTTCCCGCCGGTGAGGGTGCGGCCGACGAAGGTGCCGAACATCATCATCCGGGCCACCCAGAAGAACAGGATGTCGTAGCCGGTGACGAGCACGGACGTGGGGTAGAACCGCTCGATGTCGGCGGTCCGGTCGGGCCAGCCCATGGTGGAGAACGGCCACAGCCCGGAGGAGAACCACGTGTCCAGGACGTCGGTCTCCTGGGTGTACCCGGCGGGCGGCTGCTCGTCCGCCCCCACGCAGACCACCTCGCCGTCCGGCCCGTACCAGATGGGGATGCGGTGGCCCCACCACAGCTGGCGGGAGATGCACCAGTCGTGCATGTCGTCGACCCAGTCGAACCAGCGCGGCTCCTGGCTCTTCGGGTGGATCACGGTGTCACCGTCGCGCACCGCGTCGCCGGCCATCCGGGCCAGCTCCTCGACCCTGACCCACCACTGCAGCGAGAGCCGCGGCTCGATCGGCTCGCCCGAGCGCTCGGAGTGGCCGACCGAGTGCAGGTACGGGCGCACCTCCTTGACGATCCGGCCCTGCGCGGCGAGGTCCTCGCGGACCGCCCGACGCGCCTCGAACCGGTCCATCCCGTCGTAACGGGTGCCCGTGTCGGCGATGTGGCCGGTGGCGTCCATGATCGTGGGCATGTCGAGCCCGTGACGCTGGCCGATCGCGAAGTCGTTGGGGTCGTGCGCGGGCGTGACCTTGACGGCGCCGGTGCCGAACTCCGGGTCCACGTAGTCGTCGGCCACCACGCGCATGGTCCATCCCTCGCGGAACGGGTGCGGGATCTCGGCGCCCACCAGGTGGGCGTAGCGCCCGTCCTCGGGGTGCACCGCGATGGCGGTGTCGCCGAGCATCGTCTCGAGCCGCGTCGTGGCCACCACCAGGTGCGGCTCCGAGTCGTCCATGGAGCCGTAGCGGAAGCTCACCAGCTCGCCCTCGACGTCCGAGTACTTGACCTCGATGTCCGAGATCGCGGTCTGCAGGGTCGGCGACCAGTTGACCAACCGCTCGGCGCGGTAGATCAGGCCCTGGTCGTAGAGCTCCTTGAAGATGGTCTGAACGGCCCGGGACAGGCCCTCGTCCAGGGTGAATCGCTCGCGGGACCAGTCCACCCCGTCGCCGAGGCGCCGCATCTGCTCGCCGATGGTGCCGCCCGACTCGCGCTTCCACTCCCAGACCTTCTCGATGAAGGCCTCCCGGCCGATCTCGTGCCGGTCGATCCCCTCCGCGGCGAGCTTGCGGTCCACCAGGGTCTGGGTGGCGATGCCGGCGTGGTCCATCCCCGGCAGCCAGAGCACCTCGTACCCCTGCATCCGCTTGCGGCGGGTGAGGACGTCCATGAGCGTGTGGTCGAGCGCGTGTCCCATGTGCAGGCTGCCCGTGACGTTGGGCGGCGGCAGCACCACCGAGTACGCGGGCTTGTCGCTGGAGGGGTCGGCCTCGAAGTACCCGGCGTCCACCCAGCGCCGATACAGCTCGGCCTCGACCTCACCGGGATTCCATGAGGCGGGGAGGGAGTCCGCACGGTCGGTGTCGTGGCCGGGAGCAGCTGGAGTCGTCACCCGACCATC
>DIAZ01000094.1:8508-8911 GCA_002415925.1 Dietzia sp. UBA5065 | reverse complement strand
AGATGTGTATAAGAGACAGAGACGTACCCGTCCGGCCGGTCAGTCCCAGCCCGGGAACCGATCAGGACGGGCGAGGGTGGCGACGAGCTCGTCGTCGTCGACCTCCCAACACGAATGCTCGGCGCCGTCCACCAACACCACCGGAAGACGGTCCCCGTACTCCATCGCGAGCTCGGCGTCCTCGGCGCGGTCGACGTCCACCACCTCCAGCGGCGCGCCGGCCTCCGCGCAGAGGGGGATCAGTTGGCCGTGGACGCGGACGCAGCTTCCGCAGCCCTCGCGGGTCAGGAGGGTCACCGTGTGCACCATGACCTGATAGTGCCCGACTGTCGGAGGGCTGCCCTAGGATGGGGGCTCACGGCCATGAGGAGGTCCACCCCGGTGAACGACGAGACCGACGAGA
>DIAZ01000094.1:2458-8415 GCA_002415925.1 Dietzia sp. UBA5065 | reverse complement strand
ACCGACGAGACCGACGGCACCGACGAGTCCGACGGCGCGGGCACCGGGTTCCGGCTCCCCGGCCGGGCGGACCTTACCAGCGCGATCGGCCGCCTGGCGTGGCGCCGCCGCAGCGCCCGCCGCCAGCGCCTCGCCGGTGAGGCCTCCGCCGAGAACGCGGTCCGGTTCACGCCCGACACCGAGCCCGGGGCGCACCCGCCGCTCGCCGACGCCACGGTCACGGACGCGGACGCGGTCACGGACGAGACGGTCACCGACGACGACCACGCCGAGACGCCCTTCGTCCCGGACCCGCAGGCGGCCGCGTTCTTCGATGTGGACAACACCCTGATCCAGGGTGCCTCGATCATCCTGCTGGCCCGGGGGCTGGCCAAGCACAAGTTCTTCACGGCCCAGGACGTCGCGGGGATGGCGTGGTCGCAGATCAAGTTCCGCGTCTCCGGCAAGGAGAACGCCGGCGACGTGGCGGCGGGCCGCGACAAGGCGTTGAGCTTCGTGGAGGGCCACACCGTGGCGGAACTCACGGCGCTGAGCGAGGAGGTGGTGGACACCTCGATGCTCGACCGCGTCTGGCCCGGGACGCGTTCCCTGGTGCAGATGCACCTCGACGCCGGCCAACAGGTCTGGCTGGTCACCGCGACGCCGGTCATGCTGGCGCGGGTGATCGCCTCGCGGCTCGGGCTCTCGGGCGCACTCGGGACCGTGGCCGAGGAGGAGGACGGCGTCTACACCGGCCGCCTGGTGGGCGACATCCTCCACGGGCCCGGCAAGGCCCACGCCATCTCCACTCTCGCGGAGGCCGAGGGCTTCGACCTGTCCAAGTGCTACGCGTACTCGGACAGCTTCAACGACATGCCCATGCTGACGATGGTCGGCCATCCCGTGGCCATCAACCCCGATTCGCGGCTGCGCCAGTACGCGTCCGAGAACGGGTGGGACATCAAGGACTTCCGCACCGTGCGCAAGGCCGCCAAGAAGGCCGTGCCGGGCGTGCTCGCGTTGGGCGGGCTCGCCGGCGCCGGCGCCGCGGTCCGCTCGTCGTACGGGGTGCGCACGATCGACCAGATCCGCCGCATCTTCTGACGCGGCGGGCGCGGCGGGCACGGCGGGTCAGCCGAAGAACACGCTCCCGCGGCGGGCGAGGTTGCGGAACAGCGTGTTCTGGATGGTCTCGCGGACCTGGTCGGTGATCTCGAAGACCACCATCGGGTCGTCCGCCGCCTCGGGACCCAGGTGCGCGGTCTCGATGGGCTCACCGAACTCCATGGTCCACTTGGTGGGCAGCGGAATTCCGCCGAGCCCGCCGAGCAGCGGGAACGTGGGCGTGATGGGGAGGTACGGGACGCCGAACAGGCGGGCCAACGCGGGGATCTCGCCGAGCTTGGGGTAGATCTCCTCGGAGCCCACCACCGAGCACGGGATGATCGGCGCGCCGGCGGCCAGGGCGGTGGACACGAACCCGCCGCGGCCGAAGCGCTGCAGCCGGTACCGGTCGGCGAAGGGCTTGCCCAGTCCCTTGAACCCCTCGGGCCACACCGCCACCACGTGCCCGCTCTCCAGGAGCCGCTCGGCGTCGGCCGCGCAGGCGAGGGTCGCGCCGGCCCGCCGGGCCAACGGCGCGGACAGCGGCAGGGTCATGGCCAGGTCCGCCGCCAGCAGCCGCAGGGCCCGTCCGGCGTGGTCGTTGACCGCGACCGTGGTCATGAGCCCGTCGACCGGCAGGACGCCGGCGTGGTTGGACACGATGAGCCCGGCGCCCTCGGCGGGGATGTTCTCCGCGCCGATCACCTCGACGCGGAACCAGTGCTCGAACATCGGCCGCCACATGGGCAGCCAGACGGTGCGGTGGAAGTGCTCGTCGAAGCCGAACTCGTCGATCTCGTACGCGCCCGTGACGCGGGTGGCGATCAGCTCGCCGGCCCCGTTGATGGCGTCCACGATGCCGGACAGCGCGCTGACGTCGCCGGTCGCGAGCATCACGTCCACGTTGCGGGCCACGTCGCGGATGGGGGCGAGCGCCTCGGCGTCGACGGGCAGCGCCTCGAGCACCTGGCCGATCGACGACCGCATGGACGTGAGGAAGCGGTCGACGATCCGGCCGATCTCCGTCGCGGCGGCGTCGCTGGTGGTGGTGGCGCCGAGGAAGCCCTCCCCCACCACGCGGTCGCTCCTGGAGTCGCGGCGACCCTCCCCCCAGCGGGGACCACCCAGGGGCTGACTCAGGTCGAATTCTGGGCCCTTCACAGCGCCTCTTCCTCTAGCGGTTCCGGTAGCGCGCCCAGCGCCTCGAGCTCGTCCAGCGTCGTGTCCACGCCCGCGCGGAGCCGCCGGGCCACGGGCGACGGGAGCAGGGCCGCGACCTTGGCCGTCGTGCGTTCCAGCGTCGCGCGAGTCACCAGCGGCTCGGCGCCGGAGTCCACGAGGTAGGCGTGCAGCGCCTCGTCGGTGGTGTAGCGGGGGGTGAACCCGAACTCGGTGCGCATCCGAGTGGTGTCCACGGCGCGGCCGAAGCGCAGGAACCGCAGCTGGGAGACCCCGATGTCCCGCAGGCCCTGGCTGGACAGCAGCCGCGCGGCGAGCTTGAACGTCGGCGGCAACACCGGCAGGGGCACGTGGCCGGCCCGGCGGATGGCCTGCGAGAGCGTGAGCACCCCGTCGCCGGCGATGTTGTAGGTACCGGGGGTCGCCCCCATGGTCGCGTGCAGGAGCGCGTCCAGCGCGTCCTGCGGGTGGAGGAGCTGGATGCGCGGGTCGAACCCGGCGAGCACCGGCGCGACCGACGGCAGCAGCAGCTCACCGACCACCGTGGGGTCGGGCAGCCCGAGGATCGCCGGGATCCGCAGGATGGTCACGTCGATGTCCGGCCGCTTGCGGGACATGCCCCGCACGTATCCCTCCACCGCCAGGTGGTCGAGGGGGATCCCGCCGCTGGGCTGCCGGCGGGCGGCCATGTCCTCGGTGAACAGCGCGGGGTCGATGCCGGAGGAGCCGTACACGGTGGTCGAGGAGATGAGGACGAACCGCTTGACGGTCGCGGCTCGGCCGCACGCGGCTATGACGTGCATGGAGCCCATGATGTTGGCCTCCTTGACGGCCGCGCGGCCGCCCGGGGCGAAGTCGGTCTGGTGCAGGCCGGCGTGGACGACCGTGTCGATCTCCGCATCCCGGAGGATGCCCTGGAGGCGCGGCGACTGCGGGTCGAGGCGGACGAACTCGGCGTCCCTCATGCGGCGACGGTGCTGCGGCGACGGCTTGACCGAGTCGATGGCCAGGACCCGCTCGACCGACTCGTTCCGGAGCAGCATCCCCACGAGGTGGGCGCCGAGGTAGCGACTGCCGCCCACGACCGCAACCCTCTTGGCGGGCCGACGGCTTGGGGCTTCGGGGTTCACCCGCCCCACTCTAGCCGGGCACCCCGGGCTTCCGGTGCACGGACCTCACGGCCGGGACACCCCTCGAGCCCGCAGACAGACGGATGCCCGCCACCTCGTGGAGGTGACGGGCATCCGCCGCGGGCGCGGGTCCGGGCGCTATCGAGCAGCCGCCGGACTCACTTACCGAGCTTCCGACGCTGCACACGCGTCCGGCGGAGCATCTTGCGGTGCTTCTTCTTGGACATACGCTTGCGGCGCTTCTTGATCACAGAACCCATATCGGGGTCACCTACCTGTCGACTTCTTGTCGTGGACCTTGACTATCGCTGACTATCGCTCCGGCTACCTGGCGGGCCGCTCAGCCGGGACGGAACCCGTCCAGACTACCTGCAGGCAGGGTCGCGACGAAAACCGGGCCGGAGCGCTCAGCCGGCGGAGAAGTACGAGGTGTCCAGGTACTCGTGGACCGCCTTGGAATGCACGCGGAACGACCGCCCCACCCGCACCGCGGGCAACTCGCCCGAATGGACCAGTCGGTAGACCGTCATCTTGGACACCCGCATCAGCGCGGCGACCTCGGCAACGGTCAGGAACTGGGAACCCCCAGACGCCTGAGTGCCGCCATCGGTCTTGTCGCTAGTCGCCATCGTCACAACCCTTCGTGGCACGCGTCGTGCCGCAGGCTTCCCCTCCTGCGGTACGGACACGCACGTGCTGGGCATGAGCCTAGCGTGAAGGGTGTGATCAATGCGACGGGAGTGGGCAAATAACTTCTCCGACACGCCGCTCCGCCCCCCGCTCACCCGTTCTGAACAGGGATTGTGCTAACCGGAACGGCCCGCCGGGTGGCTCAGCTCTCACCCGGCGGGCCGTCATGGGCCGTCCCGGCTAGTCGTCGTCCTCGTCGTCGTCGATCTTCCGCGCCGTCTCCGCCAGGAGCAGGGACTTGGTCGCGGCGGCCTCCACCGCCTCGGCCACCGCGGACCGCAGCCCGCCGGCCTCCAGGCGCCTGATCGCCGCCGCCGTCGTGCCGCCCGGGGAGGTGACGGCGGCGCGCAGGTCGGCGGGCCCGTCCCCACCCCCGGCGAGCATGGCGCCCGCGCCGAGCGCGGTGCCGGTCGCCAGGGTCAGCGCGACGTGCCGCGGGAGCCCCTGTTCCACGCCGGCGTCGACCAGCGCCTCCGCGAGGAGGAAGAAGTAGGCCGGGCCGGAGCCCGAGACCGCGGTGACCGCGTCCATCTGGCCCTCGTTGACGACGACGACGGTGCCGACACTCTCCATGATCTCCACGACCTGCCGGAGGTGCTCGTCCCGCGCGAATCGGCCCTTGCACACCGCGGAGACGCCCTGCCCCACGAGCATCGCCGTGTTGGGCATGACCCGGATGACCGGCGAGCCGGCGCTGAGCCTGTTCTCCATCACCGAGGTGGGGACGCCGGCGGCCAGCGAGACCACGATCGACTCGTGGACGCTGTCCGAGATCGCGTTGCCGATCCGCTCGACCACGGCGGGGACGTCGCCGGGCTTGACGGCCACGACGATCACGTCCGCGCCCTCGCAGCCGATGTCCAGGCCGGTCGCCAGGACGTTGTACTTCTTGCTCAGTTCGGCGGCTCGGGCCTCCACGGCCTCGATCACCACGATGTCCGAGGCCTCCGTGCCCGCGTCCCGGAGTCCTGAGATGAGGGCCTCGCCGATGCGCCCGCCACCGACCACTGCGATTCTCGTCATGGACTCCACAGTGCCACACGCCTGCGCCGGATCCGGCGGGCTCTCCCCCTCGGAGACGACTCCGCCCGCACCGGTGCGGGTGCGGGCGGAGGACGAGGCCGGCGGGACCGTCAGGTGACCACCCTGAGCAGCAGCGGCCCGCAGGTCACGCCCAGCCCGACGATCACCGCCAGCGCGATGCTCACCTTGTCGTTAGACCGGCGCAGCACCCGCACCATGGCCACGAGGCCCACGATCACGACGATCGCCAGCGCCATGGCCACCCACGGCAGGTCGCGCCACAGCAGCTGGAAGCCGATGAACAGCGCGGCGCCCGCGACGGCGGAGGCGAGGACCTGCGCCACGAGGACCAGCCACTGGGACGCCGAGGACCGCTCGGCGGGGGCGTGGTCGCGGCCGTACTCGAAGTCCCGGTACCGGGAGGCGTCGGGCACCGACCCGGCGTGCGGCGACTCCTGCGCCGGCTGGCGCTCGGTCGGGGCGGGGGCGACGGCCTGCGGGGTCTCGGACGGCGCCGCCGGGGCGTGGTGTGCGGTCGAGCCGCGGCCGGAGGGGACTCCCCACTGCGGCGATTCCCCGGCGGAGACCGGGGTGGCCGGGGTGGCCGGCGCAGCGGCCGGCGCGGCCGGGGTGGCCGTCGCAGCAGCGGCCGGCGCAGCTGGCGCGGCAGGGGCGGCAGGGGCGGCGGCCGGGCTTGCCGACGGGGACGGTCCGGAGTCGGCCTGCTCGGTCCTGGTCGGCGCGGAGTCCGGTGTCGCGGCATCCGGTGGCGTGGTCGTCGTGGGCCCGGGCCGGGAGGGCGCAGCGGTGCCGGCGCCGGCCGTGGTCGCAACCGCTCCAGCAGCCGCGGCG
>DIAZ01000094.1:2050-2316 GCA_002415925.1 Dietzia sp. UBA5065 | reverse complement strand
GCGGCGGCGGCCTTCCGCTTGCGGCCGAACAGCCCCCCGCGGCCGGCCTTCGTGCCGGTGTCAGGGGCCTGGGCCTGGGCCTGGGCCTGGGCCTGGGCCTGGGCAGCCACCGCGGGCGGCGGGGTGACGGGCTCGGCCGGCGTTCCTGCGCGGCCGGCCGGCGGGGTCACCGCGGGCTTCCGCGCCGCAGGGGCGGCGGGAGCCCCGGGCGTACCCGCGGACTCCGTCGACCGCCCGGGGCCGGCGACGGCGGGCCTCGTCGTCGT
>DIAZ01000094.1:0-1880 GCA_002415925.1 Dietzia sp. UBA5065 | reverse complement strand
CGCCGCTCCCGGCGCCGCCGCAGGCGTAGAGCCCTCGGCGCCGGCGGTGGCCTCCTCGGCCTCGCGGGCCCTGCGACGGGCGGCGCGGCTGCTCACGACCGTGTCCTCGGTGATGCGCGGGATCTCGCCGGTGAGCTCCGAGACGCTCACCCCGCCGTCGTCGGACCGCCGGTGTCGGCGCCCCGTGGACGCGGCCGTGCCCGGCTGCTCCGCGCCCATGCGCTTGAGCAGCTCCGCCACGGTGATCTGCTGACCGTCTGGATCCTCGGCCATCTCAGCTCCCCTTCCCGTCGCCGCCCGCGTCCCGGTCGAGACGCTTCAAGATGAGCCCCTCGCGCAGAGCCCACGGACAGATTTTCACACTTTCCAGTCCCAATGCCCTCATGGACGCCTCCGCCACCAGCGCTCCCGCCACCACCTGATGCGACCGGTCGGAGCTGATCCCCTCCAACTCTGCCCTGTCCGAGGCCGTCATGCGAGAGATAAACGCGATCACCTGCCGCAGACCCGACGCCGTGAGGACGCGTTCGACCCGCGGCCCCTCCGACGACGGGGCCGCCCCGGTGAGCCTGGCCAGCGTGCGGAACGTCTTGGAGGTGGCGCAGGCGAGGTCCGGGACGCCCGCCGCCCGCAGATCCTTGGCGGGACCCTCGAGCTCGGCGTCGATGTAGTCGCGCAGCTGGTTGATGCGCTTCCGCTCGGGCGGATCGGTCTTGAACCAGTCGCGGGTCAGTCGCCCGGCGCCCAACTGCAGGCTGTAGGCGTGTTCGGGCAGCTCGTCCTCCCCGCTGGTGAGCTCCAGCGAGCCGCCACCGATGTCGAGGTTGACAATCCGGCCCGCGCTCCAGCCGAACCACCGGCGGGTGGCGAGGAAGGTCATCCGCGCCTCGTCCTCCCCGCTGAGCACGCGCAACTCGATGCCCGTCTCCTTCTCGACCCTGGCCAGGACCGCGTCGGAGTTGGCGGCGTCCCGCACGGCGGAGGTGGCCAGCGCCATGACCTCGCCGCACCTGGTGGCGCGCGCGAGCTCGGCGGCCTCGTTGACCGCGTCGATCAACCGGGCGACGCCGGTCTTGGAGATGTTGTTGTCCTCGTCGAGGTACTCGATCAGGCGCAGTCGGGTCCGGGAGTCGTTCATCGGCGTCGGGTGGCCGCCACGATGGGCGTCCACCACGACGAAATGGACCGTGTTGCTCCCGACGTCCAGGACACCTAATCTCACACGCCCACCCTAAACGGTCTACGGTCGCAGGTTGTGACCGCCACCAAACGCACCAGCACCCCGGGCGCGCCCCTCGCGGAAGTCCCCCTCGACTTCCCCCGCGAGTGGTACTCGTTCCCGGACCCCACCAATGCGGAACACCTCGTCTCCGTGGACATGACCTGGCTGCTGTCCTCGTGGACCTGCGTGTTCGGAACGCCCGCCTGCCACGGCATCGAGGCCGACCAGCCCGACTCGGGGTGCTGCACCCACGGCGCGTTCCTGTGCGACGACGAGGACCGCGAGCGCCTGAGGGGGAACGTCGCCCTCCTGGGGCCGAGGGACTGGCAACACCGTGGGGCCGCGCTGGAGTCCGCAGCTTCCGAGGGCGGCGATCTCGAGCCGTGGCTGGAGTCCGACGAGCTCACCGGGGAGGACGGCGAGCCCGAGCCCGCCCTGCGCACCCGCCGCCACGCCGGCAGGTGCGTGTTCTTCAACGATCCCGGATGGCCGGCCGGGTCCGGCTGCGCGCTGCACCACATGGCCGCGCGGACGGGGCGGACCCTGCCCGAGGCCAAGCCCGACGTGTGCTGGCAGCTCCCCATCCGACGCACGCAGGAATGGGAGACGCGGGCCGACGAGGTGGAGGTCCTCCACACCCTGTCTCTTATACACATCT
>DIAZ01000079.1 GCA_002415925.1 Dietzia sp. UBA5065 | reverse complement strand
GAGAGCGAGTCGGACGCGTCCAGGAAGAGGCGGATCAACAGGCTGTACCCCACGCCCAGCAGCGACACGAGGCCCCCGAACACGACGAACACCGGCAGCGCGGAGAACGCGGGCTCCGGCACGTCGAGGATCCTGAAGTCCGGTTCGTCGCCGAGGACCACCCGACTGCACATCACCGCGGTCGAGACCGCCGCCATGGTCCACAGCACGTACCGGAGCCTGATCGAGTGCGCGATCTCCTCCAGGCAGAACACGGCGCCCCCGAGCGGGGCGTTGAAGGCCACCGCCAGGCCGGCGCCGGACAGGGCCGACTGCATGACGCGGACCTCGTCGCGGGTGGCGCGCGCCACCCGCGCGCACCACGCCCCGATGGCGGCGCCCATGTGGACGGTCGGCCCCTCACGGCCCAGCACGAGGCCCCCGAGCCCCATCGAGAGGAGCCCGCCGATGAACCGGGCGGGCAGGACCCGGCCCGGGGGTGGTTCGCTCTCCCCGCGGTCGACGGCCTCGACGTGCTGGATGCCGCTGCCCGCGGACAGGGGGATCCGGGACGCGATCACCCCGGCGGCACCGGCGGCCACCGCGGACACCACGACCGGGACCACCCAGCCCGCGCCGCCCAGCTCGTGGGACCACTCGACGATGTCCAGCCGCAGGTGGTCGGCGCGCACGAGGAGCCACCGGAACGCGCCCCCGACGAATCCGGTGATCGCCCCGGCGACCACCGCGAGGACCGTCATCCCCACGAGCACGCGCGTGGTCGCGTCGCCGGGTGAGTCGTCTGGGGAACCGTGCGTCACGGACCTGAACCTAGCCGAGCTGCCCCACGACCTCGGCCAGCAGCGCGATCGCGCCCGGCTTGGAGAGCGGGTCGTTGCCGTTTCCGCACTTGGGGGACTGGATGCACGACGGGCAGCCGGTGTCGCACTCGCACGCGCGGATGGCGTCCAGCGTCGCCCGCAGCCACGAGTGGGCGCGGCGGAACCCGCGTTCGGCGAACCCGGCCCCGCCCGCGTACCCGTCGTAGACGAACACCGTGGGCAGGCCCGTGTCCGGGTGCAGTGCCGTGGAGACGCCGCCGATGTCCCAGCGGTCGCAGGTCGCCACCAGCGGGAGCAGGCCGATCGCCGCGTGTTCGGCGGCGTGCAGCGCGCCCGGCCAGTCCGCCTCCTCCAGCCCGGCCACCCGCAGCAGCTGCGGGGTGAGGGTGTACAGGACCGCGCGGGTGGGCAGGACGGTCTCGGGCAGGTCGAGGGGCGTCACGTCGAGGATTTCGCCGCCGCGGAGACGGCGCTGGTAGCCGGTCACCCTGGCGGTCACCTCGACCCGGGCGAGCGACAGGGTCACCGGACCCGCGGTCACGGTTTCGAGGGTCTCGATCAGGTCGATCGACACCTGCTCCCGGGCGGAGGTCGTCCACTCCGGTTCCTCCGGGTGGCACAGCGCGAGCCCGTCCTCCAGGTCCAGCTCGTCCACGACGAAGGACTCCCCCTGGTGCAGGTACAGGGCGCCCGGGTGGACCTGCGAGCGGGCGCGGACGGAGTCGATGGTGCCGAGCATCCGGCCGTCGACCGCGTCCACGATCACCACCTCCGCCCCGCCGGTTCCGCGGATGTCGACCTCGGCGTGCGGGGTGTGGTCGTCCGCCGCGGGGTACCACCCGGCGGGCCGGCGCCTGATCAGGCCGCGGGTGGCGAGGTCCTCGAGGACCTCCGTGGCGCCCCAGGCCCGGGCCTCCTCGTGGGACATCGGGCGTTCGCTCACCGCGCACCGCAGCTGGCCGGCCAGGAGCACGGGGTTGCGGGGGTCGGTCACGGTGGCCTCGACGGGCCGGCCGAGCAGGGCCTCGGGATGGTGGACGAGGTAGGTGTCCAGGGGGTCGTCGCGGGCGACCAGGATCACCAGGGCGCCCTGGCCGCGCCGCCCGGCCCGGCCCGCCTGCTGCCAGAACGAGGCGATGGTCCCGGGGAAGCCCGCGCTGATCACGGCGTCCAGGCCCGAGATGTCCACCCCCAGCTCCAGAGCGGACGTCGAGGCCACGCCCACCAGCTCGCCCTCGGCGAGCCCTCGCTCGAGGCGGCGTCGGTCCTCGGCCAGGTACCCGGCGCGGTAGGCGGCGATCCGTCCGGCCAGCTCCCGGCCCCGCGCGCCGTGGTCGGACACCAGGCGCTCGCGGGCCCGGAGCGCGGTGGACTCGGCGCCCGCGCGGGACCGGACAAAGGCGAGGGTCCGGGCGCCCTCGGCGACCAGGCCCGCCATGAGTGTCGACGCCTCGACGGGGGCGGGTCGCCGCACGGGGGCACCGTTCTCGCCGGCGAGCCCCTCCATGAGCGGGGGTTCCCACAGCGCGACGGTCCGTCCGCCCTGGGGGGAGGCGTCGTCGGTGACCTCGGCGCACTCGCGCCCGACGAGGGTGGTGGCGGCCGCGCCGGGGTCGGAGGTGGTGGCCGAGGCCAGCACGAAGGTCGGTTCGGCGCCCAGGGCCCGCGCGAGCCGGTCGAGGCGCCGGAGGACCAGCGCGACGTTGGAGCCGAACACGCCGCGGTAGGAGTGACACTCGTCGACGACGACAAAGCGGAGCCCCCGCAGGACGCGCGTCCACTGGCGGGACCGACCGAGCAGGGACAGATGCAGCATGTCCGGGTTGGTGACGATCCACCGTGAGTTCTCCCGTATCCACGGGCGTGCATCGGTGGGGGTGTCGCCGTCGTAGGACGCCGGGGCCACGTGGGAGAGTCCGGGCACGGCGTCGACCAGCGACACCACCGACGACAGCTGGTCCTGGCCCAGGGCCTTGGTGGGGGCCAGGTACACCACGCACGCGTTCCGGTCGGCGGCGAGCGCGCTCAGCGCGGGGAGCTGGTAGCCGAGGGATTTCCCGGAGGCCGTGCCCGTGGCCACCACCACGTGACGGCCCGCGTAGGCGTGCTCGGCGGTGTCCACCTGGTGGGCCCAGGGCTGGTCCACGCCTCGGCCGCGGAGCTCCCGCACCAGCCCCGGGTCCGCCCACGCCGGCCAGTCGGCGTATCGGGCCTCGCGGGCGGGGAGATCGACAGTGTGGGTGACGGGGGACGCCCCGGCGGGAAGCTGCTCGAGCAGGTGCCCCAGGAGTTCGCGCCCGTATGTCGTCACCCCTCGACCGTAGGGGACGGGTTCCGGGAGTGCAGGGTGGGGACGTGGCCACGGCGCCGGGCCCGGGGAGGTGGGCGCGAGCGCCTTCCGACCGACCTGCGCGGACGTGTTCTCCGGGCGCGGTTCCCGTGGTCTACTTGTCTCGGTCGCCGCCTCCGCCCCCGGGCCTCCCGCGGGCGGTCGACGACCCGGCGCGCGTGGACATCCCGCGAGTCGCACCTGGCAGTACGGAAAAGGAACGCAACAACATGGCACAGGGCACCGTCAAGTGGTTCAACGCGGAGAAGGGCTACGGGTTCATCGCCCCCGAGGACGGCTCCGCCGACCTCTTCGTCCACTACTCCTCCACCGAGGGCAGCGGCTTCAAGTCGCTCGAGGAGAACCAGCGCGTCGAGTTCGAGGTCGGCGAGGGCCAGAAGGGCCCGCAGGCGCAGGAAGTCCGCGCCATCTGAGCATCGGCGGATCGATCCGGCCGGGGCCCCCGCCGCCCGTCGCGGTGGGGGCCTCGCCGTGTGTCGGGGGTCGACCGTAGGCTCGGCACCGTGACGCAGCTGTCGTTCTTCGCCGCGGACGAGCACGTCCCCGACCCGACGGACCTCGAGGGCGCCCTCGCCGCCCGCGGTCAGTCCACCCTCGCGGGCGACCTCGCGCAGGTGTCCGTGGTGCTGGACTCCGCCTGGCGCGCGGACGCGCTGATGACGCTCCTGGGCGAGGGGAGTCTCGACCCGGTCCGGTCCGGGACCGGACCGGACGGCCGGTGCACGGTGTCCACCGCGCGGTGCGCGGAGCTGGCCCCGGTGGTGCGGCGGTGGCGACGAGGCGCTGTCACCGCCGTGCCGGAGGGGTGGATTCCGACGGCCGGCGCCCTGCGGGTCTGGGTCCTCACCGCCGGCACGATCACGGACAGCGGAGCCGTCGACCTGGGGATCGACGCGGGCGTCGAGCACCACGCCCCCCGGCGCGCGGCTCTGGGCGAGGCACTGGCGAGGGCCGGGATCCGCTCGACGTACGTCGGGCCGCGGGGTGGCGGTCCGCTGCTGCGGCTGGGGACGGCCCGCGCCCGGTCGCGGCTGGCGGAGGCGATCGGAGCGGCCCCCGTCGGGGTGCCCCCGGCGGCGTGGCCGGGCTAGGACCACCTGGTGTTGCGCCGGATCGGCCGGTGCGGAAGTCTTCGGTGACATGTGCATGCTCGTGGTCGCCCGCCGGGTCCACCCGCGCTACCCGCTCATCGTGGTGGCCAACCGGGACGAGGTCCTCGACCGGCCCACCGAAGCGCTGCACGACTGGGCGGGCGACGGGGGGAGCGCGGCGGGGATCGTCGCCGGCCGCGACGAGACAGCAGGGGGCACCTGGCTCTCCCTCGCCCCGGGTGGGAGGTTCGCGGCCGTGACGAACGTGCGCGAGGGCGGCCCCGCCCGTCCGGCCCCTGCCTCGCGCGGCGAGTTGCCGGTCGAGGCGCTGACCGGGCCGGTGCCCGCCTCCGAGTTCGCCCGGCACGTCGTCGACGATCTGGACCGGTACGGTCCCGTCAACCTCCTCGCCGGGGACCTGGACGAGTTGTGGTGGGCGTCCAACCGCTCGACGCGGGGGCCGATGCGCCTGGGGACCGGGGTCCACGGCCTGTCCAACGCCGCGTTGGACACCCCGTGGCCCAAGGTGGCGGGGGCGGTGCAGGACGTGCGGGCGCTCATCGGCGCGGAGAGGATCTCGGGTCCGGACTGGTCGGGCCCCCTGCTCGACCTGCTCGCCGACCGACGCAGGGCCCCGGTGCGGCACCTGCCCCGCACGGGCGTGCCCCTGCGCCACGAGTGGATGCTCTCCTCGCGGTTCGTCCGGATCGGCCGCTGGTACGGCACCCGCTCGACGACGGCCGTGCGCATGGACCACCACGGCACGATCGACGTGGTCGAGCGAACCTGGGATGCCCGCGGACGCGTCACGGGGACGGTCACCGCCCGGATCTGAGGCGGTGACCGCCCGCTTTGTCAGGTCGGACGCGGTCAGGTCG
>DIAZ01000063.1:25116-25809 GCA_002415925.1 Dietzia sp. UBA5065 | reverse complement strand
GCAGGTGAAGGTGATGTCGGTCTTGCCCTCGGCCTTGGACACGTTCTGCAGGACCATGTCGATGTTGATCTCGGCGTCGGCGACGGCACGGAAGATCTTGGCCGCGTACCCGGGCTGGTCCGGGATGCCGACCACGGTGATCTTGGCCTCCGAGGCGTCGTGCGCGACTCCGGTCAGGACTGCGTCTTCCACGGGGATGTCCTCCACATTTCCGGCCACGAGCGTGCCGGGGTTGGTCGAATACGAAGAGCGAACGCGCAGGGGCACGTGGTACCGGCGGGCGAACTCGACGCTCCGCAGGTTGAGGATCTTGGAGCCCACGGCCGCCATCTCGAGCATCTCCTCGTACGAGATGGTGTCGAGCTTGCGGGCGTCCGGGACGATCCGGGGGTCGGCGGTGTAGATGCCGTCGACGTCCGAGTAGATCTCGCAGACGTCGGCGCCGAGCGCGGACGCCATGGCCACGGCCGTGGTGTCCGAACCGCCGCGGCCGAGGGTCGTGACGTCGCGGGTCTCCCGGGACACCCCCTGGAACCCGGCGACCAGGGCGATCTTGCCCTGATCGAGGGCCTCCCGGACCCGGCCCGGGGTGATGTCGATGATCCGGCTGTTGCCGTGGCGGGTGGTGGTGATGATCCCCGCCTGCGACCCGGTGAACGAGTACGCCTCCATCCCGAACGAGCTGATGGCCAT
>DIAZ01000063.1:23831-24922 GCA_002415925.1 Dietzia sp. UBA5065 | reverse complement strand
AGCTCATCGGTCGTGTCGCCCATCGCCGAGGCCACCACCACGACGTCGTTCCCGGCCTTCTTGGTCTCGACGATCCGCTCGGCAACCCGACGGATTCGTTCTGCGGACTCCACAGAGGAGCCGCCGTACTTCTGCACCACGAGTGCCACGCGGTCACACCCTTCCGGTGTTGATCGGCTTGTCGCAGCCACACTTTACGGGAGGTGTTTACTCGTCATCGATGACGGAAACCTGGGTGGCGGTAATCCTCGCCCTCGCGTCCGCCCTCAGCCAGGCCTTCGGCACCGTCATGCGGCACCGGACCAAGGGCCGCGCCGGGGGTCGGCTCGAGGGTCGCTTCGGCGTCCTGGGCAGCAAGTACTGGTGGTCCGGGATGGGCATTAGCCTGGCCGGATTCGCGTTCCAGGGACTCGCCCTGGCGTTCGGCACGCTCATCCTGGTGCAGACGCTCACCGTGTTCTCGCTGATCTTCGCCCTGCCGCTCGGCGCGTGGGTCACGGGCCGCCGTGTGACCAAGACCGAACTGTTCTGGGGGCACGTCCTGGCGGGATGCGTGATGGTCCTGCTGGTCTACGGACGGCCGACCGGCGGTCAGGCCCATCCGCCCTGGTACGAATGGGCGCTCGCGTGCGGGGGCGGGGTCCTCGTCGTGGGGGTCCTGTTGGCCCTCTCGCGACGACGACGACGCAACGGCAGCCGCGCCCTGCTCCTGGGCGTGGCCGGCGGCACCGCGTTCGCCTACGTCGCGCTGCTCACCAAGGGAGTGGCCGACCGCTGGTACGCGGGCGGCGTGGCCGAGGTGCTCACCACCGGCGAGGCGTACGGGCTGGTCCTGGCGGCGGTCGCCGCGCTCACGCTGCAGCAGATGTCGTTCTCGGCCGGGGCGGTGCACCAGGCGGTGCCGGCGTCGACCGTCACCACGCCCGTCGTCGCGCTCGGGCTGGGCGTGGTGGTGCTGGGCGAGTGGTTCACCGTCGACGGACCCGCGCTGGCGATCCTCGCGGTGACCCTCGGGGTGATGGTGGTGGCGACCGTGCGGCTCGCGCACAAGGAGGTCGACCCCGAGGACGGACCGGCACGGGGCGAGGCGG
>DIAZ01000063.1:10776-23600 GCA_002415925.1 Dietzia sp. UBA5065 | reverse complement strand
CGGCACGGGGCGAGGCGGTACGGGGCGAGGCGGCCGGGGTAACGCACCCGGGGTCCCCCGCGATCCCTGAACCATGAGGACCCACCCCAAGCGGCCCGACGACCCCGCAGCGTCACCTAGGCTGGGCCCCATGCGCCTCACTCGCCCCAGTGGCACCGGCCGCTCCGCGCGCGGTGACCGCGCCACCCACCTCGGCCGCGCCGCCCGCCTCGCGACTGCCGCGGCCGCCGTCGCCGCCCTGGCCGCCCCCCTGGCCCTCGCCGCCCCGACCGCCGGCGCCGTGGTGAACGGCGCCCCCTCCGGCCCCGCCCCCTGGGCCGTCCAGATCACCTCGTTCCACGCCGCCCCCGGCACACCCTGCACCGGCGTTGTGGTGGCCCCGCGGTGGGTGGCCACGGCCGCGCACTGCGGCCCGGCCGACGCGGGCGCCTACACGTTGGGATTCGGCAACTGGGCCACCGTCCCCGGCGGCTTCGCCGAGACCGCGTCCCTGGCGAGCCCCCCGATCGTCGGCGCGTTCGGTTCCCTCGACACCGGCAGCCTCGGCCGGCACGCCCCCGTGGCCGCCTACCACGCCCCCGCCGGGGACGTGATGCTGCTCAAGCTGGCCCATCCCGCCCCCGCGCCCGCGGTCCTGCGCGGCGGCGTCGACCCCGCCCCCGGCACCGTCCTGCGCTTCCACGGCTTCGGCGAGACCACCGCCGGCGGGGCGCGGTCCCCGGAGGTGCTCACCGGCCTGACGCGCCTCGACCGGATGGCGCCGCGCGCCGGCTCCCGGATCGGGCTGTCCCACACCATCCAGGGCGGATACGGGTTCGGCGACTCCGGCGGGCCCGTGTTCCACGGCGACCGGCTGGTGGGCCTGCACTCGGGCTCGGATCACGCGCGGCGCCAGCCCGACGGCACCAACCCGGCCTGGTACGAATCGATCCCCGCGCAGAACGGCTGGATCGACTGGATGATCGCCAACAGGTGACCCCGTGCGGCGCGAATCCCCGGTTCCGCCACGTGGCATTCCAGACCGAACCGGGTCCCGAACTGCGCTGAATTCCCCTCCCCACGATTCCTTTGCGGCCTTTCCTCACCGCTGCACGAAAATATTGCCGGGGCGTCAATCCCGCCCGTAGCGTCTCTCTCGCATCATCACGAGCGATTGAGAGACCCGGCTCGTCGACATCGCAGCAACCCCCCGATCTTCTCGGGCGCGGGTGCTACCGCCGGGACCGATGAATGGATAAGGCCGCATTCCGCGCGGCCTTCCCTGCGAGGAGCCCTGTGAAATTCCTGTTGATGACCCTTATCGCCACGTCGCCGGATCCGGCGACCGGGCGAGTGCCCTCACCCTCCGAACGGTTGCGGGAGGTGGTGGACAACGCCGTCCTGGCCGAGCAACTCGGCTATGACGGGTTCGCGGTGGGCGAGCGGCACGAGCGCCCGTTCCTGTCCTCCGCGCCCCCGGTGGTGCTCAGCCACATCGCGGCGCGAACCGAGTCGATCGCCCTCTTCACGGCCGTCACCACCCTGAGCCTGCTCGACCCGGTCCGGGCGTTCGAGGACTACTCGACGCTCGACAACCTGTCCGGGGGCCGCCTCCAGCTGATGGTCGGCAAGGGCAACGGCGCAGCTCAGGCCCAGCTCTTCCACGTCACCGAGGCCGACCAGTGGGACCGCAACCGCGAGGGGTACGAGCTCTTCCGCGCGCTCTGGGAGAGCGAGAAGGTGAACTGGAGCGGGCACTTCCGCCCGCCGCTGACGGACGCCGAGGCCCTGCCCCGGCCGCTGCAGAAGCGGATCACCATCTGGCACGGCAGCGCGACCAGCCGGGAGTCCGTCGAACTGGCCGCCCTGCACGGGGATCCGGTGTTCTCGGCGAACGTCACCAACCCCATCGAGCCGTACGCGGAATTGATCGACCACTACCGCGAGCGGTGGGAATTCCACGGCCACGATCCGGCCGACGCCCGCGTGGGCGCGGGCACCGCCGGCTATTACGCGGCCAGAATTTCGCAGGACGCGAAGAACACCTATCGTCCGGTATTCGAGAGGAATATCGCCAGGGCGAAGGAATTCGGCCTCACGCCGGTATTCCATTCCCTGGAGGACGCAATCGAGAGAAGCTCTCTGTTGCTCGGGAGCCCGCAGGAGATCATCGACAAGGTATTGCGCTACAACGAGCGGTTCGGCCACGAGGTCATCCACCTCCACGCCGACGCCGACGGTCTGCCGGCCGGCGCGCATCGGGATTCGCTGGAACTCTTCCAGAGTGAGATCGCGCCGGTCCTGCGCCGGGAGATCCCCAGCCGTCCGCTGCTCACGGACCGCGACGCCACCGATGTCGTCGTCGTCGACCCCACCGCCACCACCGCACGCATCGACCGTTCCGCACGGGCGGAGGTCCTCGTATGAGCGCCCCGACCCGCGTCCCCCTGTCCGTCCTCGACCTGGCCCCGATCAGCGAGGGCTCCGACGCCGCCACGGCGCTGCACGACACCGTGGACCTGGCCCGGCACGCCGAGCAGTGGGGTTACTCGCGCTACTGGCTGGCCGAACACCACTTCGTCGACGTGGCCAGCTCCTCCCCCGTCGTGCTGGCGGGGCAGATCGCAGGCGCCACCTCGACCATCCGGGTCGGGTCGGCGGCGGTCCAGACCGGCCACCGCACCGCGGTGAGCATCGTGGAGGAGTGGGCGACCCTCGACGCGTTCCACCCGGGCCGGTTCGACCTGGGGCTCGGACGCTCCGGGCAGCGCCGGGCCGAGATCGAGAAGGCGGTCACAGCGTCCGCCGCCGCGGCGGAGGCCGGAGCGCCCACCCGCGAGCGAGAGGTGATCGACGGGGTGGTCATCCCCGCCCCGCTCGATCTCGGCAAGCTCCTCACCAGCGGGCTCGCGACGAGATCCTTCGACGCGGTGACCCCCAGGGGCGCGATCCCGCCGGACTTCGCCGAGCAGGTCGACGACATCGAGGCGTTCCTGCGGGGCAGCTACACCACCCCGGACGGCGTCGAACTGCGCACCACGCCCGGGGCCGGCGCGGACCTGCAGGTGTGGATCTTCGGCAGCAGCAGGGGCCAGAGCGCGCAGGTCGCCGGGAGCCGCGGCCTGCCGTTCGTGGCGAACTACCACGTGAGCCCGTCCACCACGCTCGAGGCGGTCGAGGCCTACCGGGACGCGTTCGTCCCGTCCGAGGCGTACCCCGAGCCGTATGTGGTGGTCTCCGCGGACGTGGTGGTGGCCGACGACGACGACACCGCCGCCGGTCTCGCCAGTACCTACCCGCACTGGGTGCACAGCATCCGCAGCGGCCGGGGGGCCGTCCAGTACCCCGACCCCGCGACCGCCGAGCCCCTCACGCCCGAGCAACTGACCCTGGTCCGAGACCGGGTCGAGACGCAGTTCGTCGGCGGTCCCGGGACCGTCGTGGCCCGCCTCGAGGCGCTGCAGGCCCTCACCGGGGCCGACGAACTCGTCATCACCTCCGTCACCCACCGCCACGACGACCGCCTCCGGTCGCACGAGCTCCTAGCCACTGCATGGGGATTGTCATGAGCACATTCGCACTCGGTCTGGACGTCGACGGCGACGGGTACCACCCCGCCGCCTGGCGTCGGGCCTCCCACTCGCCCGCCGAACTCCTCACCCCGCGCCGGGTCCGCACCGTGGTCGCGGCGGCGGAGAACGCCGGGTTCACGTTCGCCCTGTTCGACGACTCGCCGGTCGCCGGCGCCCCGGGCCCCGACACCCAGGGCCGGATCGACGCGGTGACCCGCGCCGCGTTCGTCGCGGGGTCCACCAGCGCCATCGGCCTGGTGCCGGTGGCGTCGACCACCTACAGCGAGCCGTTCCACGTCGCCACCCAGATCGCCTCCCTCGACCACGCGTCGCGGGGCCGCGCCGGCTGGCTCGCCGCGCGCACCACCGACCGCGCGGCCGGTCCGGCCTTCGGGGTCCCGGCGCGGACGGACGAGCAGATCGACGCCGACCAGCGCGACGCGGTGACCGTGGCGCGCGCGCTGTGGGACTCGTGGGACGACGACGCCGTGATCCGCGACTCGACCACCGGCCGCTACCTCGACCGCGACCGGATCCGCCACGTCGGCTTCGTCGGCGAGAACCTCAGCGTCACGGGGCCGTCCATCGTGCCCCGGCCCCCGCAGGGGCAGGTCGTGGTGTTCGGCCGGGACGGCGAGCTCCCGGCGGACGCCGCCGACGTGGTGGTGGTCTCCGGCGACAGCGTGGACCGGCTTCGCGCGGCCGCGCGGAACGCCCGTCTGGCCGGTTCCGGGCGGGTGGTGGCCGAGGTGTTCGTCGCCCTGGACCTCGACCGTCCCGGCCACCCGACGGAGACCGCCTCCCAGCGCATCGACTCGCTCGACGCCCACACCGGGTTCGTGCTCGATCCGGGCGCCTTCTCCGCCACCGGGGACGCCGCGACGGTCGTCGGGATCCTCACCGAGCTCGCGTCCTTCCTCGACGGCGCGATCCTGCGACCGCTGGTGCTGGACGAGGAGATCCGGGTCCTCACCCGGCTCGTCCTCCCGGCGCTCCTCGGCCGCCGCGTCCTCCGCCGGCCCCTCGTCGGGGCCACTCTCCGCGACCACCTCGGCCTCGCCCGGCCCGTCAACCTCATCGGAGCGTCATGACCACCCACACCCACCGACCCGATCCCGACCGGACCACCGACCACCCGCGGCCCGACGCGCAGGTCCACCTCGGGGTGTTCTTCCAGGGGGTCAACCACACGACCATCTGGTCCGACCCCGCCAGCGGCTCCCAGATCGACTTCGAGTCGTTCCGGCACCTCGCGCAGACCGCCGAGCGCGGCCTGTTCGACGCCTTCTTCCTGGGCGAGGGGCTCCGACTGCGCGAACAGCAGGGCAAGCTCCTGGACCTGGACGTGGCCGGCCGCCCGGACGCCATCACCCAGCTCTCGGCCCTGGCCGGGATCACCCGCCACCTCGGCCTGGTGGCCACCCAGAACACCACCTACAACGAGCCCGCCGACCTGGCCCGGCGGCTGTCCAGCCTCGACCTGCTCTCGGAGGGGCGTGCGGGGTGGAACATGGTCACCACCGACAACGCCTGGACCGGCGAGAACTTCCGCCGCGGCGGCTTCCTCGACCACTCCCTGCGCTACGAGCGCGCGGGGCAGTTCGTCGAGGCCGCCCGCGCGATCTGGGACGGGTGGGACCACGACGCCGTCGCCACCGGCACCGACGCCCCCGGCTGGTCCCACGCGGGTGCACTGCGCAGGGCGCGGTGGACCGGGCCCCAGTTCGACGTGGACCTCCACCCCACCACCCCGCGCAGCCGGCAGGGCCACCCGGTGCTCTTCCAGGCCGGGGACTCCGCACAGGGCCGCGACTTCGCCGCGAAGTACGCCGACGTGATCTTCTCCGCGCACGGCGGCGACCTCGACGACGCCCTGTCCTTCGCGAACGATGTGCGCGCCCGGTTGCGCGCGTTCGGGCGGCAGCCGGACGAGCTGCGGATCCTGCCCGGTGCCGAGGTGGTCCTCGCCGACACCGAGGCCGAGGTCGAGGAGAAGCTGCGATGGGTCCGCGAGGGCCAGTTCAGCGGCGCCACGGCCCTGTCCATCCTCGGGCAGGTCTGGGGCAGGGACCTGTCCCACCTGGACCCGGACGGCCCGCTGCCCGCGGACGACCCGGAGCCGGCCCCGATCTCGGTGACGCGCGGCTCGGCGTTCGGGCTCAAGGACCCGCTGGAGATCGCGACGCAGTGGCGCGCGCTGGCCGAGGCGAGGACCCTGTCCATCCGGCAGCTCATCATCGAGACCTCGGCCCGCCGCGGCTGGGTGGGCACGCCGTCGGCCGTCGCCGACCGGCTGATCCACTACGTCCGTAGCGGTGCGATCGACGGGCTCAACATCACCCCGTACATCGTCCCGGGCGGGCTCGACGACGTCGTCGACAAGCTCGTCCCCGCCCTCCAGGAGCGCGGCGCCTACCGCACCGCCTACACCGGGTCGACCCTGCGGGAGCACCTCGATCTCCCACCCGCCCCGGTGCGCGCCGCCCACCACACCGACTCCCCCCTGACGACCGCCCACGGAGGCACCCGATGACCACCCGACTCCCACGCCTGCTCACCGGCACGGCCGCCCTGCTCACCGTGTCCCTCGCGGCGGCCGCGTGCGGGTCCGCCGGCCCGACCACCGGCGCCGACGCCGGCGACCCCACGCCCGGCGGCACCCTGCGCTACGGCCTCTCCCAGGCCCCGACCTGCTCCGACCCCACCCAGGCCGGCACCAACCAGACCATCTACGTCACCCGCCAGGTCGTCGACTCCCTCACCGACCAGGACCCGGAGACCGGCGAGATCACCCCGTGGCTCGCCGAGCGCTGGGACGTCAGCGCGGACGCCACCTCCTTCACGTTCCACCTCCGCGAGGGCGTGACCTTCAGCGACGGCACGCCGCTCACGGCGGACACGGTCCGCGCCAACTTCGA
This sequence comes from Dietzia sp. UBA5065, assembly GCA_002415925.1. Taxonomy (GTDB): domain Bacteria; phylum Actinomycetota; class Actinomycetes; order Mycobacteriales; family Mycobacteriaceae; genus Dietzia. The sequence goes on along the minus strand of DIAZ01000063.1, from coordinate 17,131 downwards.
GGCCATCCCGGGGCTCGGCGCCAAGGCGGGCCAGGCCTCCAGCTTCCTGGCCGGGCTCACGGAGATCGCCGTGGAGGACCCCACGACGGTCCGGATCGAGTTCGGGGCGCCCAACGCCCAGTTCCTCCAGGCCTCGTCGACCTCCCAGCTGGGCATCCAGTCCGAGTCGACCGTCGCCCTGTCCGCCGAGGAGCGGTGCGCGGGTGAGAACATCGGCACCGGCCCGTTCGTCTACTCCGACTGGCAGCAGGACCGCTCGGCCACCCTGGAGAAACGGACCGGCTACGACTGGGCCTCCCCCGTCGCCTCCCACACCGGCGAGGCGTACCTCGACGGCATCGAGTTCACCGTGGTCCCCGAGTCGGGTGTCCGCTCCGGCTCCGTCTCCTCCGACCAGCTCGACCTCATCAGCGACGCGCTGCCGCAGGACGCCCCGCAGATCGAGGGCGCCGGCGGCGAGATCGTCACCACGAGCAACCCGGGAGTGCCCTTCGGGATCCAGCCGAACGTCTCCCGCGGCGTGCTCGCGGACCCGGACGTCCGCCGGGCACTCATCCCGGCGATCGACCGGCAGGAGCTCATCGACACCGTCCTGGACGACGACTTCAACCCGGCCACCAGCTCCCTGGCCTCCCGGACGCCGGGGTACACGGACCTCGCCGGCATCGCCACCCACGACCCGGACCTGGCCCGCGAGATCCTCGACGACGCCGGATGGGTCGAGGGGCCCGGCGGCATCCGCGCCAAGGACGGCGTGCCCCTGGCGTTCACCGTGACCTACAGTGCCGTGTTCGCCGGCAACCAGGCGATCCTCGAGCTGGTCCAGCAACAGCTCAAGGAGGTCGGTGTCGACCTGACCCTGGGCCTGGTGTCCACGCCGGAGATGACCGCCAAACAGACCTCCGGTGACTACGACGCCGTGTACTACAACGTCACCCGTGCCGACGGCGACATCCTGCGCACCCTGTTCTCGCTCAAGGGGACCAACCTCAACAAGCGGACCGACCCGATCCCGGCGCTCGACGACGCGCTGGCCGGCCAGCTCGCGGAGATCGACACGGCCAAGCGCAACGCCCTGCTCGCCACCGCCCAGGAGCAGGTCCTCGACGCGGGTCTGTGGATCCCGACCATCGAGCTGTCCCAGGTCATCGGCGCCTCGGAGAACACGCAGGACGTGACCTTCGACGCCACCGCCCGACTGGTGTTCTACGACACCTGGCTCGTGGGGGCCTGACCCGTGATCGCCTACATCGGCTGGCGGGTGGTCCAGGCCGCGGTGGTGCTGCTCAGCTCGTTCACGATCGCGTTCGCGGTCCTGTTCGTCCTCCCGTCCGACGCGGTGAGCATCGCCGTGGGCGGGGACCTGTCCGCGCAGGTCGACGACGCGGCGGTGGCCGAGCTGCAGGCCCGCTACGGCCTGGACCAGCCGCTGCCGGTCCAGTACTGGACCGCGCTGAGCAACGCGGCGCAGGGGGATCTGGGCACCTCGATCGCCACCGGCCAGCCGGTGACCACCGCGATCGGGGAGGCCCTCCCCGGGACGGCCGCGCTGGCGGGCACGGCGGCCCTCCTGGCCGTCGCGGGGGGACTCCTCCTCGCCCTGGCCTCCGGCTACCCCGGGCACGACCGGGTCCGGGCCTGGCTGCTCGCGCTGCCGCCGCTCGGGGTCGCGGTGCCCACCTTCTGGGTGGGGCTGATGCTGCTCCAGGTGTTCTCCTTCACCCTGGGCTGGGTTCCGGCCTTCGGGGACAAAGGGCTCGCCAGCCTGGTGCTGCCCGCGATCACGCTGGCGATCCCCTCGGGGGCGATGATCGCCCAGGTGCTCACGACGAGCATCGCCACCACCTCGCGGCAGCCGTTCGTCGAGACTGCGCGGGCCAAGGGCGCGAGCAGTTTCCGGGTGCTCGTGCACCACGTCCTGCGGTCGGCGAGCCTGCCCGCCCTCACCATCGCCGGCCTCATGGTGGCCAACCTGCTGGCCGGCGCGGTGGTGGTGGAGACGGTGTTCTCCCGGGCCGGCGTGGGCAGGCTCACCCAGACCTCCGTCCTCGCCCAGGACATCCCCGTGGTGCTGGGGATCGTCGTCCTGTCGACCCTGGTCTTCGTCGCCGTCAACCTCGTCGTCGACCTGCTGTACCCGCTCATCGACCCCCGGGTCGTCACCGGCGCCCGGGCGTCGCGCCCCGCCCGCGTGGCGGGGACGGCCGCCGCAACACCCTCCGCACCGTCCGCCGAGAAGATCGAGGTGACCCGTGTCTGACGTCCTGCTCGCCGAGCGCGAACCGGCCCGGGTCCGGGCCGTCCCGTCGGCTGCTCCCCCCGCCGCGGCGATCCCCGGATCCCCCGCCCCCTCCACCGGGGAGCCGCGGGGTCGGCGCCCCCGGTCCCGCCGACTCCGGCCGGCCCGGGCCCACGTGTCGGTGGCCCTGGCCGCGCTGGTGGTGCTCACGGTGATCGGGTTCGCGTTCCTCCCGTCCGTGTTCGCCACGGGTGACCCCCTCGCGGGCGTCCCCGCGGACAAGCTCCGGCCGCCGGGCCCCCAGCACTGGTTCGGCACGGACAACATCGGCCGCGACCTCTACACGCGTGTCGTCTACGGGGCCCGGCTGTCCCTGACCGCGACCCTGATCGCGGTGACCATCGCCCTGGTGGCGGGCACCCTGATCGGCCTGCTCGCCGGCACCGTCGGCGGCGCGGTGGACATCGTGCTCATGCGGATCGTCGACGTGATGCTCTCGATCCCGTCCCTGCTGCTCTCCCTCGCCCTGGTCACCGCGCTGGGGTTCGGCACGGTCAACGTGGCCATCGCGGTGGGAGTGGCGATGATCGCCGGCTTCGCCCGCGTCACGCGCTCGGAGGTCCTCCGGGTCCGCCGGGCACCCTACGTCGAGGCCGCCTTCGCGAGCGGCGTGCGCTGGTGGACGGTGCTGGGTCGGCACATCCTGCGCAACTCCTACGGCCCGGTGATCTCGCTGGCCGCCGTGGAGTTCGGGATGGCCATCCTCGCGGTCTCGGCGCTGAGCTTCCTCGGGTTCGGATCCGCGCCGCCCGCCCCGGAATGGGGCTCGATGATCTCCGAGGGACGCGACTTCCTGTCCGTGGCGTGGTGGATGACCACCCTCCCGGGCCTCGTGATCATCGCCGTCGTCCTGTCAGCGCACCACCTCGGCCACAGCCTCTCCGGGAGGAACCGCTCATGAGCGCCACCGCACCCGTCCTCACGATCCGCGGCCTGCGGGTCGCCTACGGCTCCGGCCCGGACGCCGTGATCGCGGTCCACGGGATCGACCTCGAGGTCCACCGCGGCGAGGTGGTGGCGATCGTCGGCGAGTCCGGCTCGGGCAAGTCCACCACCGCCCACGCGGTCGTCGGCCTGGGCCCCGGCCGGGTCCTGTCGGGCACGATCGAGTTCGACGGCCAGCGCATCGACCACCTGGGCCACCGCGCGCTGGAGAAGCTGCGTGGGGCCGGGATCGGGCTCGTCCCCCAGGACCCCGCCTCGTCCCTCAACCCCGTCACCCGGATCGGCGAGCAGATCGCCGAGGTGCTGCGCATCCACGGCCGGGCCGACCGGAGGACCGCGCGGGCGGAGGCGATCCGGATCCTCGCCGAGGCGGGGCTCGACCACCCGGAGCTGCGTGCCCGGCAATACCCGCAGGACCTCTCCGGCGGCCAGCGGCAGCGGGTGCTCATCGGCATCGCGCTGGCGTGCGCCCCCGACCTCGTGATCGCGGACGAGCCCACGAGCGCCCTCGACGTGACGGTCCAGAAGCGCATCCTCGACCACCTCGACGCCCGGATCGCGGCCACCGGCTCCGCGGTTCTGCTCATCACCCACGACCTCGGGGTGGCCGCCGACCGCGCCGACAGGATCGTCGTGATGAGCGGCGGCCGGATAGTCGAGGAGGGCACCGCGCGTCAGATCCTCACGGCGCCCACGCACGAGTACACGCGGGCGCTCCTCGGGGCCGCACCCGGCATCCGCACGGTCGAGCCCCGTGGGCGTGTGGCGGTGGCGGGCTCGGCGGGATCGCAGCCGGCCGCGGGCACGTCCGGGGAACCGGCACCCCGGGGCGAGCCCCTGGTCTCGGTCGACGGGCTGTCCAAGAGCTTCCGCGTGGGCCGGGGCCGCGGCTTCGACGCGGTGAGACAGGTGAGCTTCCGGATCCACCGCGGCCGCACCCTGTCACTGGTGGGCGAGTCCGGATCCGGCAAGTCCACCACGGCGCGGATCGTCGCCCGGCTGGAGACCGCGACCTCCGGTCAGGTGAGCGTCGGGGGCCGCCCGGTCACCGCGTTGCGGGGCCGGGAGCTGAGGGAGTTCCGTCGCCGGGTGCAGCTGGTGCACCAGAACCCCTACTCGGCGCTCAACCCCAAGCTCACCGTCGAGCAGATCGTCACCGAACCCCTGGCGGCGTTCGGGATCGGCGACCGGGGCTCGCGGCGGCGATCGGCGCGGGAGATGCTGGACCAGGTGGCGCTGGGTGCCGAGTACCTGACACGCCTGCCCGCCCAGCTGTCGGGCGGGCAGCGGCAGCGGGTCGCGATCGCCCGGGCCCTGGTCCTCAACCCCGATCTGGTGGTCCTCGACGAACCGGTCTCCGCGCTCGACGTGCGGGTCCAGGCGGAGATCCTCGACCTCCTGGCACGCTTGCAGCGCGACCACGACCTCGGCTACCTGTTCATCTCGCACGACCTCGCGGTGGTCCGCCAGATCAGCGACGACGTGGTGGTGATGCGGCACGGCGTGGCCGTGGAGTCCGGACCCGTGGCGGAGGTGTTCTCCGATCCGCAGCACGAGTACACCCGGGAGCTCCTCGAGGCCATTCCCGGCCGGCTGGTCGCCGGGCGGTGACGGAGACGCGATCGGCGTCGACCGTGCCGAATCCGCCCGGGTTTGCCACACTGGACTGATGGACGCGCACGAGGTCGTTGTCCGTCGGGCTTCGCGCTCCGACGCGGACCTCGTGCTGTCCGCCACGGACCTGTTCTCCACCCCGCCCACCGCCGAGTGGACCCAGGACTTCCTGGACCGCGGATCCAACCTGCTCCTGCTGGCGATCAGGGACGAGGTTCCCGTGGGAATGCTCGTCGCGGTCGAGACCAGCCACCTGGGCGCCAGCCCGGACCTGTTCGTCTACGGCATCTGCGTACGCGAGGACCTGCGGAACGAGGGGATCGCCCACCAGTTGGTCGACAAGGCCGTCGAGGTGGCCGAGGAGGCCGGGTGCAGCCAGGTGTGGGGGTCGATGCACCACGGCGAGGAACTGGGACCCGGTTCGCCACTCTCCCCGCCCGGACCGGTCACCACCGAGTCCACGACCTTCACCATCCCGATTCCGTGACGCCCTCGGAATCGGTGTATCGTGGCCCCCATGCAGCGCGTGCTCCTTCTTGGGTGCCGCGGCGGGGCCCGCTGAGGCGGACCGGCTCCCCGTCGCGGGATCTCGTCGCGCCGGTCCGATCCCACCAGATCGCATCCAGGAAAGAGCCCCGTTATGTCTCCCGCTGACGCATTCGTCTCGTCGTCGTCGACCATCACTCCCCCCTCCAAGCCCGGACGCCCCGACCAACCGTCGTGGAACCGCCAGAAGGGCTCGTCGATGCCGACGCATCGCTACCGCTCCTTCGCGGACGAGGTCGAGGACGTCTCGCTGCCCGACCGCACGTGGCCGGACAAGACCATCTCCCACGCCCCGCAGTGGTGCGCCGTGGACCTGCGCGACGGCAACCAGGCCCTGATCGACCCCATGAGCCCGGCCCGCAAGCGCCGCATGTTCGAGCTGCTCGTGCGGATGGGCTACAAGGAGATCGAGGTCGGCTTCCCGTCGGCGTCGCAGACGGACTTCGACTTCGTCCGCGAGATCATCGAGGACGACGCGATCCCCGAGGACGTCACCATCCAGGTGCTGGTCCAGTGCCGCGAGGACCTGATCCGCCGCACGTTCGAGGCGTGCGAGGGCGCGTCGAACGTGATCGTGCACTTCTACAACTCCACCTCGATCCTGCAGCGCAAGGTGGTGTTCCGTAAGGACCGCGACGCCATCAAGAAGATCGCCACCGACGCCGCCGAGCTGGTCACCACCATCGCGCGCGACTACCCGGACACCAACTGGCGCTGGGAGTACTCGCCCGAGTCGTTCACCGGTACCGAGCTGGCGTTCTCCAAGGAGGTCTGCGACGCCGTCACCGAGGTCGTGGGCGCGACGCCGGAGAACCCCATCATCATCAACCTGCCGGCGACGGTCGAGATGGCCACGCCCAACGTGTACGCCGACCAGATCGAGTGGATGCACCGCAACCTGGCCCACCGCGACTCCACCATCATGTCGCTGCACCCGCACAACGACCGCGG
>DIAZ01000063.1:3786-10577 GCA_002415925.1 Dietzia sp. UBA5065 | reverse complement strand
AACGTCTGCCTGGTCACGCTGGGCATGAACATGCTCACCCGCGGCGTGGACCCGCAGATCAACTTCTCGGACATGGACGAGATCCGCCGGACGGTCGAGTACGCCAACCAGCTGCGCGTGCCCGAGCGCCACCCGTACGGCGGCGACCTGGTCTTCACCGCGTTCTCCGGCTCGCACCAGGACGCGATCAACAAGGGCTTCGACGCCCTCCAGGCCGAGGCCGACGCCCGCGGCGCCGACATCACCGACGTCACCTGGGAGGTCCCGTACCTGCCGATCGACCCCAAGGACGAGGGCCGCACCTACGAGGCCGTGATCCGCGTCAACTCGCAGTCCGGCAAGGGCGGCGTCGCGTACATCATGAAGAGCGACTACGGCCTGCAGCTGCCGCGCCGCCTGCAGATGGAGTTCTCGGGGCTGGTCCAGAGCGTCACCGACTCCGAGGGCGGCGAGGTCACGCCCAAGCAGATGTGGGACATCTTCTCGCTGGAGTACCTGGACCGCGTCTCCCCCATGGAGCGCATGTCCCAGCACCTGGAGCCGGCGGAGACCGACGACGGCGAGGACTCGATCGACGCCGTGGTCAAGTGGAAGGGCCAGACCAGGGAGCTGACGGGGACCGGAAACGGCCCCCTGGCGGCGTTCGTCGCCGCCCTGAACGAGATGTTCGACGACGAGGTGCGCATCCTCGACTACTCGGAGCATGCGATGACCGCAGGCGACGACGCGACCGCGGCGGCGTTCGTCGAGGTGCAGTTCGGCAACCGGGTCTTCTGGGGGGTCGGCCGGGCCGGTTCCATCACCACCGCGTCCCTGCGGGCCGTGGTCTCCGCCGTCAACCGCGCGTACGCGGACGAGGCCGACGAGGACGCCGCCACCATCGGCAGCACCGAGGGCGCCCGCACCTGGGCCCCCTGAGGCGGGCTCCCCGGGTCCCGCCGGGCCGCCCCGCGCGGGCGCCCCGGGGGGCCCGGGACGGGCACGCGGCCACCCCCCGCGCCTCATCTTTCACATGTATCACTCCGGTAACGATGGTCTCGATTTGGTTACGCCGAGCGCGTAATGTGGCGGCCGACCGCGCCGATATGCCAGGCGTCTGCTCTTCGCACCACCAAGTCTGGAGTCTTGCCTCATGCCCGTTTCACGCCGTGGGTTCCTCACCGCAGCTTCCGTGGGAGTGGGCGCCGCAGTCGCCTCCACCGTCGGCGGTCCCGTCGCCGGTGCCAACCCGTTCGACACCGGCTCGCTCGGTGTGGCGCAGGATCTGCTCAGGTCGGTCTCGACGGGCAGCGGCATGATCCAGCCGAACGGCCCGCTGGGCTACGTCGGCGTCACCTTCCCCAGCGTCGAGGAGATCGCCGGCCGCATCCGGTTCGCGTTCCCCGACGGCTCGGTGGGCGACTGGCTCCCGCTCGAGGCCATGGACACCGCCCCCGACTCCGGCAGCGCCGCCGCCGCCGAGCTCGTGTCCGCGCCGGAGGGCGCCGTGGGCTACGAGGTCGACGCGCCGCAGGGGTCCCGCGCCACCGCGTTCGACGACGGCCGCGGCGCGCCGCGCAACTACAGCCTCGGCAGCACCGGCCTGCTCGGCCTGCCGATCATCCCCCGCGCCGCGTGGGGTGCGGGCGACGTCTCCGGCAACGGGTGGGGCGCGCCGCAGTTCTTCCCCGCCCAGGCCATCACGATCCACCACACCGCCACGCCCGCGGGGCCGGACCGCGCCGCCAGCGTGCGGGCGATCTACAACTACCACGCCAACACCCTGGGCTGGGGCGACATCGGGTACCACCTGATCATCGATCCGGAGGGCCGGATCTATCAGGGCCGTGGCGGAACCGTCGGCGGCACCCCGGTGTTCCAGTTCCCGCCCGTCGGCGGCATCGCTCCCCCCGTCGTCACCGGCGGCCACACCGCCGGGGTCAACAACGGCAACATCGGCATCAGCCTGCTCGGCGACTTCACCGGCGCGCCGCCCACCGCGGCCGCGGTCGGCGCGACCATCAACTGCGTGCGCGCGCTCACGGGCGCCACGGGCATCAATCCGCGGGGCGGGATCATCTACCGCAACCCCCAGGGTGGGGCCACCCGGCCGATGCCCGCCGTCTCGGGCCACCGCGACTGGGGCGGGACCGCGTGCCCGGGCAACGCCTTCTACCCGCAGATGCAGTTCATCCGGGACGTCGCGTCCCAGGGGTGGATCCCGACCGGCGTCTCCTCGGCGGCCTTCGGCTCCTGACCCCGTCCCCGCACGACGGCGGAGCGGGGGCGGGTCGGTCGCGAGCGGGGGCGGGTCAGTCGCGTGCGCGGCCCGGGATGAGCATGGCGAACACCCAGTTGACCAGGCCGATCACGATGGCGCCGAAGAAGGCCGCCCAGAACCCGCTCACCGCGTACTCCGCGCCGAACGGCTGGAACGTCGTGGTGACCCAGCTCGTCAGCATGAGCATCAGGGCGTTGACCACGAGCAGGAACAGGCCCAGCGTGAGGATGGTCAACGGCAGCGAGAGCAGCTGCACGAACGGCTTGATCACCGCGTTGACCAGCGTGAACACCACCGCCACGATGAGCAGCGCGGCGACGGTCGGGATGCTCACCTGATCCTCCAGGGCGCCGGCACCCGGGTCGTAGATGCCCACCGTCTCGTGCAGGTCGATCCCCGGCACGATCAGGGTCGCCACCCACAGGGCGACCGCGTTGACGATCAGCCTCAGCACCAGCGCCATGTCGGCTCAGCTCCCCACGTAGGAATCGGCCACGTCGAGCGCGCGGTCGAACACGTCCAGGCCCTCGCGGGCCTCGTCGGGCGTGATGATGCACGGCGGCACGATGTGGAAGCGGTTGTAGTTCATGAACAGCAGCACGCCGTCCTTCTTGGCCGCCCCGAAGGTCTTGGCCATGGCCTCCGACGATCCGCCGTAGGGGGCCAGGGGCTCGCGGGTCTCGCGGTCGGCCACCATCTCCACGGCCCAGAACACGCCGAGTCCGCGGACCTCGCCGATCGACGGATGCTTCTCGGCGAGTTCTCGCAGGCGCGGCCCGATGACCTCCTCGCCGATCATCCGGGCGTTCTCGACGATCCCTTCGTCGCGCATGAGGTTGATGGTCGCCACCACGGACGCGCACGCCAGCGGGTGGCCGCCGTACGTGAGTCCGCCGGTGTAGGGCGTCGTCTCGAAGGACGCGGCGATCCGGTCGTGCAGGATCACGCCGCCGAGCGGCACGTAGCCGGAGTTGGAGCCCTTGGCAAAGGTGATGAGGTCGGGCGCCCAGTCGTCGTCGCCGGACCGGAAGTTGTCCAGGGCCAGCCAGGCGCCGGTGCGGCCGAAGCCGGACATCACCTCGTCGCAGATCATGACGATCCCGTACTTGTCGCAGATCTCGCGGACGCCGCGGAGGTAGTCGGCCGGCGGCACCATGATGCCCACGGTCCCGGGCACCGACTCGATGATGAGGGCGGCGAAGTGGTCCGGCCCCTCGAGCCCGATGAGCGAGTCCAGGTGCTCGAGCGCGCGGTCGCACTCCTGCTTGGTGTTCTCGGCGTAGAACTGCGAGCGGTACAGGTAGGGCGCGTGGAAGTGGACGGCACCTGTGTTGCCGAGATCGTTGGCCCAGCGGCGGGTGTCGCCGGTGAGGTTCATCGAGGTGGTGGTGGCGCCGTGGTAGCTGCGGAAGGCCGAGAGGGTCTTGTGGCGGCCGGTGTGGCGGCGCGCCATGCGGACGGCGTGCTCGACGGCCTCGGTGCCGGCGTTGGTGAAGAACACGCGGTTCATCCCGGCGGGCGCGACCTCGGCGATCAGGCGGGCGGCCTCGGCCCGGGCGGCGTTGGCGTGCGCGGGGTTGATGGTGCACAGCTCGGCGGCCTGGTCCTGGATCGCCTTGACCACCACGGGGTGCTGGTGGCCGATGTTGGTGTTGACCAGCTGAGAGGTGAAGTCGAGCAGCCGGTTGCCGTCACCGTCGGTGAGGTAGCAGCCCTCGGCGGCGGTGACGACCATGGGATCGGTGGCGCCCCAGGCGGACCACGGGGTCAGGACGTGAGCCCGCTCCTTCTCGTAGACCTCGCGGGCGGCGGCATTCTGGGGTGCGGGCACGGGGCGGTACTCCTGTGGTCGACGATCGGTGGCCGTGGCCCATCATCCCACGCAGAGCACGTCCACCGCCGCCCACGCGGTGGGATGCTCACGATCGCCGTGGTACACCTCACACATCCGCCGGAGGGAGCACGCCATGCCCGGACCGCCCGATCCCCCGCCGGCCGCGGGCGTCCCCGTCGTCACCGGCCCGGAACGCACCACCGGCCAGCCCGCCCTCAGGCGCGTGATGGGTCCCGGCCTGCTCCTGCTGTTCATCGTCGGCGACATCCTCGGCACCGGCATCTACGCCCTCACCGGGAAGGTCGCCGGGGAGGTCGGCGGGGCGGTGTGGCTGCCGTTCCTCGTGGCGTTCGCCGTGGCCATGCTCACGGCGGCCAGCTACCTCGAGCTGGTCACCAAGTACCCGCGGGCCGGCGGCGCGGCCGTCTACACGCACCGCGCCTTCCGGGTGCACTTCCTCACCTTCCTCGTGGCGTTCACCGTCATGTGCTCCGGTCTCACCTCCGCGTCCTCCGCCGCCATCGCGTTCGCGGGGAATCTCGACCAGGCGGTGGGCCTGGAGTTGGCGTCCGGGACCTGGCCGCTGATCGGCATCGCGCTGTGCTTCATCACCGCCGTCGCCGTGGTCAACCTCCGCGGCGTGGCCGAGTCCGTCCGGCTCAACGTGGTGCTCACCTGCGTCGAGTTGTCCGGCCTGCTCATCATCATCGCGATCGGCGCGTGGGCGATCAGCCAGGGGCAGGGTGACCTCTCCCGCGCCGGGCAACTCCGGGTGGACCAGGGCGAGAGCCCCTTCCGGGCCGTCACCGCCGCCACCGCACTGGCGTTCTTCGCGCTGGTCGGCTTCGAGGACTCCGTCAACATGGCCGAGGAGACCAGGGACCCCGTGAAGATCTTCCCCAAGATCATGCTCACCGGCCTCACGATCACCGGCGTCGTGTACATCCTGGTGGCGATCGCCTCGGTGACGCTGGTGAGCCCCGAGGACCTGGGCCAGGGCGAGACCCCGCTGCTCAAGGTGGTCGCGGCCGGCGCGCCGGCGTTCCCGGTGTGGGTCTTCGCGTTCATCACCATGTTCGCCGTGGCCAACTCCGCGCTGATCAACATGCTCATGGCGTCCCGCCTGCTCTACGGCATGGCCAACGAGCAGGTGCTGCCGCCGGTGCTCGGCCGGGTCCTCCCCGGCCGCCGCACCCCGTGGGTGGCGATCGTGTTCACCACGGCCATCGCGGTCGGCCTCATCACCTTTGCCGACCTCGCGACGCTGGGCGGGACCACCTCGCTCCTGCTGCTCGGGGTGTTCACGGTGACGAACGTCGCGGTGCTCGTCCTCCGGCGGGATCCCGCCGACCACCGCCACTTCCGCGCGCCGACCGTGCTGCCGATCCTCGGCGCCGTGTGCTGCGCGTTCCTGGTCTCGCCCCTGTCCGGGCGGGCGACCGACGACTATCGCATCGCCGCCATCCTGCTCGTGGTGGGCGTGGGGTTGTGGGCGCTGCACTGGGGGGTCAACCGGATCCTCTTCCACCGCGGCACCCGACCCGAGGACCCCTCCCGGCTCTCCGGCCACCCCCCCGACCTGCCGCGGCAGCGCGAGGGACGCCCCTATCCGTGACGGCCGCCCCTAGAACAGCGCCTCCTGCGCGCCGTCCACCGCCTGCGGGCCGGCGACGGGCCGCCCGGGCGCGACGTCGGCGAGCATCGCCTCGAACCGGGCGAACGGCACCAGCTCGAGCCCCTTCCTGCGGGCGAACACCGTGCGGCCGCGCACGGCGTCAGGAGCGTCGCACACCGCCAGGGAGGTGCGGGAGGAGATCCGGTCGGCCAGGTAGAGACCCTTGTCGACGACGAGCCCGGCGATCTCCTCCGGGTCCCTGTCCACGTCCTGCGTGAAGACCACCTCCATCCCCTGCACCAGCCCGCCGGAGCGCCGCAGCCTCCCCGCCGGCCGCCAGAGCCGGGGCGCCGCGAGCGCCTCCGCCCACACGCGGGAGACCAGGAACCCCGAGTCGGGGTCCGGGAGCATCCCCTCGAGCTCCCGCACGGTGGGCCGCACGTCCTTGGCGGCGGCCACCCCGAGCAGGCCGGCGAACACGCCGGCCAGCACCAGGGCGTCGTCGTGGGCGTCGTGCGCGGCCCGCTGCTCCACGCCGAAGTGCGCGGCGAGCGTGGACAGCTTGAGGTCGGTGGTGGACAGGTGCAGCCTCCCGGCAAGGTCGAGGGTGCACAGGAAGCGCTCCAGCGGCGGCTCGAGCCCCGCGCGCCGCGCCTCGGACGCCAGGAAGGACGCGTCGAACGTGGCGTTGTGGGCCACCACGGTGCGGCCGTCGAGCACCCGGTCCAGGTCCGCGGCCACCTCCGCGTAGCGGGGCTTGCCCGCGAGGAGGGCCGGGGTGAGCCCGTGCACGTGGACGGGGCCCGGGTCGACCCCCGGGTTGAGCAGGGTCGCGAACTCCTCGACCACCTCGCCGTCGTCGTCGATCACCACGGCCGCCACCGACAGCACCCGGTCGACCGACGGCGTCATCCCCGACGTCTCGACGTCCACCACCACCCAGCCACCCATGCCGACCATCGTGGCAGACCACCCCGACACCGCCCCTCGCCCGCCACCCCGCCGGCTCCCGGCCGGTGCCGCGGTGATGCCCCCGCCGCCCGAGCCGCTCCCCGGCTGGATGCGCTGCCACTCCGGCCCGG
>DIAZ01000063.1:1224-3656 GCA_002415925.1 Dietzia sp. UBA5065 | reverse complement strand
GCCCGGATGCGCTGCCACTCCGGCTTACGCTGGCGGAAAGGCCCTTACCGCCAGCGCAAGGGGGCTTTTCGCGGCACACGCCCAGCGCAGGCCGGAGGCGCAGCGCATCCGTCGGGGCTGCGCTGCCACTCTGCCGCCGGCGGGCTACCCTCGACGGCGTCAGCTCATCACCCCGGTCGCCCCGGCGCCGGCCACAACCTGGGGGGCGTCGTGCCGCGGTATCGGTCGGACACCCCCGCCGCGCGGCTGCGAGACGCCCCGGCCCGGGCCCGCCGCCGCACCCGGAGGACCCTCCGGCTGGCGGCCGGCGGCTATCTCGCGGTGTGCGTGGCCGCCGTGCTGGGGCTGGCCGTAACCGCCCCCGGGGCGCAACTCGCCCGCCCGGGCTCTGCTCTCGCCGGCCCCGGCGCCCACGCGGCCCGGGCCGGCGCCACCTCCGGCACGCCCGACGGCCGGGTCGAGGACACCGCCCGCCGCGTCAGCCCGGTGCCGCCGGGGTGGGCCCAGCTCCGCCCGGTGCTGGACGCCGCCGTGGACGACGCCCGCCGGTCCGGCCACGAACTCTCGGCGTGCGTCCTGGCGATCGACGCCCCCGACGAGCGGGCCGTGTGCGCCGGCGGCGACGAACCCCTCTACGCCGCCTCCGTGATCAAACTGACCCTGGCCGTGGCCGCGCTCGAGTCGTGGGGCGCCGACCCCGACGCCGACACCCCCTACGGCCCCCTCGGCGAGCTCGTGACCCGGGCCCTCTCGCTCTCGGACAACGAGGCCGCCAACCTGCTCTACGACCTCGCCGTCGAGGGTCCCGGGGCGCCCGACACCGACGACCCGCTCGAGGCCGTCAACGCCGTCACCGACCGGGTGGGGCTCGCGGAGGAGTTCCACACCGGCGGCGCGTTCCGCTGGGAGTGGACCGGCGACATGAGCACGGTGACCGCGCGCGGCAGCGTGGGCTACCTCGCCGAACTGGTCCGCGCCGCCGACGGCCGCGCGCCCCGGGGCCGGGCGCTGACCTCACCCGCGGTCGCCCGGATCGTGCTGGGCGCGATGGCCGATCAGGACCGCACGTGGAAGCTGCCGGCGCTGCTCCCCGCGGGCTCCACCGCCAACAAGACCGGCGAGACCGACACCGAATCCCACGACGTCGCCGTGATCAACACCACCACCGGCCGGTACGCGGTCGCCGTGGTCGCCACCGCGGCCGGGCCCTACGACACCCCGGACCAGGTGATCGCGGGGATGGGCAGGGACGTGGCCCGGGCCCTCGGCGGTGCGGTGCCGTTCTAGGGCGCACCGGCTGCCTAGACTCGTCGCATGAGTTCCCGCGCGACCCCCGGCCCCACTGCCCTCACCCCCCGCGGCCGCGCGGCCGTGGCCGTGTCCCGTCTGGCCACCTGGGCCTCCCGGGTATCGGGTCGCGGATCGGGCGGGATGATCGGCGGGCTGGTCGCGCTCAAGCTGGATCCGGGGCTGATGCGCCAACTCGCGGCGGGCCGGCGGACGGTCCTGGTGACGGGGACCAACGGGAAGTCGACGACGACGAGGATGCTCGCCGCCGCCCTGTCCACCGTGGCCCCGGTGGCCTCGAACGCCAATGGCGACAACATGGACGCCGGGATCGTGTCCGCGCTGGGCGCCGACCGGACGGCCCCGCTCGCGGCGATCGAGGTGGACGAGCTGCACACCCCGGCCGTCGCGGAGAACACCGCACCGGAGGCGATCGTCCTGCTCAACCTCAGCCGCGACCAGCTGGACCGGGTGGGTGAGATCAACGCCATCGAGCGGCGCCTGCGGGCCGGGGTGGCCGCGCAGCCGCAGGCCACGGTGGTCGCCAACTGCGACGACGTGATGATCACCTCCGTCGCCTACGACAATCCCTCGGTGGTGTGGGTGGCGGCCGGCAGCGCGTGGGCGGGCGACTCGGTGAGCTGCCCGCGCACCGGTGAGCCGATCACCCGGACGGTGGACGAGACCGGGGCCGTGCACTGGCGGGCGCAGGGCACGCTGCCGGACGGCCGCGAGTTCGCCCGGCCCGCGCCGGACTGGTGGGTCAGCGACGAGGCGATCCACGGCCCCGACGGGTTCTCCGCGCCCCTGCACCTGGCGATCCCGGGGCGGGCCAACCGGGGCAACGCCGCCCAGGCCGTCGCCGCAGCCGTGGCGATGGGCGCCGACCCGGCTGCGGCGGTGAGGGCGGTGGAGACGGTCGACGACGTGGCCGGCCGCTACTCCACCGTCGACGTCGACGGCCGGTCCGCCCACCTGCTGCTGGCCAAGAACCCGGCCGGCTGGCAGGAGGCGCTCGGGATGATCGACTCCTCCGCCGACGGGCTGGTGATCGCGGTCAACGGGCAGGTCGCCGACGGCGTGGACCTGTCCTGGCTGTGGGACGTGCGCTTCGAGAGCTTCGAGGGCGTCACCGTGTACGCCTC
>DIAZ01000063.1:0-1055 GCA_002415925.1 Dietzia sp. UBA5065 | reverse complement strand
AGGTGCCCGGCCGGGCGGGTGGAGGTGTTGGCCAACTACACCGCGTTCCGCGACCTCGGGCGTGCGATCGCCGCCTCCGGGGCGGGGGCCGGGGCCCGTGCCGGTGCCGGGGCCGGGACCGGGGCCTCCCGTCCCGCGAGCTCCAGTCCCGCGAGCTCCAGTCCCTCGACCGATGCGAAGGAGCAGCACCGATGAGCGAGCAGCGCGACGGGGCCTCTGCCTCCCCCCTCGACACCGTCTCCCCCGACTCGCCGCGGCCCAGCGAGTCCACCGTCCGCATCGGACTTGTGCTGCCGGATGTCATGGGCACCTACGGCGACGACGGCAATTCGCTGGTCCTGCGTCAGCGCCTGAAGTGGCGGGGTCACGACGCGGAGATCGTCCGCATCACCCTCGAGGACGCCGTCCCCGACTCGTGCGATCTCTACGCCGTGGGCGGCGGCGAGGACGCCGCGCAGAAGCTGGCGTCCCGGCACCTGTCCGGCTCACCCGGCCTGCAGCGGGCGGTCTCCCGCGGGGTGCCGGTGCTGGCGATCTGCGCCGGCATGCAGGTGTTCGGTGAGTGGTTCGTGGTCTCGGACGGCTCCCGCGCGCCGGGCCTGGGGCTCCTCGACGTCACTACGACGCCGCAGGCCACGCGCTCCATCGGCGAGCTCGTGACGACCCCGCAGCTCGCGGGGCTCACCCGGCCGCTGACGGGGTTCGAGAACCACATGGGCGCCACGGTGCTGGGCCCCGACGCCGCCCCGCTCGGCCGCGTGACCTCGGGAGTCGGCAACGGGGTCCCCGCCGGCGTGGCGGTCCCGGCCGGCGGGCTGGTCGAGGGCGTGGTGCAGGGCTCCATCATCGCCACGTACATGCACGGGCCGGCGCTGGCGCGGAACCCCGAGTTGGCCGACCTGCTGCTGTGCCGCGCGCTGGGCGTGGACTCCCTCCCACCGGTCGAGGTGCCCGCGGTGGAGCAGTTGCGCCGCGAGCGGATCGCCGCCGCCCGCCGCTGATCCACCACCCGCCCCCGCCACCCGCCCCCCGCCCCGCCCCCGGCCCCGGCCCCG
>DIAZ01000152.1 GCA_002415925.1 Dietzia sp. UBA5065 | reverse complement strand
GGGCCGGTATCGGCCACGCGGTGCTGGGTCCGGTGTGGCCCGGCAACCCGTGGACCGCCCGGTACCTCGACGACGCGGACATGGAGACCGAACGCCCCGCCGGATGGCTGTCGGGCTCCTGTCTGCTGCTGCGGCGGTCGGCCTTCGACGCGGTGGGCGGGTTCGACGAGCGGTACTTCATGTACCTGGAGGACGTGGACCTGGGCGACCGCCTCGGCCGCGCCGGGTGGCAGAACGTCTATGTCCCGTCGTCCGTCATCCACCACGATCAGGGGCATTCGACCAAGTCGGTGCCCGAGTTCACCCTGCGGGCCCACCACCGCAGCGCGTACCTGTTCCAGGCGGACCGGCATCCCCGTGCGTGGCAGGCACCGATACGCTGGGCCCTCAGGGTCGGCCTGGAGGCACGGTGCCGCCTCGCGATCCGCTCCGCGAGGCGCGCCCTGCGCTGAGCGCCGGACAGACCACCGGCCACCCGGTAGCCGCGCGACCGCGCGTCCCGGGGGGCCCATGACAGCGGGAGCAACAGCGTGACCTCGACGAACTCCGAGAGCCCGGTGCGGGGCGACCTGATCGCGGATACCGAGGCGGTGATCCTGGTGGGGGGGAAGGGGACCCGGCTGCGGCCGCTCACCATCTCCGCGCCCAAGCCGATGCTGCCCACCGCCGGCCTGCCGTTCCTCACGCACCTGCTCTCGCGGATCCACGCGGCGGGCATCCGCCGCGTGGTGCTGGGCACCTCCTTCAAGGCGGAGGTCTTCGAAGAGTACTTCGGCGACGGGTCGGACCTGGACCTCGAGATCTCCTACGTGGTGGAGACCGAGCCCCTGGGGACCGGCGGCGGTATCCGCAACGTCCTGGACGAGCTCACCGCCTCGACGATCATGGTGTTCAACGGCGACGTCCTGGGGGGCACCGACCTCACGCAGATCCTGGACCTGCACCACGCGAAGGACGCCGACCTCACCATGCACCTGGTCCGGGTGTCGGACCCCCGCGCGTTCGGCTGCGTCACCACCGACGACGACGGCCGGGTCCTGGAGTTCCTCGAGAAGACGCAGGATCCGCCGACCGACCAGATCAACGCCGGCTGCTACGTGTTCAAGCGTGAGCTCATCGAACAGATCCCCGCGGGCGTCCCCGTCTCCGTCGAGCGCGAGACCTTCCCCCAACTGCTCTCCGAGGGGAGGCGGGTCTACGGGTTCGTGGACTCGGCGTACTGGCGGGACATGGGCACCCCCGAGGACTTCGTCCGCGGGTCCTCGGACCTCGTACGCGGCATCGCCCCGTCGCCGGCCCTCGCGGGGCACCAGGGTGAGGCCCTCGTGCACGAGGGTGCCGGGGTCGGAGCCGGGGCGGTCCTGGTCGGTGGCAGCGTCGTCGGCCGGGGCGCGGTGATCGGGGCGGGCGCCCGCCTGGACGGCGCGGTCGTGTTCGACGGCGCCCTGATCGAGGCCGGCGCGACGGTCGAGCGGTCGATCATCGGCTTCGGCGCCCGCATCGGGCACCGGGCGCTCATCCGCGACGGCGTGATCGGCGACGGCGCGGACATCGGAGCGCGCTGCGAGCTCCTGCGCGGCGCGCGGGTCTGGCCGGGCGTGGTGATCCCCGACGGCGGGATCCGCTACTCCACGGACATGTAGGCGTCCCCGGCCGGCCGGGTCCCCCGCGGGGTGACCGGGTCGGCCGGCACCCCCACGGCCACGGCCCCCAGGGGCCGCCACGACGCCGGCAGGCCGAGCTCCCGCCGGGTGGTGTCGGCGGCGAAGATCGTCGACCCCACCCAGCACGAGCCCAACCCACGCGCCGCCAGGGCGACCAGCAGCGACTGCACGGCGGCGCCCCCGGCCACGGTGAACATGGTCTCCTCGCACGCCCGGCGCCGGGCGTCGGGGTATGCGTGCGCGCCGGCGGCGTCGTCGACGAACGGCAGGATGAGCTCGGGGCTGGTGCGCAGGAGGTCCCCCCGGGCCAGCCGGCGGGCCAGCACGTCGGCCGGATGGCCGTCGGCGCGCAGGTCCGCCTCCCAGTCCGCGCGCAGGGCGTCGAGCAGCCGGGTCCGCGCATCCCCGGCGACCCGGACGAACCTGATCGGGGTGCTGTGGTGGGGCGCCGGCGCGGTGAGCGCGTCGGCCACCGCGTCGGCGAGGGCCCCCGCGGGGACCGGCTCGCCCGAGAACCGACGGACGGAGCGGCGCCCGGGAACGGCCTCGCGCCGCCCCTGCGCCACCGCCTCGGCGGTGCCCAGCCGGAACAGGTCCGACGCGCTGTCGCGGACCAGGTCGCGGGCCCGCCGCGGGGAGCCGCCCTCGTCGTCGTCGTCCTGGTCCTCGTCGAGCAGGAGGTGGCGCACCCCGCGGACCACCGCGACCGGTCGGGCCCCGAGCTTGCCCTTGACCAGGTCGGCCGCCGCGGCGATCTCGTCGGCCACCGCGACGTCGGTGACCAGCAGCTCGTTGCCCTGGCCGTCCACGGCGCCGTCGTACCCGACCGACACCCGCAACCCCGCGGCGCCGATCGCCATGTCGACCTGGCCGGTGCGCCAGGCCCGCCCCATGGTGTCGGTCACCACCACGGCCACCCGCGCCCCGGTGAGCCGGTGCAGGTCACGCGCGAGCGCGTCGGCGGAGGCGTCGGGGTCCTCGGGGAGCAGCGCGAGCTCGCCGGACTCGACGTTGGAGCCGTCGACGCCGGCGGCCGCCTGGACGATGCCCAGCCGGTTCTCCGTGATCACCGTCCGGTTGACGCGCGCGACCACCCGCACGGACTCCTGGTCGACCAGGCGCCGGCGGAGGGCGTCGCGCTCCTCGGGATCGGTGGGCGCGGGCACGATCCGGCCCTCGGTCTTGGACAGGACCTTGGACGTGAGCACCACCACGTCGCCGTCGGCCAGCCCGCGCGGGTCCCCGGTGAGCGCGGCGGCGAGGATGCCGGCCAGGTCGTCCCCGGGGCGGAACTCCGGCAGCCCGTCCGGGGCCCACAGGTGGACGTCGGCGGGGGCCGCGTGCTCGCCCGACCAGGGGCGGCCCTCGGGGAGCGCGCCGTCGGTCATCGGTCGGACCGCGCGGGGACGTCGAGGCCGACCAGCCTGATCGCGGCGGCCACCATGTCGGCGGTGGCGTCAGGGTCGGTCATGAGCAGCGGGGCCTCGCCGACGGTGATCCCGTCCACCTCGCCGACCCCGCCCGCGGGGCCGTCACCGGGGGCCACCAGCCAGCCGTCGAGCAGGCCGGTGGCGGACCGGGAGCCGAAGTGGCGGGCCACGGCGAGGGCGTCCGTCTCGACCCCGATCGCGGTGAGGCACGTGTCGGCCATCCCGCGCAGCACCGCGCCGCCGATGACGGGGCTGACGCCCACGACGGGCGCGGGCGTGGCGCGCAACGCGGCGCGGATCCCGGGGACGGCGAGGACCGCGCCGACGGAGACCACGGGGTTGGAGGGGGCGACGACGACGAGGTCGGCCGCGGAGATCGCCTCGAGCGCCTCCTCGGTGGGCCGGGCGGCCTCCGCCCCGACCTGCACGAACCCGGAGGGCGGCAGCTGCGCCCTGTGCCTGACCCACCACTCCTGGAAGTGGATCGCCCGCGTGCCGGTCCCGCCCGCGGCGTCATCCCGGACCACCACGTGGGTCTCGCAGCGCTCGTCGGTGACGGGCAGCAGCCGGACGCCGGGGGACCAGCGCGCGCACAGCGCTTCGGTCACGTCGGTCAGGCGGTAGCCGGCGTCGAGCATCTGGGTGCGCACGAGGTGCGTGGCCAGGTCCTTGTCCCCGAGCCCGAACCAGTCCGGCTGCACGCCGTAGGCGGCCAGCTCGTCGCGGCAGTTCCAGGTCTCACCCGCGTGTCCCCACCCGCGCTCGGCATCGATGCCACCACCGAGGGTGTACATGATGGTGTCCAGATCGGGGCAGATGCGCACGCCGTGCATCCAGGCGTCGTCACCGACGTTGACCACCGCATCGATCCGGTGCGCATCGCTGCGGTGCGGCGCGTCCGCTCCCGGCCCGGGGTCCAGCCCGAGGAGGCGGCGAGCGCCCAGAAGGAAACGGGCGCCACCGACGCCACCGGCCACCACACAGATCCTCACGACGCCCAAGGGTAGTGACGAGGGGGCGGGTGGGTCCGGGTGGGCCACGGTCACCGCGGCGCGGCGTGGGGCGGGCGTGGCCCACGCCACAGGGTTTCTGGCGTGTCGCGGGCGCGCGTGGCCGACCGGCGGTGCTAGGTTTCCCCGTTTTCGCTTGACCTGAGCGACTCGCATGTGTGTAATCACAGGTGTGTCATTCGCATCTGAGCGGCACCGGGTCCGTCAGACGCGCGAGCGACGAGCAACGTAACACGAGGGGATGACCGTGGATCGACAGTCACGCACCGCAGCGGGACCCGACCTGACCCTGGTCGACTTCGGCTCCACCGCCCTCTTCGCGGAGGACGAGGAGGAGAGCTGGCAGGACCGGGCCCTCTGCTCCCAGACCGACCCGGAGGCGTTCTTCCCGGAGAAGGGCGGCTCGACCCGCGAGGCCAAGAAGATCTGCACGGGGTGCGAGGTCAAGGCCGAGTGCCTGGAGTACGCCCTCGCCAACGACGAGCGCTTCGGCATCTGGGGCGGGCTGTCCGAGCGCGAGCGTCGCCGGATCAAGCGCGACGCCGTCATGTGAGTCCCCCCGCACGCCCCCGCTTCCGCAGGTCCTGACCGCCCCACGGGGCGGTCAGTCGTCGTCCGGGCCGGCCTCGACCTCGTCGGGCGAGACCTCCAGGTGCTGGGAGACCAGCTCCACCAACACCGAGTAGACCAGGTCGCGCAGATCGTCCCCGCCCTGAGTGCGTCGGGTGAGCGGCTTGCGGAAGAGCACCAGCCTCGCCCGGGTGGGTTGGCCGGACCGGTCGACGCCGGCGGGGACGAGGCGGGCGAGCGGGACCAGCCCGTCGGCGACGACCTCTTCCGGCCACGACTCGCCCGGCTTCAGCCGCATCCTCGGCACCATGTCCACCGCGAGGTCCAGGTGGACCAGGCGGGAATGCCAGTGCTGGTCGATCTCGGCGAACGCCTCGAGCGCCGCGGCGTCGAACTCGGCCGCCCTGCTCCGCCACCGGGGGACCTCCGGGGGCAGGACCGGGCCCCGGGGGCCGTGGCCACGGCGTTCGGCGCGCCGGGTCGTCACCACGCGCGGGCCGCGCCGGCCGGGATCGCCGGGGAAGTCCCGCACCGAGATCCGGCTGCCCGCGCACACGTCGGACTGCCCGGCGCCGGGGATCGCGTTCCCCGTCGGCGGACGTCCGGGAACCGGGGTGGTCGGCGTCATGGCGCGAGGATAACCCCCGTCGGCCGGGCTCCGCGACATCGGCGCGGCGGGTCGCGGCCCGCCCGTCGACCGGACGGGTCTACCCTGGGGCCTCGTGAGTGAGAACCGTCGTTGCTGCCGCCCGGGGTGCCCCAATCGTGCGGTCGCCACGCTCACCTACGTCTACGCGGACTCCACCGCCGTCATCGGACCGCTCCCGGCGGTCCGCGAGCCGCACGCGTGGGACCTGTGCGCGGCCCACGCGCTGCGCATCACCGCCCCCCGGGGCTGGGACCTGGTGCGACACCCCGACATCGACACCTCCGCGGAGGACGCCGACCTCACGGCCCTGCTGGACGCCGTCGCCGGCGCCCCCGTCGGCGGCCGGAGGGCGGGAGCCGCGCTGGTGGACGCGGACAGGCTGCGGCGGCTGGGGGTCTCCGACCCCGGACCCGTTCTCGCGGAGGCCCCCGTCGATCCCTCCGGCGGCCGCCCCCACCTCCGGGTGGTTCCCGACGTGCCCGACCGCGCCGAGGCCGACCCCGGCCCGCCGGGTGACGGTGTGGGGGAGTCGGGTCCGGGCGCGGGCTGACCCTCCGCCCGACGCGTGTCCCGTCAGCGGGTCACGCCCCACGGGTAGTGTCACGGGCAAGACCCACCCGACCGCCTCTCATCCCTGGAGCAGCACGTGGCACGCAGCGCCGAGTCCGTCCGAGCAGTCATCAAGGCCTACGACGTCCGTGGCGTCGTGGGTGAACAGATAGACGAGGGCTTCGTCCGTGAGGTCGGGGCGTCGTTCGGCCGTCTCATGCGGTCGGAGGGCGCGGGCACGGTGGTGGTCGGCCACGACATGCGCGACTCCTCCCCGTCGTTGTCCCGGGCGTTCGCCGCCGGGGTCACGGCCCAGGGCCTCGACGTGGTGACGATCGGCCTCGCCTCGACGGACCAGCTCTACTACGCCTCGGGGCTGCTCGACTGCCCCGGCGCCATGTTCACCGCCAGCCACAACCCGGCCCGGTACAACGGCATCAAGCTGTGCCGCGCGGGGGCCAAGCCCGTCGGCCAGGAGTCCGGCCTCGGGACGATCTCCGCCGACCTGGTCGAGGGGGTGCCGGAGTACGACGGTGCCCCCGGCGCGGTGACCGAGCGGGACGTGCTCGCAGGCTACGGGGAGTACCTGCGCGGCCTGGTCGACCTGTCCGGCATCCGGCGGCTCAAGGTGGCCGTGGACGCCGGCAACGGGATGGGCGGCCACACCGTGCCCGCGGTGCTCAGCGGGCTGCCGCTCGAGATCATCCCCCTGTACTTCGAGCTGGACGGCAACTTCCCCAACCACGAGGCCAACCCCCTCGAACCGGCCAACCTGGTCGACCTCCAGGCGCTCGTCCGGGAGAGCGGCGCGGACATCGGGCTGGCCTTCGACGGCGACGCGGACCGGTGCTTCGTGGTGGACGAGCGGGGTGAGCCCGTCGCCCCGTCCGCCATCACCGCCCTGGTGGCCGGGCGCGAGCTCGACAAGGAGCCCGGCGCCTCGATCATCTACAACCTCATCACGTCGCGCGCCGTCCCCGAGTTGGTGGAGGAGAAGGGTGGCGTGGCCATCCGCACCCGGGTCGGCCACAGCTTCATCAAGGCGCAGATGGCGGACACCGGCGCGGTCTTCGGCGGCGAGCACTCGGCGCACTACTACTTCCGCGACTTCTGGGGCGCCGACTCGGGGATGCTGGCGGCCATGCACACGCTCGCCGCGTTGGGTGAGCAGGAGTCCACGCTGTCCGAGGTCATGGCGGAGTACACCCGCTACGCCGCGTCGGGTGAGATCAACTCGACCCTGGACTCGGCGGAGGCCCAGGTGGAGCGCATGGAGGCCGTCCTCACGGCGTTCTCCGGCCGCGCCGTCTCGGTCGATCGCCTGGACGGGGTGACCGTGGACCTCGGGGGCGGCGCGTGGTTCAACCTCCGGGCGTCCAACACCGAACCGCTGCTCCGCCTCAACGCGGAGGCGCCCACCACCGAGGGTGTCGCCGCGGTGGTCGACGAAGTCCTCGCGATCGTCCGTGCCTGACCTGACCAGCGACACCGGGGCCGGTCGGGTCGATCTGGACGACGCGGAGGCGCTCCGGTCCTCCGACGCCACCGGCGCCCTCCTCCACGCGTCGATGGGCGGTGCCCAGATCCGCGCGGTGGCGACGGCGGTGGACGCCGGGGCGCTCGAGGCGCTCGTCGGGTTCCGGCCCCGCGCGCTGGTGTGGGTCCACGGCCGCTCCGCCCGGGCCCGCCACGCCGCCGGCGTCGTCACGGCGCTCGCCGAGGGCGTCGGCGGGCCCGGCGTGCCGCCGCTGGTCCACGCCCACACGCTTCCGGCGTGGGTCGGGGCGCTGGACGTCGTGCTGGTCTCGGGGGACGACGCCGGGGACCGCGACCTCGCCTCCGCGGTCGACGCCGCCGCCCACCGGGGTGCGGCCGTGGTGGTGGACGTCCCGCGCGAGGGTCCGGTGGGGGAGTCCGGCGGGGGTCGCGCGACCTGGCTGCCGCCGTTGCCGTACCTGCCCCCGCACCGGGGGATCCTCCATCACCTGGCCGCGGGGATGGCCGTCCTGGACGCGCTCGGCGTGCCCGGCCTCGGCGTGGCCGCGGCCGCGGACGCGGTGGATGCCGAGCTCGAGGGTCTCGGGCCGGACCTGTCGACGCCGGTCAACCCCGCCAAGCTCCTCGCCAGGTCCGTCGCGGGGACGGACCCGCTCGTCTGGATCCACTCGGATCCGGTGTCCTCGGCCTACTGTGACCGGGCCGTCGCGGCGTTCTGTGACGTCGGCCGGGTCACGGCGTCCTCCTCGGTGTCGGATGCCGTCCGCTCCCAGGCGGAACGGGCCCAGGGCCGTCCCCCCGTGGATCCCCTGGCGAGCCTGTTCCACGACGACCAGCTCGACGGCGCACGGGAGGTCCTCCCCATCCGGCACCTCGGTATGGTGTTGGGCGCGGACGAGGACGTCGTCCGCCTGGCCGCGGGCCCGCTCGCGGACGTCGAGTGGATCACCGATCGCGGTCGGGACACGGTCGGCGACCCGCCGACCCCGTTGAGCGGAAGGGTGGCCGCGCTCATGGCTCGGACCGAACTGTCCGCCGCATACCTGTTGGTCGGGGGTCTGTGACCCGTGGTGACGCTCAGTCCTGTCGTCCAGGCCTACGCGTGGGGGTCCCGGACCGCGCTCCCCGAGCTGTGCGGGACGCCGTCCCCGGCTCCGCATCCGGTGGCGGAGTTCTGGTACGGGGCCCACGACTCGGGCTCCTCCCTCTGCTCTGACGGGGGCGGGCTGGACGCGCGGATCGCGGCCGACCCCGTGGGCGAACTGGGGGAGCGGGTGCTGGCCCAGCACGGGGCCGGCCTGCCGTTCCTGGTCAAGCTGCTCTCCGCCGAGCAGGCCCTCTCGCTGCAGGCGCATCCCTCACCCGAGAGGGCGAGGGAGGGGTTCGCCGCCGAGGACGCCCGCGGCCTCGCCGTGGACGCGCCGGACCGCAACTACCGGGACCCCAACCACAAGCCCGAGATCCTGGTGGCGCTGACCGACTTCCATGCCCTCGTGGGCTTCAGGCCGGTCGCCCGCACCGTCGCGCTGCTCGACGCGCTGGACGTCCCCGCCCTGCGCCCCTACCGGGACATGCTGGACGGGCAGCCGGACGCCGAGGGGGTCCGGGCGGTGTTCACCACCATCGTCACGATGCCGCACACCGCGCTGGACACGATCGTCCCGCAGCTGGTCACCGGCGCCGTCGCCTATCTCGGCGCGGTGGGCGTCGGCGGCGAGTGGGCGCCCGAGGCCACCACCGTCGTGGAGCTGGCCGAGCGCTATCCCACCGACCCCGGGGTGCTCGGCGCCCTCCTGCTCAACCGGGTGTCCCTGGACCCCGGGCAGGCGGTGTACCTCGGCCCCGGGCAGCTGCACGCCTACCTGCGGGGCGTGGGGGTGGAGGTCATGGCCAACTCGGACAACGTCCTACGCGGTGGCCTGACCCCCAAGCACGTCGACGTCCCCGAGCTGATGCGGGTCCTGGACTTCCGCCCCCTGGTCGATCCCACCGTGCGCGCCGTCCCGGCCGACCGGGGGATCCCGGGCGAGACGGACTACCCGACCCCCGAGCCGGACTTCGCCCTGTCCCGCATCGGGTTCGCCCACGGTTCCGCGCCCGTGACCTACCGGCCGGACGGCCCCGAGGTGCTCCTGTGCACCTCCGGGGAAGTCCGGGTCCGCGAGGGGACGAGGGTGGAGGTCCTCGGTCCGGGGGGTGCGGCGTGGGTGCCCGCCTCGACCCCCGAGGTGACGTTGACCGGCACCGACGGCGCCACCGTGTTCCGCACCCGCGTCGGCGATCGGGCCACGGGGACGCAGCCCCACTGAGCCGTCCCGCTAGGGTGGGGCGGAAGTCTTTCCCCTAGCTATGAGGAGCTGGTCGCACACATGTCTGCTGATCTCCGGGTGCAGTCCGTCAACGGTGTCGAGTTCAAGGTGGCGGATCTGTCGCTGGCGGAGGCGGGCCGTAAGCAGATCCGTCTGGCGGAGCACGAGATGCCCGGCCTGATGGCCCTGCGCGAGGAGTACGCCGCCGAGCAGCCGCTGGCCGGCGCGCGGGTCGCGGGCTCGATCCACATGACGGTGCAGACCGCGGTGCTGATCGAGACGCTGACGGCGCTCGGCGCGGAGGTGCGGTGGGCCTCGTGCAACATCTTCTCCACGCAGGACGAGGCGGCCGCCGCGGTCGTGGTGGGCCCGGAGGGCACCCCCGAGGCGCCGGCGGGCGTGCCGGTGTTCGCGTGGAAGGGCGAGAGCCTCGAAGAGTACGACTGGTGCCTCGAGCAGCAGATCTTCGCCTTCGAAGGCGGCAAGGGTCCGAACATGATCCTCGACGACGG
>DIAZ01000056.1 GCA_002415925.1 Dietzia sp. UBA5065 | reverse complement strand
CCCGACGTGCGCTGGGCGTCCTGCAACATCTTCAGCACCCAGGACCACGCCGCCGCCGCGATCGCCGCCACCGGTACCCCGGTGTTCGCGTGGAAGGGCGAGACGCTCACCGAGTACTGGTGGTGCACCGAGCAGATCATGACCTGGCCCGGCACCGAGCCCAACATGATCCTCGACGACGGCGGCGACGCCACGATGCTCGTGATCAAGGGCAAGGAGTTCGAGCAGGCCGGGGCGGTCCCGTCGGATGACGACGCGTGGTCCGCCGAGGAGAAGGTCTTCCACGCGCTGCTGCGCGAGTCGGTCCCGGCGCACCCGGGCAAGTACACGGCGATCGCCGACGCGGTCCAGGGCGTGACCGAGGAGACCACCACGGGCGTGCACCGCCTGTACCACTTCCACTCCGAGGGCGTGCTGCCGTTCCCGGCGATCAACGTCAACGACGCCGTGACCAAGAGCAAGTTCGACAACAAGTACGGCACCCGCCACTCCCTGCTCGACGGGATCAACCGCGGGACCGACGCCCTCATCGGCGGCAAGAAGGCACTGGTGTGCGGTTACGGCGACGTGGGCAAGGGCTGCTCCGAGGCGCTGGCGGGTCAGGGCGCGCGCGTCCAGGTCACGGAGATCGACCCGATCAACGCGCTGCAGGCGCTGATGGACGGCTTCGACGTGGTGACCGTCGACGAGGCGATCGCCGACGCCGACATCATCATCACGGCCACGGGCAACAAGGACATCATCACCTTCGAGCACATGACGCGGATGAAGAACAAGGCCATCCTCGGCAACATCGGCCACTTCGACAACGAGATCGACATGGCCGGACTCGAGTCCGCCGAGGGCGTCACCCGGATCAACATCAAGCCGCAGGTGGACGAGTTCGTCTTCGACGACGACGGCCGCTCGATCATCGTGCTGTCCGAGGGTCGCCTGCTCAACCTGGGCAACGCCACCGGGCACCCGTCGTTCGTGATGTCCAACAGCTTCTCCGATCAGGTGATCGCCCAGATCGAGCTGTTCACCAAGGCCGATCAGTATCCGATCGGGGTGCACCTGCTGCCCAAGATCCTCGACGAGAAGGTCGCCCGCCTGCACGTGGAGGCGCTCGGCGGGTCGCTCACCCGGCTGGCCAAGGACCAGGCCGAGTACATCGGCGTGGACGTCGAGGGCCCGTACAAGCCCGAGCACTACCGGTACTGACCGGTCGAGTGGTGGGTGCCCGGCTGGTCGTCGTCGAGGGTCTCGACGGCGCGGGGAAGAACACGCTGACGACGGCGCTGGTCGGTGAACTCGCCGACCGCGGGGTGTCGGTGGGCCGGCTCGCGTTCCCCCGGTACGGCACACCCCTCGCCGACCTGGCCGCCGATGCCCTGCACGGCGGTCAGGCCGGCACCGCGGAGTCCCCGCACGCCATGGCGCTGCTGTTCGCCCTGGACCGGCACGCGGCGCTCGGGGAGCTGCGCGGGCTCCTGGCCGGGAACGAGGTGGTGCTGCTCGACAGGTACGTGGCCTCCAACGCCGCCTACACGGCCGCCCGGCTCGGACCGGGCAGGGAGGCCGAGGTCCTCGAGTGGATCGGCGGGCTCGAGTTCGGCCGGCTGGGCCTGCCGCGCCCGGACCTGCAGCTCCTCCTGGACACCCCCGCGGCGCTCGCGGCGGAGCGGGCGGGGACCAGGGAGGCGGCGGACGCGGGTCGGACCCGCGACCGGTACGAGCGCGACGCCGCCCTCCAGGCGGCGACCGGGGAGGCCTACCGCCGGCTCGCCGCGTCAGACTGGAACTCGCCCTGGTGCGTCCTGGGTGTGGACCCCGACGTGGCGCGGCTGGCGGACCTCGTCGTCGGGCCCGGGACGGACGGGTAAGGTCGTCTGGGAGTAGCACGACCTGCGGGGCGCCCCGAATGGCCCCGCCGAGACACTGCTCCCGCCGACACTCCCGCCGACACAAGTGGTGACCATGACCCCGAAGATCCTCGTCGTCGACGACGACGCCGCCCTGGCAGAGATGCTCACCATCGTCCTGCGGGGCGAGGGCTTCGAGACCGAGGTCGTGGGCGACGGTGTCCAGGCCATCGAGACGTTCCGCGCGGTCCAACCCGATCTGGTCCTGCTGGACCTCATGCTGCCAGGCAAGAGCGGGATCGACGTGTGCCGGGACATCCGCGCCGAGTCCCGCGTGCCGATCGTCATGCTCACGGCCAAGACGGACACCGTCGACGTGGTGCTGGGGCTGGAATCCGGGGCGGACGACTACATCATGAAGCCGTTCAAGCCCAAGGAGCTCGTCGCCCGGATCCGGGCCAGGCTGCGGCGGGGCGACGACGAGCCGAGCGAGCTGCTCCACATCGGTGACGTGACGATCGACGTCCCCGCGCACACCGTCACCCGCGACGGCACGCCGATCCCCCTCACCCCGCTGGAGTTCGACCTGCTGGTCGAACTCGCGCGCAAACCCCGGCAGGTGTTCACCCGCGAGGTCCTCCTCGAGCACGTGTGGGGCTACCGGCACTCGGCGGACACGCGGCTGGTCAACGTCCACGTCCAGCGCCTGCGGGCGAAGATCGAGAAGGACCCGGAGAACCCCGAGGTCGTCCTCACCGTGCGCGGCGTCGGGTACAAGGCGGGCCCGGTCTCGTGACCCTGCGTCGCCCGGATGACGCGGCGGCGTCCCCCGGCGACGACCTCGACGCCGCGGACGGGGCCGGACCGTCGGCGACGTGGCGTGAGCGCCTCGGGGCACTCGATCCCACGGTGGTGGGGCACCGGCTCGCCCGTGCGTGGCGCCGATCCCTCCAGCTCCGGGTGGTCACCTCGACCCTCGCCCTCTCGATGGGCGTGATCCTCACGATCGCGTTCATGCTGCAGAGCCAGATGGCCGCGCAGCTGCTCTCGACCAAGTTGGACGCGGCGGTCGAGCAGGCGGGACGGCTCAGGGTGACGGTCGAGGCGCAGATCGCCGCGACCGACGAGGGCACGAGCGAGCAGTCGCGGCTCGACCAGGCGCGCAGCGCGTTGGGGGAGCGGGGGATCGCGTCGGGCGGGGACTCGGTCCACGCCGGCACCTTCGACCCCATCCTCGTGGTGCCGGACACGGCCGGACGCGGGCAGGTGACCAGCCCCGCCGACGCGGAGGTGCCCCCCGAACTGCAGTCGTTGGTCCAGCGGGGGCGGATCGCCTACCAGTACGTGACCATCGACTTCCGCGGTGAGCCCGCCAAGGCGCTCATCATCGGCACCCCCACGGACTCGGCGATCCCGGGCCTCGAGCTGTATCTGGTCTACCCGCTCATCGCCGAGGAACAGACGCTCGGGATCATGCGCGGGATCGTGGCCACCGCGGTTCTGGCGATCATCGTCCTCAGCGCGGCGATCGCGTGGATGGTCGCGCGGCAGGTGGTGTTGCCGGTCCGGCAGGCGGCCTCGATCGCCCAGCGGTTCGCCAACGGTCACCTCAAGGAACGGATGGTGATCAGGGGAGAGGACGACGTCGCCCGGCTGGCCCTGGCGTTCAACGACATGGCACAGAGCCTGTCCGACCAGATCGCACAGCTGGAGGAGTTCGGGGACCTCCAGAAGCGGTTCACCTCCGACGTGTCCCACGAGCTCCGGACCCCGCTCACCACGGTCCGGATGGCGGCCGACATCATCTCCGACTCCGCCGAGCACCTCGACGCGCCCACCAGGCGGGCCGTGGAACTGCTCGAGTCCGAGCTCGACCGGTTCGAGAGCCTGCTCACCGACCTGCTCGAGGTCTCCCGCCACGACGCGGGCATGGCGGAGCTGTCGGTGACCCCGATGGACGTGCGGACCGCGGTCCAGGACGCGGTGTCCACGGTGTCCCACATCGCGGAATCCGCGGGCGTGCAGGTGGAGGTCGACATGCCCGACGAGCCGCTCGTCGCCGACGTCGACCCGCGCCGGGTGGAGCGGATCCTGCGCAATCTCATCGCCAACGCGCTGGACCACTCGGAATCCAAGCCTGTGCGGGTGACGCTCCGCGGCTCGGACGCCGCCCTGGCGGTCTCGGTCCGCGACCACGGCGTGGGGCTCAAGCCCGGCGAGGAGACGCTGGTGTTCAACCGGTTCTGGCGGGCCGATCCCTCGCGGGTCCGCCGCTCCGGCGGGACCGGACTCGGGCTGGCGATCGCCCTCGAGGACGCCAAGCTCCACGGCGGTCGGCTGGACTGCTGGGGCAGCCCCGGCGAGGGGTCCTGCTTCCGGCTGACCATTCCGCGGCGCCACGGCGGCACGCTCACCTCGAGCCCTCTCCCGCTCACCCCGGACGACGAGGCGCGCCTCGTGCGGACCGGTTCGCCGACCCCGCTGGACCGGGTACCCGGACACGAGGCGGCCGGCTCGTGACGGGCACCCGGGCCGTGATGGCGACGGTCGCGCTGGCCTGCGCGACCGTGCTCGGTGCCACCGGGTGCGCGACGCTGCCCTCGTCGTCGTCCCCCCAGGTCATCGACACCTTCTCCCCGTCGGCCACCGAGCTGTCCGTCCCCACCCCGGTCCCGGACCAGGAGCCGGACCTCCTGGTCCGCGACTTCCTCAAGGCGGCCGCCATAGCCGACCAACGGCACGCGGCGGCCCGGCAGTTCCTCACGCCGGACGCGGCGCGGACCTGGGACGACTCGGCGGAGACGATCATCGTGTTGCGCGCCGACCTCAGTGCGCAGGGCGGTCGCAGCGCCGACCGGGCGGAGTACACGCTGCGGGCGGAGAAGGTCGGATCGCTCGACCCCGGCGGGATCTTCCGGGAGGACGTCGGGCAACTCGAGGTGACGATCGGCCTCGAGCGGCAGGACGGGCAGTGGCGGATCGACCGGCTGCCCCCCGGCGTCGTGATCGAACGGACCGAGTTCTTCTCCACGTATGCGCAGCGGGACCTGTTCTTCCTCTCCGGGACGGGGGAGTCGCTGGTGGCGGACCCACGGTGGACCGCCGCCGACCGATCGGACCTGGGGTACTCGCTCGTCAACCTGCTCGCCACCGGGCCCCGGCCGGGGATCGCGGCGTCGGTCCTCTCCCGCATCCCGTCCTCGGTCTCGGTGCGGCCCGACGAGGGCGACGGCGTCTCGGAGGGGCCCGCCGGGACGACCATCGACTTCACCGGGCTCCCCGTGCTCAGCACCCAGGCCACGACGCAGTTCGCCGCGCAGGTCGTGTGGACCCTCGCCCGCGCCGACGTCCCCGGGCCCTACCGGCTCGAGAGGGACGGGGCGCCCCTCGACGAGCGGTACCGCGACGGGTGGACCACGGAGGACGTCCGGTCGTTCGACCCGTACCCCGCGGTGGCGCCGATGCGCAACGCCCTCACCGCCGCCGACGGGCTCGTCCGACTCGAGGAGACCGGGGCCCGCCCCGCCGGGGGGCCGTGGTCGGAGATCCGCGGCGGGCGGGCCGGGACGATGTCCTACGACGGACGTCTGCTGGCGGTGGTGGCCGGCGAGAACGGGTCCGGGCCGCAGCGGTTGCTGGTCGGGCCACTCGACGGCGCGCCCACGGAGGAGCTCGCGGCCAGGACCCTGGCCGGGCCCACGTTCCATCCCGTCGACGGGCGGGTGTGGGTGATGGCCGACGACGCCAGGCTGCTGCGCGTGGGTGCCGGTGGGGGATCGCCGGAGGTCACGGAGATGGACGCCACCCCGATCCGGGCGCTGGGGACGCGGGTGACGGGACTGCGGATCGACCGGTCGGGGGCCCAGCTGGCGGTGGTCGTCGACGGCAGGGTGTTCATCGGCGCCCTGTCGGCCGACACCGGTCAACCGCTCGCGGGGACCTTCCGCCAGATCGGCAGGGCGCTGGGGGAGAGCGCCACGGCCGTGGCGTGGCGGGACCAGTCCACGATCGTCGTGGGCCGCACCTCCGCCGAGGCGCCGGTCGTGACGATCTCGGTGGACGGCGCGGTCACCGAACCCCTGTCCCAGCGCAACATCTCGGGCCCGGTCACCGCCGTCGCCGCCGCGGGCAGGGAGGTCTACGCCGTGGACCAGCGGGCACTCCTGCGGCTCGACACCGGTGCCGAGACCGGGGACCGCTACTGGCGGGAGCTGAGCGGACTGGCGGCGATCCGGGCCGACCCCGTGGTCGCGGGCTGACGCGATGTCCGGCGGGGCCGACGGGGGTCGCCGGCCGGGGCCCGGGTGGGCGGGGGCGCTGGCGGACCTGGTGGTGCCGCTCGAGTGCGCGGGATGCGGCCGTGCCCACGAGCGCTGGTGCGCGGACTGCGCCGGGACGCTCCTCGGCGCCCCGCTGCGGGTACGGACGCGCGCCGACCTCCGGGTTCCGGCCTGGGCCCTCGCCCGGCACACGGGAGCCCCCGCCCGCGCGGTGTCCGCGTACAAGGACCGTGGCCGCCCGGATCTGGCCCGCCCCATCGGTGCGGCCCTGGCCTCCGGGATCGATGCGCTCCGGGCGGCGGGGGAGCTCGCCGAGGCCTCCGAACGCCCCACCGTCCTCATCCCGGCGCCGGCGTCCCCGCGGGCGCGACGGCGACGGG
>DIAZ01000177.1:38303-46625 GCA_002415925.1 Dietzia sp. UBA5065 | reverse complement strand
AGGTCACCGCCGAACACAATTTCATGACCAGCGGGAGGGACTCATCGTTCCTCCCGCTGGTCTTTTTTGTATTTCAGACATCGACCCCAGTGCCGTCTGTGCGGCGCGCGTAAGGTGAACGACGTGAACGAAGCCCGGTCAGAAGAGTCAGACAAGTCGCCGCGACGCGGTGATCGTGAGGTCCCCCGCAGAGGCGACCGGGCCTCCGCCGGCTCGCGGCGCGACAACAGCTCGTTCGGCGAGCGACGCGCTAAGCGATACGACGGGTCGGGTCGCGGCGAGGGTGCCGAGACCCCGGCCGCGCCACGGTCGGGCGGTGCCCGGGCGAGCCAGGGGCGGACCGCCGCGGGGTCCGACCGTCGGGCGGCCCCGCCGCGCGGCGACGGTCGTCGGGACGGGCGTCCCGGTGGCGATCGGCGCTCCGAAGGGCGGCCGGGCCAGGACGCACGTCAGGCAGCTCGCGCCGACGAACCCCCACTGCCCGAGGACATCGAGGCAGCGGACCTCGACATGGAGGTGCGCCGGGACCTGCGCGGGCTGGACAAGTCCAACGCGGATCTGGTGGCTCGGCACCTCGTTGCCGCCATGCACTTCGTGGACGAGGACCCGGGCGTCGCCCTGGCCCATGGGCGCGCCGCCAAGAACCGCGCCGGCCGGATCGGCGTGGTCCGCGAGACCCTGGGGGTGCTGGCATACCGGGCGGGCGAATGGTCGGAGGCGCTGGGTGAGTTGCGCGCTGCCCGACGCATCTCGGGCGGTCCTGGTCTTCTCGCCATGATGGCGGATTGCGAGCGTGGTCTCGAGCGTCCGGAGAAGGCGATCGAGCTCGCCCGGGGAGAGGAATCCCGGCTGGTCACCGGGGAGGACCTGGTCGAGCTGCGCATCGTCGAGGCCGGCGCCCGGGTGGACATGGGACAGCTCGACGCGGCGCTGGTGACCCTTCAGGACGCGGGCGTCGATGCGACCGCCTCGGGTGAGGAGGCCGCGCGTCTCGACTACGCGTACGCCGAGGTGCTCCTCGCTTCCGGGAGGAAGAAGGAGGCGCTGGAGTGGTTCGGGCACGCCGTCTCCGCCGACCCCGGACAGAACACGGACGCGGAGACCCGCCTGGCAGAACTCGAGGACCAGAGCCTGTGACGGACTCGTCCCTGGCCGCGCTCCACGACGCGCTACTGGTGGACCTCGACGGAACGCTGATCCGCGGGTCGGAACCGATCCCCGGGGCCGCGGACGCCCTCGACCGGTCCGGGCTGCCGGTGGTCTACGTGACCAACAACGCGAGCAGGGCGCCTGAGGACACGGCCGCGCACCTGCGCGCACTCGGCTTCCGGGCCGAGGCCGGCGACGTCATGACCAGCGCCCAGGCGGCGGTGGTCATGCTGGCCGAGCACGTGGACCCCGGAGCCAGGGTGCTCGTGGTGGGTCACGACAGCTTCCGTCGACTGGCCGAGGCGGCGGGATTCCAGGTGGTGCTCTCCGCGGACGAGCATCCGGACGCCGTCCTCCAGGGTCTGTCCCGCGAGTTGACGTGGGGTGATCTCGCGGAGGGATGCCTCGCCATCCGTCGTGGCGTCCCGTGGGTGGCGTCCAACGTCGACGCGACCCTGCCGACGGAGCGCGGACTGCTTCCGGGGAACGGTTCCCTGGTGGCGGCGCTGCGGGCCGCGACGGATCGGGAGCCCGTCGTGGCCGGCAAGCCGGCCGCCGGTGTGCTCCGGGCGGCCGCCGCCACGGTCGGTTCGCGGCGTCCCCTCGTAGTGGGGGACCGACTCGACACCGACATCGAGGGCGCGGTCTCCGCGGGGATGCCGTCGCTATTGGTGTTGACCGGCGTCCACGGCCCGGCCGACCTCCTCGCTGCGGGCGAACACCGTCGGGCCACCTATCTCGCGCACGACTTGTCGGCCCTCCTCCAGGCCCCGGAGCTCAGCCACATCGGATCGGCGCCCGAGCTCGTGTCCCGGGTCGCCGATGACGCACTCCACCTGGACGGGATCCCCGGGGATCTGCTCGGGATCGATCTGGCCAGGAGCGTCATCCGCCAGGCCTGGGGACACGGGGTGACGGCGATCGGGGACACGGGGTCCGACGTCCGGTCCAGGCTCGCCGACGCGGGACTCGTCGTCGGCTAGCGTGGACGGCGTGATCACCCCCGGACCGTCTCCAGCCCCCGGGCCCTCGGGCCCGGACGTCGACGAGCTCCGCTCGTCGTTCGACGACCTCCTCGCCGATTCTGCCGGGGCGCGCGGCGGTGACGACGGCGGTGACGACGCCCGTGGCACGGGGGTGAGCGTGTCGGTGCGCGATCATCAGGTGGAGGCGCTCGACGCGGCCCACGAGTTGCTGGCGACCGCGCTCGCGGCGTTGGACGCCACACGCTGATGGCGGCCAAGAGGATGCGTCTGGACGCCGAGCTCGTCCGACGCAAGATGTGTGACAGTCGCGAACGCGCCCGGGACCTGATCGAGTCCGGACGGGTGATCGTCAACGGCGTGACCGCCGGCAAGCCCGCCACCCAGGTCGAGCCGACCACCTCCATCGCGCTCACCTCCTCGGACGAGCCCGAGTGGGCGTCGCGAGGCGCGCACAAGCTCATCGGCGCGCTGGACAGGTTCCACGACGTGACCGTCGAGGGGGCGCGGTGCCTGGACGCCGGTGCGTCGACGGGCGGATTCACCGACGTGCTGCTCGCCCGTGGCGCGACCCGGGTGGAGGCCGCGGACGTCGGCTACGGCCAGCTGGTATGGCGTCTGCGCAGTGACGACAGGGTCGGCGTCCACGACAAGACCAACGTGAGGACGCTGACGCCGGAGGCGATCGGGGGAGAGGTCGACCTGGTGGTCACGGATCTCTCCTTCATCTCCCTCGCGCTGGTGTTGCCCGCCCTCGCGGCGTGTGTGCGACCCGGCGGTGACCTCCTGCCGATGGTCAAGCCGCAGTTCGAGGTGGGACGCGACCGCGTGGGCCAGGGCGGCGTGGTGCGGGACCCTTCGCTGAGGGTCGGCGCGGTGACCGGAGTCGCGCGCGCGGCCGCCGCCCTCGGCCTGGAGCCTGTCGACTGCGTGGCCAGTCCGCTCCCCGGCCCCTCCGGGAATGTGGAGTACTTCCTCCACCTCCGCAGGGCCGCGTCACCGGGGCCGGTTGAGTGGACGGACCGCGCGGAGGACGCGATCCGGACGGCCGTGGCGGAGGGGCCGCAGTGACGGACGCGACGGGGTCGGGGACCGGTCGCCGCATCCTGCTCGAGGCGAATGTCGAGCGACCGGATATCGCCGCGATCGTGGCGCAGGTGGTGGACGCCTGTGCGAGTCGGGGGATCGCGGTGCGGATGCTGGAGTCCACGAGCGCCAACGTCGCCACCGGGACCGGGGTCGAGGCCGTCCCGGACACCCCGCGCGCGGCGGAGGGGTGCGAGTTGGTCCTGGTCCTGGGCGGTGACGGTACCTTCCTGCGGGCCTGTCAGTACGCCAACGCGGCCGACGTGCCCGTCCTGGGGGTCAACCTCGGCCACATCGGATTCCTCGCCGAGTCGGAGGTCGCCTCGCTCAACGGGGTCGTCGAGCAGATCGCGGACCGGGACTACCGCGTGGTGGAGAGGATGACGATCGACGCGACCGTCATCCACGGGGACCGGGTCCTGGACCGTGGGTGGGCGCTCAACGAGGTGAGCATCGAGAAGCTCTCCCGGCAGGGTGTCCTCGAGGCGTCCGTGGAGATCGACGGCCGCCCCGTGAGCGACTACGGCTGCGACGGGATGCTCGTCTCCACCCCGACGGGGTCGACCGCCTACGCGTTCTCGGCCGGGGGGCCCATAGTCTGGCCGGAACTCGACGCCATCCTGGTGGTCCCGAACAACGCCCACGCCCTGTTCGCGCGGCCGATGGTCGTGGCGCCCACGTCCCGGGTGGCCGTGGAGACGAGTGTCCGGTCCGGCCCCTCCGTGGTGGTGCTGGACGGGCGCCGAGAGGTGGAGGCCCCGGCGGGCAGCCGGGTGGAGGTGGTCCGCGGTCGTCGCCCGGTCAAGTGGGTGCGATTGGACGATTCCCCGTTCACCGACCGTCTGGTCACCAAGTTCGAACTCCCGGTGACGGGGTGGCGCGGCCGCTCCTCCGGCCGGCCCCTCCCCTAGGGTGGGGGCGTGCTCACGGAACTTCGGATCAGCGGCCTCGGCGTCATCGACGAGGCCGTCGCCGACTTCGCGCCGGGACTGTCCGTCCTCACCGGGGAGACGGGTGCCGGAAAGACGATGGTCGTCACGGGGTTGAGGCTTCTCGCCGGGGGTCGCGCGGATCCGGGGCGTGTCCGGCGCGGCGCCGACAAGGCGGTGGTGGAGGGGCGGTTCGACCTCGCCGCAGCGGCGACGATGGACGCCGCCGACCGGCGCGACCTGGACCGCCTCCTGGACGACGCGGACGTGGATCTCGACGAGGACGGAACGGTGATCGCGGCCCGCCGGGTCGGCGCCGACGGGCGCTCCCGGGCCAGGCTCGGCGGGCGCTCCGTTCCCGCCGGCACCCTCGCCAGGTTCTGCGCCCCGGTGCTCGCCGTCCACGGGCAGAACGACCAACTGCGGCTGCTGCGGCCCGACAGGCAGAGGGACGCGGTCGATTCCCACGGGGGAGAGGACGCGCGTGCCGCTCTCTCCGCCTACCGCGAGACGTTCCACAGGTGGCGGGAGGTCGAGCGGTCCCTGGCCGAGCGCACCGAGCGCGCCCGCGAACTGGCCCGCGAGGCCGACCTGCTCCGCATGGGACTGGAGGAGATCGACGCCCTGGACCCCCAGCCCGGGGAGGAGGCCGAACTCGATGCCGTGATCCGTCGGCTCACGGACTCGGAGGAGCTCCGCGAGATCGCGGGTCAGGCCCACGAGATCCTGACGGGGGACGGCGAGACGGCCGAGCCCGTCGTCAACGTCCTGGACGCCCTCCGGCAGCGGCTCGCCGGGGCGGGGGACCCCGCCCTGGTCCCCATCGCCACAGGCGTCGAGCAGGCCGTGGCCGCACTGGGGGATGCCGCCACGGAGTTGGGCTTGTACCTGGCCGGGCTCCCCGTGGACGTGGCGGACCTGGATTCCGCCCTCGAGCGCAGGCACGGCCTCCGCGCTCTGACCCGGAAGTACGGCACCGACGTGGACGACGTGATCGCGTGGGCCGAGAAGGCGCGGGGTCGACTGTCCGAGGTGGACACCTCCGACGCGGCGGTGGCCGAGCTGAGGGCCGTCGCCGCCGGGCTGGCCGCCCAGCTGACCGAGCGCGGCGCGGCGCTCACCGCGGTCCGACGGGCCGCCGGAGAGGACCTGGCCCGTCGGGTGACGGCCGAGCTCGCCGAGCTGTCCATGGGAGGGGCGGGGCTGGTGGTGCGGGTCACGCCGAACGGTGACGGGCCCGCCTCCGCGACGGAGTCGGGACTGGACGACGTCGAGTTGGCCCTGGACGGGCCGTCCGGGGTGGTGCCGCTGGGCAAGGGGGCCTCGGGTGGCGAGTTGTCGCGGGTGATGCTCGCGCTGGAGGTGGTCCTGGCCGAGCGGTCCGGCGGTGGGACGCTGGTGTTCGACGAGGTCGACGCCGGAGTGGGCGGCCGCGCGGCCCTGAGCATCGGCATGCGGCTGGCCACCCTCGCCAGGACGCACCAGGTGATCGCGGTGACACACCTCGCCCAGGTCGCCGCGTACGCGGACACCCACCTGGTGGTTCACAAGACCGTGGACGCGGAGGGCGGTGACGGCGTGGTCTCGGGGGTGCGGGCGGTGGATGACGCCGACCGGGTGACCGAGCTGGCCCGGATGCTCGCGGGCATGGAGGACACCGACACGGGCCTCGCGCATGCCGAGGAACTCCTCGTCAAGGCGCAGACCGAGAAGTCTCAAGCTCAACTCGACCGTTAACCCGACACGCCGATACCTCCTCCCTCGTCGCTCGAATCACACGAGTGATACTCGGGCACATGAAGATGTCGGGTCTCCTCAGTCGCCGTTCCCACGACCTCGACGGTGTGGTCGGCGCCGTCCGTCACATCCGGGCAGGGTCGTCGCCCCACCGGAAGCTCGGCCCGAAGGACGTGGCGGTCCTCGACCTCAACAGGACGTCGGCGGACACGGCGCGCGCGCTGGTCGAGGCCGGCGTCGCCGCCGTCATCCACGTCCCCCGCGCCGGGCAGGAGATGCTGCCCCGCGCGGCGTTCCGGACGCTCGCGGCGTCGACGATCCCCGTCGTCGAGGACGCCGACCTCTCCGCGGTCGCGGAGGGGACGAAGGTGCGTGTCGACGAGGGCGTGGTCTACTCCGTCAAGACCGAGGACGAGCTGGCCTCCGGCCGGGAGTCGGGCCCGGCCACCCTCCTCGCCGAGGTGGACGCGGCCGAGTCCGGGTACGTCGAGTCGGCCCTCGCGCACCTGGCCAATGCCACGGAGTTCCTCAGCCTGGAGCATCCGCTGCTCCTCGATGGTGAGGGACTGCCGCAGATCGACGTCGAGTTCGCCGACCGGCACGTCGTGGTGGTGACCGGGGACGAGTCGTCGCAGGCCCAGCTGGCCGATCTCAAGCCGTTCATCAAGGAGTACCGCCCGCTGCTCGTCGGAGTCGACGGGGGAGCCGAGCTGCTGCGGTCGGCCAAGCTGTCCGCGGACGTCGTGGTGGCCACCCCCACCGCCGTCTCCGAGGAGGTCCTCACCGACGGTGCCGTCCTCGTGGTGCCGGCGGACCGTGACGGCAGGGCCGAGGGGCTGGAGCGGGTCACCGAACTCGGAGTGGGGGCCACCACCTTCCCGGCGGCGGCCACGGCCCGGGACATGGCCCTGCTCCTGGCCTTCCACAACGGCGCCGAGATGATCGTCGTGACGGGCGGTGACCGCGGGCTGGAGAACGTCTTCGGACCGTCCTCCGCCCCCTCCTCGACGATGGTCGATACCGCGGTCTCGTCGCGCCTGGTCCACGCGGACGCCTGTTCGACCCTGTACCGGTCGCGCGGGGCCGGGATCGGGCTGGCGCTGGTGGTGCTCGCGGCGCTGGTCGCCGTGGCCGCCGTGGTGGTGGCCCGCGACTCCGCCCAGGATCTGCTGATCTGGGCCGTCGACATGTGGAACGGCTTCGCCCTCTGGGTCCAGGGCCTCGTCCGTTGATCTCCCTGCGCCGCCACGTCCTCACGCTGGTCGCCGTGTTCCTCGCCCTCGCGGTGGGGGTGATCCTGGGGTCGACCTCCGTGGCGACGTCCATCCGGGACGCGGTGGTCGACAGGGAGGACACGACGGCGGCGCGGCTCGACTCCGCGGAGGAGGACCTGGCGGCCCAGCGGCTGGCCACCGACCGGCTCGACGCCATGGCCGGGGTGTTCGCCCCGGCGGTGCTCGACGGGATCCTCGACGAACGGCCGGTCCTCGTGGTGGTCGCCCCGGGTGCCTCGGGCGAGGACGTCGACGCGGCCGTCGACACCATCACCGCGGCCGGGGGTGTCGTCGCCGGCCGGATCACGCTCACAGACAAGGCGATGGACCCGGCCGCCGACGCGGAGCTCGAGGCCCTGGTGGCCAACCTCCCGATCGGCACCGCGCCCGCCGCGGACGCGGACCTCGGAACCCAGCTGGGGACGGCGGTGGGTCGGGCCGGGCTGCTCCGCACCGAGGACGCGAAGCCGCACCTCGACGACGCCGACCGGACGACGGTGCTCACGACCCTCGCGGACGCGGAGGTCATCGACTTCGAGGCCGGCACCCTCCGGCCCGGGCAGCTGGCGTTGATCGTGACCGGCCCGGGCGAGACCGAGTCGACCGCCGTGCGGCTGGCCGCGTTCGCACGGACCCTGGACCGCGAGGGCGCGGGCGTCGTGGTGTCGGCCGAGGTCGGTGGGGCCGACGGCCACGACGCCGTCCGGGTCCTGCGGTCCTCCGGCGAGACGGGCGTGTCGACCGTGGACTCGGCGGGCTCCGAGGCGGGCCGTCTGGCCACCGCGCTCGGGCTCGCGGAGCAGTTGGCCCGGGGGCAGGGGCACTACGGCCTGCGCCCGGATGCGGCCGCGGCGGTGCCGCCGCTCCCCACGGCGCCCGCTCGGTGATAGCCTGAAGCCCCGTGGGGTGCACCGGAGCCACACCAGCTTTCATCCATTCCGGCGTCTGGACACGGGAGTCCCCTTGGCACTGAATCGAGCCGCATCGCGGTCCGCGACCAAGCACATCTTCGTCACCGGTGGCGTTGCGTCGTCGCTGGGCAAGGGGCTCACCGCCTCGAGCCTGGGGCAGCTGCTCACCGCCCGAGGACTCCGGGTGACCATGCAGAAGCTGGACCCGTACATCAACGTCGACCCCGGGACCATGAACCCGTTCCAGCACGGC
>DIAZ01000177.1:9486-38095 GCA_002415925.1 Dietzia sp. UBA5065 | reverse complement strand
GGTGTTCGTCACCGAGGACGGGGCGGAAGCGGACCTCGACCTGGGTCACTACGAGCGGTTCCTCGATCGCGACCTGAGCGCCAACGCCAACGTCACCACCGGCCAGGTGTACTCGGCGGTGATCGCCAAGGAGCGCCGCGGCGAGTACCTCGGCGACACGGTCCAGGTGATCCCGCACATCACCGACGCCATCAAGGAGCGCATCATCGCGATGAGCGCGCCCGACGAGCAGGGGCGTCGTCCCGACGTGGTGATCACCGAGGTCGGCGGCACGGTGGGGGACATCGAGTCCCAGCCGTTCCTCGAGGCCTGCCGGCAGGTCCGCCACGAGGTGGGCCGGGAGAACATCTTCTTCCTGCACGTCTCCCTGGTGCCGTACCTCGCTCCGTCGGGGGAACTCAAGACCAAGCCGACCCAGCACTCGGTGGCCGCGCTCCGGTCGATCGGCATCGTCCCCGACGGACTGGTGCTGCGGTGCGACCGTGAGGTCCCGGACGGGCTCAAGGCCAAGATCGCGCTCATGTGCGACGTGGACCTGGAGGGGGTCGTGTCCACTCCCGACGCCCCCAGCATCTACGACATCCCCAAGGTCCTCTTCAACGAGCACCTCGACACCCATGTCATCCGCAAGCTCAGTCTCCCGTTCCGCGACGTGGACTGGACGGTCTGGGGCGACCTGCTGCAGCGCGTGCACGAGCCGCGCGAGGAGGTCGAGATCGCACTGGTCGGCAAGTACATCGACCTGCCCGACGCCTACCTCTCGGTCACCGAGGCCCTGCGCGCCGGCGGGTTCGCGCACCGGGCGCGGGTGAACATCCGTTGGGTCGAGTCCGACGCGTGCGCCACCGAGGCCGGGGCCAGGGAGGCGCTGCGCGGAGTCGACGGCATGCTGATCCCCGGGGGGTTCGGCATCCGCGGGATCGAGGGCAAGCTGGGAGCGATCTCGTGGTCGCGGAAGAACCGCATCCCGCTCCTCGGCCTGTGCCTGGGGCTGCAGTGTTCGGTGATCGAGGCCGCCCGCTCCGTGGGCCTCGAGGGGGCGTCGTCGACGGAGTTCGAGCCCGACACCCGGTACCCGGTGATCTCCACGATGGCCGACCAGGTCGACGCGGTCGCGGGTCACGCCGATCTCGGTGGGACCATGCGTCTCGGTGCCTACCCGGCGGTGCTCACCAAGGGGTCCGTGGTGGCCGAGGCGTACGGGGCCACCGAGATCTCGGAACGCCACCGCCACCGGTTCGAGGTGAACAACGCCTACCGCGACAAGATCGCCGAGTCCGGGCTGCGCTTCTCGGGCACGTCGCCGGACGGTAACCTCGTGGAGTTCGTCGAGTACCCGCCGGAACAGCACCCGTTCTTCGTCGCCACCCAGGCGCACCCGGAGTACAAGTCGCGCCCGACCCGACCGCACCCCCTGTTCGCGGCGTTCATCAGGGCCGCGCTGGACTACGAGAACGAGATGCGCCTGCCGGTCGAGCCGTGGCGCGCGGATCGGTCCGATGCCGACCCCGCCGGCGGTGGGGGATCCCGCTCCGGGACGTCCAGGAGCGGCGAGGCGGACCCGGAACTGACCTCCGACGTCCGGACGGACGGGAGCTGACCGGCGTGTCGGGGTCCGGCGCGCCCGGGTCGCACGACTACCGGACGCTCGCCAGCCGCGAGATCTACGACGGCCGCGTGGTGCGGCTGCGCGTGGACACCCTGACGATGCCCGGTGGGGGCACCGCGGACAGGGAGATCGCCGGACACGACGACGCGGTCGCGGTGATCGCGCTGGACGAGCAGGGCGGGATCACCCTGGTGCGGCAGTACCGTCACGCGGTGGGTGAGCGGCTGCTGGAGCTTCCCGCCGGCCTGTGCGACGTGGCCGGCGAGGAGCCGGTGGAGACCGCGCGTCGCGAACTGGTCGAGGAGACCGGACTCGAGGCGGAGTCCTGGCGGCCGGTGATCTCGATCGTCCCGTCGCCGGGATTCTGCACCGAGCGGGTCCACGTGTTCCTGGCCACCGGGCTCCGAGAGGTCGCCCGCCCCGCCGCGGAACACGAGGAGGCCGACATGGAGGTGGTGCGGATGCCCTTCGCCGAGGCCGTGGACGCCGTGCTCGACGGCCGGATCGTCAACGGCATCGCCGTGGCCGGGATCCTCGCCGCGCGCGAGGCGATCGCCCGGTCCTGACGGGGCCCCGCCACGATGACGTCGGTCGGCGGCGCCGCGACCCAGATCCGTGGCTATCTCGACCACCTCGCCGTCGAGAGGGGCGCCTCGGTCCACACGCTCGCCGCGTACCGGCGTGACCTCGAGAAATACCGCGACTACCTCGCGGAATCGGGGATCGGCGACCTCGGCGCGGTGACCGAGTCCCACGTCGAGGGGTTCCGGGCCCGCCTCGCCACGGCGGATCCCGACACCGGTCGGCGGGCGCTCGCGCCCGGGTCGGTCGCCAGGGCACTCGCCGCCGTGCGCGGCCTGCACCGGTTCTCCACCAGGGACGGCATCACCGCTGTCGACGCGGCGGCGTCCGTCACCCCGCCGCGCCCGCCCCGGCGGCTTCCCAGGGCGCTGCCGGTGGACCAGATGGTCTCGGTGATCGAGGCGGCCGGCGGCTCCGACGTCGACACGGACCCGGGCAGACTCCGCGATCGCGCGATGCTCGAACTCCTCTACGCCACCGGGGCGCGGGCGGCCGAACTCGTCGGTCTGGACGTGGACGACCTCGACGGCCTCGACCATCCCGAGGGCGGCACGGTCATCCTCCGCGGCAAGGGAGGC
This sequence comes from Dietzia sp. UBA5065, assembly GCA_002415925.1. Lineage (GTDB taxonomy): Bacteria > Actinomycetota > Actinomycetes > Mycobacteriales > Mycobacteriaceae > Dietzia. The sequence continues at coordinate 35,326 of DIAZ01000177.1, read as the reverse complement.
AAGGAACGGGTGGTCCCGGTCGGCCGCCCGGCGTGCGACGCGGTCGGCGCGTATCTCGTGCGGGCCCGCCCCGCGCTGGCGATCCGCGGGGGCCCGGCGTTGTTCCTCAACACCCGCGGGGGCCGGATCACGCGCCAGACCCTGTGGAACGTGGTCGGCGTCGCGGCCGGGCGCGCGGGAGTGGGCTCGGACGTCTCGCCGCACTCGTTCCGGCACTCCTTCGCCACCCATCTCCTCGACGGAGGGGCGGACATCCGGGTGGTCCAGGAGCTGCTCGGGCACGCCTCGGTCACCACGACGCAGGTGTACACCCTCGTCACCGTCGACACGCTGCGCGAGGTCTGGACGGAGTGTCACCCCCGGGCACGGTAACGTGACCGGGGGTACGGCCCTGACGGGCGAAACGGCGGCGAAGGGAGACGCGGGTGGCGAAGGACACTGGGGTGATGGATCCCGCGTTGTTCTCCCGCGCGGAACTCCTGGGAGCCGACGACCCGGCGGCCGGCGGAGGATTCTCCGCGATCCCCGAGCCGCAGCCCCTGTCCACCCACGGGCCGGCCACCGTCCTGTCGATGTGCAACCAGAAGGGTGGCGTCGGCAAGACCACCAGCACGATCAACCTGGCCGCAGCCCTGGCAGAGTACGGCCGGAGGGTCCTGGTGGTGGACCTCGACCCGCAGGGTGCGCTGTCGGCCGGGCTCGGCATACCCCACCACCAGCTCGACATGACCGTGTACAACCTCCTGGTGGACAACACGGTCTCCACCGAGGAGGTCCTGGTCCGGACCCGGGTCGAGGGCGTGGACCTCATCCCCGCCAACATCGACCTGTCGGCGGCGGAGATCCAGCTGGTCAACGAGGTCGGGCGGGAGCAGGCACTCGGTCGCGCCCTGTACCCGGTGCTGGACCGGTACGACTACGTCCTGATCGACTGCCAGCCGTCCCTGGGGCTCCTCACCGTCAACGCGCTGGCCTGCTCGGACGGGGTGCTCATCCCGATGGAGTGCGAGTACTTCTCCCTGCGCGGGCTGGCGCTGCTGACGGACACGATCGAGAAGGTGCGCGACCGCATCAACCCGCGCCTGCACCTCACCGGAATCCTCATCACCATGTTCGACCGCCGTACCGTCCATGCGCGCGACGTGCTCAGCCGGGTGGTGGAGGTGTTCGGGGACAAGGTGTTCGACACCCTCGTCACCCGCACGGTGAGGTTCCCCGAGACCACCGTCGCCGGTGAGCCCATCACCACGTGGGCGCCCAGGTCGGCGGGTGCGCAGGCCTACCGCGCGCTCGCTCGCGAGGTCATCCAGCGCGGCAGGTGAGCACTCCCGTGGACGAGGTGCCGGATTCGCGGGCGTTCACCGTCCACCTGACCAACTTCACCGGCCCGTTCGACCTGCTCCTCAAGCTGATCGACTCCCGGCGGCTCGACGTGACCGAGGTGGCCATCCACGCCGTCACCGACGAGTTCATCGCCCACACCCGCCAGCTGGGGGAGGGGGCCGACCTCGAGGAGGTGACCGAGTTCCTGGTGGTGGCCGCGACGTTGCTCGACCTCAAGACCGCGCGGCTCGTGCCATCCGGCGAGGTGCAGGATCCCGAGGACCTGGCCCTGTTGCAGGCCCGGGACATGCTCTTCGCCAGGCTCCTGCAGTTCCGGGCGTTCCGCCGGGTGGCGGAACTCTTCGCCGAGCTCGACCGGACCGCCCGGCACTCGTTCCCGCGGACGGCGGGCCCGGACGACGAGTTCCTCGATCTGTTGCCCGAGGTCGACCTGGGCGTGGACCCCGGGCAGTTCGCCACCATCGCCGCGGTGGCCTTCCGGCCCCGGCCGCTGGAGGAGGTGGGGGTGGGGCACGTCCACGCCCCCGTCGTCTCGGTTCCCGAGCAGGCCGGCCGCGTCCTCGAGCTCTTGAGGTTCCGGGGCAGGGGCCACTGGGTGGATTTCCGGGAGCTGGTCTCCGGGTGCGACGACTCCCTCGTCGTCGTCGCCAGGTTCCTCGCGCTCCTGGAGTTGTACAGGGCGCGCGCCGTGTCGCTCGCCCAGGACGAGGCGCTCGGCGACCTGTTGGTGAGCTGGACCGGCGAGGACGCCACCGAGGTGACGCGCGGAAGGGACGAATGGACGTGAGGACGGGCGACGACGTGAACGGCGACGGGGGCGGTGTGGGACCGATCGGGGACGACGACGAGGCGGCAGAGCCCTCAGAACCACCGTTGCGGGCCAGGCTGGAGGCGCTCCTGCTGGTCGTGGACCAGCCGACCGGCGAGGGGGCGCTGGCGGCGGCGGCCGGGTCGACGGCCGGGGAGGTCGGCGCCGAGCTGCGGGGATGGCGGGACGATCTCACCGCGGCGGGCAGCGGAATCGACCTGCGCCGGACCGACGAGGGGTGGCGGCTCTACACCCGTCGAGAGCTCGCCCCCTATGTCGAACGGCTCCTCACCGACGGGACCCGCTCCACGCTCACGCGGGCCGCTCTCGAGACCCTCGCGGTGATCGCCTACCGCCAGCCGGTCACCCGCTCGCGGATCGCGGCGGTCCGTGGGGTCAACGTGGACGGCGTCATGCGGACCCTCGTGGCCCGCGGCCTGACGGTGGAATGCGGCACCGACCCGGACACCGGGGGCATGCTGTATAGGACCACGGAGCTATTTCTGGAAAGATTGGGGCTCACGTCGCTCGACGAGCTCCCGGACATCGCTCCGCTGCTGCCGGACGTCGACCTGGTCGACGAGATGAGCGACGATCCCGCGGACGATCCGCGGATACCCGTGGGGCGGCGCAGGAACACCGCGCCCGACCCCACTCCTGACGACGACGAAGAGATGTGACGAACCCATGACAGAGTCCGCTGGCCGAGACGGCGCACCGGTCCGCCTCCAGAAGATCCTGGCCCAGGCCGGAATCGCCTCCCGCCGGGCCTCGGAGGACCTCATCGCCCGCGGGCGGGTGGAGGTCAACGGGAAGATCGTGCGCGAGATGGGGATCAAGGTCGACCCCGCCACCGCCGTGATCCGCGTCGACGGCACCCGGATCGTGCTCGACGACGACCTGGTCTACCTCGCCCTGAACAAGCCCCGCGGCTACCACACCACCATGTCCGACGAGAGGGGTCGGCCCTGCGTGGGAGACCTCGTCGCGGACCGGGTCGATTCCGGGCAGCGGCTCTTCCACGTGGGGCGGTTGGACGCCGACACGGAGGGCCTGCTCCTGGTGACCAACGACGGCGAGCTCTCCCACCGCCTGATGCACCCGTCCTACGAGGTGTCCAAGACGTACATGGCCACCGTGACCGGGGTGGTGGGCAAGGGCGTGGGCAGGAGGCTCCGTGACGGGGTGGAGCTGGAGGACGGCCCGGCCAAGGTCGACCAGTTCTCGATCGTCGACGTCCACGAGGGGCGTTCGTTGGTCAAGGTCGTGCTCCACGAGGGGCGCAAGCACATCGTGCGTCGGCTCCTCGACGAGGTCGGTCACCCCGTCGAGTCGCTCGTGCGGATCCGGTTCGGTGCGGTCGCCCTGGGTGACCAGCGCGCGGGGACCTTCCGCAAGCTCAACCGCAAAGAGGTCTCGGACCTGTACGGGGCGGTGGGCCTGTGAGCTCGTCCACGCCGACGCGCCGGATCGCCATCGACGGTCCCGCCGGTACCGGCAAGTCCACGCTCGCGCGGTTGCTCGCCGAGCGCCTCGGCGGGGCCTACCTCGACACCGGGGCCATGTACCGCGTGGCCACCCTGCAGGTGCTGCGCGCCGGGGTGGACCCGGACGACTCCGCGGCGGTCATCGCGGCCTCGGCGGACCTGCCGATGGAGATCGGGACCGATGCGGGCTCCGAGAGGATCCTGCTGGGTGGCGAGGACGTGAGCGAGGAGATCCGCTCCGCCCGCGTCACCGGCGCCGTCTCGGCGGTCTCCGCCGTGCCGGAGGTCCGGGCCACCCTGGTGGGGGTGCAGCGGCGCCTGGCCTCGGGCGGCGGCACCGTCGTGCTCGAGGGGCGCGACATCGGCACCGTCGTGCTCCCGGACGCCGAGGTGAAGGTCTACCTCACGGCGAGCCCGGAGATCCGGGCCCGCCGCCGCACGGAGCAGGACCTGGCGGCGGGCCGGGACGCCGACTACGCCGAGGTGCTGGCCGCCGTGATCGAGCGGGACCGCAAGGACTCCACGCGTGCGGCGAGTCCTCTCCGGCCGGCCGCCGACGCCACAGTGGTCGACACCTCGACCCTCACCCTCGACGAGGTGCTCGACCGGCTGGTCGCACTCGCCGACAGCACCGACGCGTCGCGCAGCGACACCGCAGAAGGGAACGCATGATGGCGACCACCGAGGGACATCCCGACTTCGACCTGCCCACCGGGCCCGGCGAGGAGACCGTCGAGGACGGCTGGAACGACGACACCGACTGGGACGCCGTGGCCGACGAGTGGGCCGACGAGATCGGTGCCGAGGTCGACGGCGTGGAGATCCTGCCCACCGTGGCGATCGTCGGCCGCCCCAACGTGGGCAAATCCACCCTGGTCAACCGCATCATCGGACGCCGCGAGGCGGTGGTGGAGGACGTCCCCGGCGTGACCCGCGACCGCGTCTCCTACGAGGCGCTGTGGAACGGCCGGACCTTCATGGTGCAGGACACCGGAGGGTGGGAGCAGGACGCAAAGGGGCTGCACCGGTCCATCGCGCAGCAGGCCGAGATCGCCATGGGTACCGCCGACCTCATCGTCCTGGTGTGCGACGGGACCGTCGGCATCACCGCCGCCGACGAGACGGTGGCCAGGAGCCTGCGCCGCGCCGCCACGCCCGTGATCCTCGCGGTCAACAAGGTGGACAGCGACAAGGCGGAACTGGAGGCGGCCGAGTTCTGGGGGCTCGGCCTGGATCAGCCCTACGCGATCTCCGCCGCCCACGGCCGCGGGACCGCCGACCTGCTCGACGAGATCCTCCGGCAGTTGCCGACCAAGGCGAGGATGCGCGAGACCACCGAGGCGCCGCGGCGGGTGGCGCTGGTCGGCAAGCCCAACGTGGGCAAGTCGAGCCTGCTCAACAAGCTCACCGGGGAGGAGCGGTCGGTGGTCGACAACGTGGCCGGCACCACCGTCGACCCCGTGGACTCGCTCGTCGAGCTCGGAGGGCGGGAGTGGCGGTTCGTGGACACCGCCGGACTGCGACGCAAGGTCAACCAGGCCTACGGGCACGAGTACTACGCCTCACTCCGGACCCGGGGTGCCATCGAGGCCGCCGAGGTGGTGGTCCTGCTCCTGGACGCGTCCGAGCCGATCACCGAGCAGGACCTGCGGGTCATCTCGATGGTCGCCGACGCAGGGCGCGCACTGGTGATCGCGTTCAACAAGTGGGACCTCGTGGACGAGGACCGGCGGTACGACCTGGACAAGGAGATCGACAGGGAGCTGTCGAAGATCCTGAGCTGGGCGCACCGGGTCAACATCTCCGCGACGACAGGGCGCGCGCTCGCCAAGCTGGTCCCGGCGATGGACGCCGCGCTGGAGTCGTGGGACAAGCGCATCCCCACCGGACCGCTCAACACGTGGATGGCGGAGGTCGTGGCCGCGACCCCACCACCGATGCGCGGCGGGCGACTGCCCCGCATCCGGTTCTGCACGCAGGCCACCACCCGGCCGCCCACGTTCGTGTTCTTCTCCACCGGGTTCCTCGAGGCGGGCTACCGTCGGTTCCTCGAGCGGCGCCTGCGCGAGACCTTCGGCTTCGACGGTTCTCCCGTCCGTGTGAACGTGCGCGTCAAGGAGCGGCGGGTGCGCAAGTGACCTGCCGATTGGAGTGCCTCCACCGGCGTGCGCTAGTCTGATCCAGTCGCCGCGCGAGTCGCGGAGACGGGCGGGCTGTGGCGCAGCTTGGTAGCGCACTTGACTGGGGGTCAAGGGGTCGCAGGTTCGAATCCTGTCAGCCCGACCAGATAGCCCCGGCGGAATCGATTCCGCCGGGGCTTCGTCGTGTCCGGGGGTGCCGCGTGTGATCCCCCCGCCGGCGCCCCCCGGGGGGACTTCTCCGCGCGCCGCTCGGGCGCGTTTGCGCACCTGACGCGGCGTCAAACCGGTGTGACCGGCACCTCCGCCCCACTCCTGACGGGTGCCGACGCGGATAAGCTTCTCTTGGCAATAGGATTCGTTTTTGGTGGCGGGGAAGCATCCGGTACCGGATGCCGGGTGTCCGGAACCGGGCGCGACGGCCGATCACGAGGTGGAGCCTCGGGATCGAGTGGAAGGAACAGCCCGAGTTGACACCTCACCCCCAGGCAGGGATCCCGCGGACTCCGCGACCCATCGGCTCGACCAGGGCGAGCCGGCAGGATCCGCGCGGGGTGGCGGTAACCGGTTCACCACCGCGGTCGCGGTGATCGTGGGGCTCACCGTGGCGTTCCCCGCCGCGTCCCCCCGGGCAGCCCGCAGGAATCGTCACGACACCACAGACCGGCCCTACCCGCCGGTCGAGGTGTGACGCTCCTCCCCAAACCACACCAACCCTTTCCACCACATCCAGAGAAACGAGGCCCCTGTGTCTGAGAGATATCGCTATTCCGTGGAGCAGTCGGACGAGGCCCAGCTGGGCATCAACCCGGTGTTCGCGCGGCCGGGCGAGGCCACGACCCTGCCGAAGTTCGAGCTGCCCGAGTCCATGATGGCGGGCGACACGGCGTATCAGATCGTCCATGACGAGGCGATGCTCGACGGGAACTCGCGGCTCAACCTCGCGACCTTCGTCTCGACGTGGATGGACGAGAACGCCCAGAAGATCTACGCCGAGACGGCCGACAAGAACATGATCGACAAGGACGAGTACCCGGCCACGGCCGCGATCGAGGACCGCTGCTGGCGGATCCTCGCCGATCTGTGGAACGTCCCGGACACGGACGACACCATCGGGACCTCGACGGTCGGCTCGTCCGAGGCGTGCATGCTCGGCGGCCTGGCCCTCAAGCGGTTGTGGCAGGAGCGTCGCCGCGCGGAGGGTAAGTCCACCGAGAAGCCGAACCTCATCCTCTCGGCCGGCGTCCAGGTGGTCTGGGAGAAGTTCTGCAACTACTGGGACGTCGAGGCGCGCTACGTGCCCGTCACCGAGGAGCACCTCGTGCTCGACGGCTTCGAGCTCGAGAAGTACGTCGACGAGAACACGATCGGCGTCGTCGCGATCCTCGGCCAGACCTACACCGGCCTGTACGAGCCGGTGAAGGAGATCGCGGAGAAGCTGGACGAGATCCAGGCGTCGACGGGGCTCGACGTCAAGATCCATGTGGACGGGGCGTCGGGCGCGATGGTCGCACCGTTCTGCCAGCCCGATTTGGAATGGGATTTCAAGGTCGATCGGGTCAACTCGATCAGCACGTCCGGGCACAAGTACGGCCTGGTCTACCCCGGCGTGGGGTGGGTCGTGTGGCGGACGAAGGCTGTCTGCCCGGAGAGCCTGATCTTCCACGTCAGCTACCTCGGTGGGGACATGCCCACCCTGGCGCTGAACTTCTCGCGCTCCGGCGCCCAGGTCCTGCTGCAGTACTACCAGTTCCTGCGGCTGGGACGGGAGGGGTACCGGGCGGTTCAGCAGGGGTCGATCGACGTCGCGACGTTCCTGTCCTCGAAGATCGGTGCGATGGAGCCGTTCGAGCTGGTGAGCAAGGGCGATACCATCCCGGTCTTCGCGTGGAAGCTCAAGAGCGGTGACCGCAACTGGGACCTCTACGACCTCGCGGACCGGTTGCGGATGCGTGGCTGGCAGGTTCCCGCCTACCCCATGCCCGACGACATGTCCGACCTCGTCGTGCAGCGGATCGTGGTGAGGCTCGGACTCAGTCGTGACCTGGCCGAGCTGCTCCTGGCCGCGATCGTGGAGGAAGTCGACTTCCTCGAGAACCTCGACGCCCCGATCCCGCGCGAGCGGCAGCGCACCTCCTTCGCGCACTGAGTTCTGCGGGAGGCCCGGCGGTGAGGGCGACAGGGTCGTTCACGTCCTCACCGGCCGGGGCTCCCCGGAGCACCATGGCCCGCATTCTCAGGAAGGTTCCCACTTGATGACCAGATCCCCGGCCGGGACCTCTTCTCGCCGGCAGAGCCCGTTCCTGGCGCCCACTCTCACCAAGCAGAGTGTCTCCTTCATGATCGGCTCGACCTTGTTCGCGGTGGGGACAGCGGTCGGGATCTGGGACCTGGGCTCGTCCAACCTCACCAACATCCTCTGCTTCGTCGGCGCCTGGTTCTTCACCGCGGCCGGTCTGATGCAGTTCGTCCTGAGCGGCGCCTCGACGACCGAGGTCGACTACGGGACCGGCACGATGTTCCGGGCGGTGTGGCTGGCGGCCGCCATCCAGAGCGTGGGCACGATCCTGTTCAACGTCAGCACCAGTGCGGCCCTGTCCGCGCGGACCGTGGCCGCCGAGGAACGGCTGGTGTGGAACCCCGACGCCGGTGGGTCCGTGGCGTTCCTCGTCAGCGCGGCATTCGTCTACGTCGCCTTCTACCGGGAGCGGGGAAGGCTCTGGGAACCCGGCCGGTCGGAATGGTGGGGTTCGCACATCAACATGATCGGATGCGTGGCGTTCGGTATCTCCGCCGTGGGGGCGTTCATCCTCTCCGACGGCTCCCTGGCCGACGCATCGGTGGCCAATTGGGGCACTCTCGTCGGCGCGATCTGCTTCTTCGTGGCATCGGCGATCGCACTTCCTCAGTTGGCGTGGAACCGTCGAGCCGCCCTCGCGGACGAGATGGCCGTGTAACCGACCTGCTCAGTACGCCCACCACAGCACCACCGTAGGTGCCTGGACATAAAGAACATCGAAGGGAAGTTGGCTTCATATGTGTACACGCGTTGTCTGGCCTGACGCCGCCGGTTCGGTCATCGTCGGCCGGAACATGGATTTCCACATGGATCTCCTCACCAATCTCTGGAAGTTCCCCCGCGGGATCGAACGGACCGACGGGGTCGAGGGCGCGCTCGCCTGGAAGTCGAAGTACGGAAGCATCGTCGCCACCGCCTTCGACCTCATCGCCACCGACGGGATGAACGAAGCCGGCTTCGCCGGACACATCCTGTGGCTCGCGGAGTCCGACTACGGCAAGCCCGAGCCGTCGGCCACCCAGCTCAGCCAGTCGGTCTGGCTGCAGTACTACCTGGACAACTTCGCAACCGTGGCGGAGGCGGTCCAGTGGACGGTCGACTCCCAGGTGGAGATCGCCCAGTTGTTCGACCCGACGGGCCACCTCGTGCCGACGCTGCATCTCGCGATCAACGATGCGTCAGGCGACTCGGCGATCATCGAGTACACCGGGGGCAAGCCCGACGTCTACCACAGCCGTGACTACAAGGTCATGACCAATTCCCCGACGTTCGACAAGCAGCTGGAGCTGGTCAAGCAGATCGAGGGACTCGGCGGAGACAAGCAGTTGCCGGGCTCCACCCTGGCGAGCGACAGGTTCGCCCGCGCCTCGTTCTACGTCGAGCACCAGGTCCAGCCGAAATCGCAGCTCGACGCGATCGCCGCGATGTTCAGCATCATCCGGAACGCGGCGCAGCCGTTCCGGACGCCCGAGCCCGGCAAGCCGGACGCGTCGCAGACGATCTGGCAGGTGGTGCTCGACCTCACCAACAAGCGCTACGTCTTCGAATCGACCACCAGGCCGAACATCGTCTGGGTGGACCTCGACGATGTCGACTTCGGCGAGGGCGCGGGGGTCAGCAAGCTCGACCTGGTCGGGCGGCTGGCGCTGGAGGGTGGGCTCGCCGGGAACGTGACCGAGGAGTTCCACGACGTCGGGGAGTTGGGCAGCGAGGTGGTCGCCACCGGCGTGAAGGCTCTGGAGTACATCGCCCGGAAGCAGGACGAGTTCGCCGCTCTGGCGAGCGCCGTGCAGGATCTGGTCGGCTCCAAGAAGTAGAGCGTCCGACGAAGGGGTGCCGGTCCGTGGGACCGGCACCCCTTCGTCTGTGTATTCCGGGTATTCCGGATAGCGCGGAGGCGATTACCCGGTGAGGACTCTCTCACGGGGGTACGGTCGGATCACCAATCGGGCGGCCCAGTGGCGCCGCCGACGCCGTGACCAGGGGGCTCCATGACCGATACCCACGACACCGAGATCCGCCGAGACGCCGACGAGTGGTCGGGAATCGACACGGCCGTGGTCGACTCCGCCGTCGCCGACGCCGTCGGTGCGGCCGAGGCGTTCCGGCGGTTCGACCAGCAGCAGGTCGACGCGATCGTCGAGGCCATGGCTCGGGCGGGTATCCGGGCGGCGGGGGAGCTCGCCGCCACCGCCATCGAGGAGACCGGTTTCGGTGTGTTCGAGGACAAGGTGGTCAAGAACTACGTGGCCACCGAGTTTCTCTACGACTACCTCCGGGACAAGAAGTCCGTGGGCGTGATCGAGGAGGACATCCCGCGCAACATCGAGCGCATCGCCGAGCCGATCGGCGTGGTCCTGGCGATCACCCCGGTCACCAACCCCACCTCGACCGTGCTCTACAAGGCCATCGTCGCGGCCAAGACCCGCAACGCGGTGATCTTCCGCCCGTCGCCCATGGCCGTGCGCTCGTGTGAGCGGACGGTCGAGATCCTGCGGGAGGCCGCGGAGGCGGCCGGGATGCCTCCGGGTGCGCTGCAGGTGCTGCCCCAGGCCGAGCACGAGGTCACCCACTACCTCTTCGCGCATCCCGACGTCGACTTCATCTGGGTGACCGGCGGTCAGAAGATCGTCAGCCTGGCCAACTCCGCCGGCAAACCCGCGCTCGGAGTGGGGCCCGGCAACGCGCCCGTCTACCTCCACCGCACGGCCGACATCAAGGGGGCCGTGGTGGACACCCTGATCTCCAAGACCTTCGACGCCTCCGTCATCTGCCCCGCGGAGCAGACCTGCATCATCGACGACCCGATCTACGACGAGACGGTGGCCGAATTCCGGCGCATGGGCGCACATCTGCTCTCTCCGGACGAGGCCCGGACCTTGGCCGACTTCGCGTTCGGGTGCGGCGACAGGGTGAATCCCGAGGCGTTGGGGCAGCAGGCACCCGAGCTGGCCGCGCGGGCCGGCATCGCCGTCGATCCCGCGACCAAGATCCTGTTGGCCGAGCTCCCGTCCGACCTCGGGGAACTCGCCTCGCACCCGCTCGTCCAGGAGAAGCTCATGCCCGTCCTGGGGCTGGTGAGATCCCCGGATGAGCGTCACGGGATCGACGCCGCCGTCCTGGTGACCGAGCACGGGGGACTCGGCCACACCTCGGCGATCTACGCCCGGGACCCCGGTGTCATCGACGCGTACGGGCTGGCCGTCAGAACCGGCCGGATCCTGGTCAACGCCCCCACCGCCGTCGGCGCGCTCGGCGGTATCTACAACAACCTCACGCCCACCTTCTCTCTCGGCTGCGGAACGTGGGGGGGATCGAGCACGACGGAGAACGTCAACTACATGCAACTTCTCAACATCAAGACGGTGTCCCACCGTCGCACGCCGCCCCAGTGGTTCCGTGTGCCCGCCAACACGTTCTTCAACGCCGGCGCGTTGGAGAACCTGCGCGAGGTGCCCTGCACGAGCGTGGTGGTGATCACCGACGTGCTGAGTGAGCAGCGGGGCGTCGTCGACGAGTTGAGGCGCCACCTCCAGGTGGAGCGGCTGAGGGTGTTCAGCGAGGTGGAGCCCGAGCCGGACGAGGCCACCATCCACCGCGGTGTCGATCTGCTCAGGGAGTCACGACCGGACCTGCTCATCGCGATCGGCGGCGGCTCGGTGATCGACGCGGCCAAGGCGATCAGGCTCTTCTACGAGCATCCCGAGGTCAGCCTCGAGGAGCTCGCTCTGCCGTTCCTCGATCCCCGCAAACGGATGGCCCAGTACCCGCAGGATCCGCACACGTTGCGTCTGGTGGCCGTTCCCACGACCTCGGGTACCGGGTCGGAGGTGTCGCCCGCCGCGGTGCTCACCGTGGGTGACCGCAAGGAGACGCTGGTCGACTACTCGCTGGTGCCGGACATGGCGATCGTGGATCCCGTGCTCACCCTGTCCATGCCCCGCACCCTGACCGTCGACACCGGCGTGGACGCCCTGACCCATGCGCTGGAGGCGGCGGCGTCGATCTTCGCCTCGCCGTTCACCGACGCGTTCTGCGTGCAGGCCGCGCGGCTGATCTTCGACGCTCTCCCGCGCGCCTACGACAACCCGGACGACCTCGACGCGCGGACGGACATGTCCAACGCCGCCACGCTCGCCGGCCTCGCGTTCTCCAATGCGTTCGTCGGGACCAACCACGCCCTCGCACACGCGGTCGGCGCCCGGTTCGGCATCGCGCACGGTCGGGCGAACGGCGTCTTCCTTCCCCACGTCCTCAGGTACAACGCGAGCCTCCCGACCAAGTTCATGCCGGCCCCCGGGTACTCGGCCTATATCGCCCCGGACAAGTACGCCCAGCTCGGCCGCGTGGTGTTCGGCGGACGCGAGCCCGAGGAGAGTCGCGGCAGGCTCTTCGACGGCGTGGACGGCCTCCTGCGCCGATTGGACATGCCACGGACGCTCGCCGAGCTGGGCATCCCCGAAGAGGTGTTCCTCGCGGCGCTGCCGGAGTTGGCGATGACCGCCTTCCAGGACCTGAGCAACCGCACCAATCCACGCATGCCGCTGATCGCCGAACTCACCGAGCTGCTCCGGCTCGGCTACTACGGGAAGGCCTGAGATGCCCACTGATACCGCGCATCGGACGGTGGAGATCGCCGCGCCGTTGTCCACCGTCCTCGACACGATCCGCGACCTCGAGGGCCAGCCCGAGTGGGTCCCGGAGATCCTGGAAGCCGAGGTCCTCGAGGTGTACGAGGACGACGGGCTTCCCGCCACCGCCCGGTTCAAGGCCTCGGCCACGGTCGGCACCGACGCCTACGTCCTGTCCTACGAACACCGTGACGACGGGATGGACTGGTCGATGGTCGAGGGGCGTCTGCAGACCGGGCAGGAGGGGCGGTACGACCTCGTGGAGACCGGTCCGGGTTCGACCTCGGTCTCGTTCCGACTGACCATCCACCACAATCTCCCCATTCCGGGGCTTCTCCGTCGACGCGTGATCAAGGGTCTGGTCGACAACACGGTGAACGGCTTGAAGAAGCACCTCGAAGCCTGAGAGTGTGACCTGCGACCCCTCCTGTGGACGCAGGGAACACGGGGCCTGGGCCCACCGTTGTATCCGGTGAGGTAGACCCGTGACACTTGACGCGCCCACGGGGCGCGGGGCGAGGAGAGGCGCATGGTTGACGAGCGCACGCCGCGGACGGCCCGGGAACGGATCGTGTCCGATGTCGACCGGATGTGCAGGGGAGTGGGGGACGTCCCGGTCGCGGAGTTGTCCGACCGCTCGGCACTGCTGGTGGCGTGCGGTCTGGTGGAGCCGAGGATCACGGACGTCGTGCTCACCCGCCTGCACCAGAACATGGCGTTCCCCACCGTCGGGGGGTTCAACCAGATCCGGATCATCGAAGAGCAGCGTCACGACCTTCGTCGGATCATCGCGACCCCGGTCCCGTCGGTGCTCCGGATGGCGCTGAGGACCCGCCTGGCCGACCTCGACCGTCGGTACCTCCTCCTGCGGACAGGCTTCACCCGGGGCGCCGGCGTCTTCGCCTTCCGCATCAAGGACATCCGGGTCGATCGCCGGCGCGGCGTGCATCTGGACACGGACGATCGCGGACGGCTCTTCGACGCCCTCGCGTCCACGCCCACCATGGCCCCGGTGCCTCTCGTGCCCCGGACCCTCGCCGAGCTGGGAACGGCGGCCGCGGCCTACGGTCAGCGGGAGATGGGGAGGGTCGTCCTGCCCCCGCGTGTCCAGTCGGTCGTCCAATCCCTGCCGTCGCTGCCCCAGATCAGGGCGGATCGCCGCCGGATCCCGGAGATGTACACCGCGATGATCATGGAGGTCGGTGGGCTGTACGACAGGCTGCTGCGGGCCTACGCCCGCGGCGGCCGATCGGTGGAGGAGGTCCGGCTGCAGTTCGACCCGGAGAACGAGGTAGTCGGGCTCGCGGGCGATCTCTGCAGGCTCCGCGAGGCGGCCGCCGCCGCGGGCGTCCCGCCCGCGCGGGACGGATTCACCACGCTCACGGGGATGGGGGAGGCCATCGACGGAGTGTGGGCCGAGGTGATCGAGCGGGCGGTGGCGTTCCGCGAGCTCGTCGAGTCCGTGGAGGCCCGTGCCGCCCTCGCGGTGTCCGAGGCCGCGAGGGTCGACGACATCGCCCGCGAGAACGGGGTGCGACCGCCGTCCGGTGCCTATGCCCCCACCCCTGCGGACCTCGCTGCCGAGCACCTGGCGGCCCGGGCGGGGGATCGGATGCTCTCGACCGACGCGATGCGCAGGTTGCGCGGCCAGCTGGACCCCGACCGCTAGCACCGCCGCCGGTGGGGTGCGCCGCCGGTGGCGTTCCCCCCTGCGTACGGTGGGACCATCTGATCGTCACCGGGAAGGACTCCACGCGTGGGATTCGCCAACCGCTTCTGGAAGCTCATGGGCTCCACCCAAGGCCGGGACACCTCGCGCGCGCAGAGCGCGGTCGAGGCGTCCCACGGGTTCGACGACTGGGCCGGGGGGATAGACGACGACGAGTTCGCCGACGCGGCACACGACCTGCAGCTCTTCGGGGATTCCGCCGAGGATCTCGCCAGGTTCCTCGCGCTGGCCCGGGAGGCGGCCTCCCGGGCTGTCGACATGAGGCCGTTCGATGTGCAACTCCAGGGAGCGCTGCGCATGTTCGCGGGCGATGTGGTGGAGATGGCGACGGGCGAGGGCAAGACGCTCTCGGGTGCGATCGCCGCGGCGGGTTACGCCCTCCAGGGACACACGGTCCACATCATCTCCGTCAACGACTACCTGGCAGCCCGGGACGCCCGGTGGATGGGGCCCATGTTCGAACTCCTCGGGCTGACCGTCGGTCATGTCACGGAGTCGTCGACCCGTGAGGAGCGTCGGGTCGCGTACTCGTGCGACATCACCTACGGGTCGGTGTCCGAGATAGGGTTCGACGTCCTCCGGGAGCAGTTGGTCACCGATCCGGCGGACCTCATCGCGCCCACAACGGACGTTGCGCTGGTGGACGAGGCGGATTCGGTGCTGGTCGACGAGGCGCTGGTGCCCCTGGTCCTGGCCGGATCGACCTCCGGCGAGGCCCCCACGGGCGAGATCCTCTCGGCGGTCCGGAAGCTGCGTCCGGGGCGGCACTACGAGACCGACTCGGACAAGCGCAACATCTTCCTCACCGACGACGGTGCGGAGGCGATCGAGAACGAACTCGGCATCGGCGACCTGTACGACGCCGACCACGTGGGGACGACGCTGGTCCAGGTCAACGTGGCGCTCCACGCCTGCTTCCTGCTCCGTCGGGACGTGGACTACATCGTCCGCGACGGACGGGTCCAGCTCGTCAACGCCTCCCGCGGACGCGTCGCGGAGCTCCAGAGGTGGCCGGACGGACTCCAGGCGGCCGTCGAGGCCAAGGAGGGTGTCACGGTGTCCGAAGCCGGGCAGATTCTCGACAGCATCACGGTGCAGGCGTTCATCGGCAGGTACGACCGGGTGTGCGGGATGACGGGCACCGCGCTCGCCGCGGGGGCGCAGCTTCGTGAGTTCTACTCACTCGGAGTGTCCCAGATCGAGCCCAACACCCCGACCATCCGTGTGGACGAGGCCGACCGCACCTACATCGACACCGACAGCAAGACACGGGCACTGGTCGAGCACATCGCGCGGATCCACGCGACGGGCCAACCGGTGCTCGTCGGGACCCACGACGTGGCCGAGTCCGAGGACCTGGCGGCGCGGCTGTCGGAGAAGGGCGTCGCGTGCGTGGTCCTCAATGCCAAGAACGACGAGGAGGAGGCGGCGATCATCGCCGAGGCGGGCGACGTGGGCAATGTGACCGTCTCGACCCAGATGGCGGGCCGGGGCACCGACATCCGGCTCGGGGGGTCCGACGAGGCTCGCCGCGACGAGGTGGTCGAGCTCGGAGGTCTGCACGTGGTGGGCACGGGCCGGCACCGGACGGAGCGGCTCGACAACCAGCTGCGCGGGCGGGCGGGACGCCAGGGGGACCCCGGGAGCTCGGTGTTCTTCGCGGCGATGGACGACCCCGTCGTCACCTCGGCCCTGGAGCCGGAGAAGATCCCCGACGCGCACGACAGGATGAGTGGACTGCTCAAGGGCAACCGTGGTCGTGACGCGGTCGACCACGCACAGCGGGTCACCGAGGGCGAGATGCTGGCGATCCACTCCAACACGTGGCGCTACAGCCGGCTCCTCGCCGAGCAGCGGGACATCCTGGCCCGGCGCCGGGGGGCGCTGCTACGCACCGAGAAGGCGTTCGAGGAGCTCACCGCCCATGACCCCGAGAGGAGTGCGGCCCTCGTGGAGGCCCACGGCCGCGACGCGGTGGTCCAGGGGTGCCGGGAGATCATGCTCTGGCACCTGGACCGGGGCTGGGCCCGTCACCTGGAGACGATGAACGACGTGCGTGAGTCGATCCACCTCCGGGCGCTGGGGAGGGAGAACCCCCTGGACGAGTTCCACCGCATCGCGATCGACCATTTCCGCGATCTCGCCGCGGACGCCGTCGCGGAGTCCGAGGCGACGTTCGCTGAGATCGAGTTCACCGACTCCGGAGTCGACCTGGCGGCCAACGCGATGGCGCGGCCCACCTCGACGTGGACGTACATGGTCCACGACAACCCGATGGCGGCGGGGGGCAACGTCTTCTCGGGGATGATGTCCACCTTCCGATGAACGCTGCGCGTGAGGGCAGGCGCGAGACCGACCTCCGGGAATGGCGGACGGGCGAGGGCAAGGTCCTCGGCGCCCGGATTCCGCCGCCACGCGACGGTCACCTCTCGGCCGCGGTCCCGCCGGGGCTCGGGCCCGAACCGCGTCCGGGGGATCCCGAGGTCAGCGACCGCTTCTGGACCCTTCCCAATGTCATCTCGTTGGGTCGCATCGCGCTGATCCCGGTCCTCATCGTGAGCATCCTCGTGTGGGAGGACCCGACGCTCGCCCTGTGGATCCTCGGCGCACTGGTGGTCTCGGACTGGCTCGACGGCAAGATCGCGCGACTGTGGAACATGCGGTCGACCTGGGGAGAACGGCTCGACCCGATCGCCGACCGTGTCCTGGTGGCCTCGGTGCCGGTGGCGTTCGCCGTGGCCGGGTACATCCCCGTGTGGATCGTCGTGATGCTGCTGGCGCGTGACGCGCTGCTGGTGGGGACCCTGCCGCTGTATCGCAGGCGAGGGATCGAGCCCGAGGTCACCTATCTCGGCAAGGCCGCCACGTTCGCGCTGTTCTGGTCGCTGCCGCTTCTCCTGGCCGGGCACGCGGGGGTGCTCGGCGGTGAGGGGCTCCGCATTCTGGGGCAGGCGTGTCTGTACTGGGGCGTGGGGCTGTACACCTGGAGTGGAGCCGTCTACCTGTGGCAGGCGTGGAGGGTCGCGCGAGCCGTATCCCCGGAGCGCACCGGATCGACTGCCGCAGGTCACCGGGACGGTGTGTAATGTCGCCAGGTGGAATCGGAAGTGATCCACGCGAGAAGGGCACGCCAGTGAGCGATCAGAACATCCCCGACCAGCTCCGGTACACCGATGAGCACGAGTGGGTGGAACGGGTGTCGGACACGCGGGTCCGCATCGGCATCACCGACTACGCGCAGTCGAAGCTCGGCGACATCGTGTTCGTGCAGCTCCCGGACGTGGGTGGTGAGACGGAGTCGGGAGAACCCTTCGGCGAGGTCGAGTCGCCGAAGAGCGTCTCCGACCTGTACGCGCCGTTGAGCGGGAAGATCGTCGAGGCCAACACCGCCTTGGAGACCTCGCCGGAGCTCGTCAACTCCGATCCGTACGGTGAGGGGTGGATCGTCGTCCTGGAGATCTCGGATGTCGACGATCTCGAGGCACAGCTCGAGCAGACGTTGGACTCCGACGGGTACGCGAAGATCACGGAGGGCTGATCGGGCCCGCCCGCCCCGCCCGCGGGTGGGCGGTCCGGCATAGAATCATTGCACCGCACGGTGAGCCCCTCGTTGGGCTCGGACGAGGAGAGACGAAACGTGACCGAGAACAAGAACATGCCCGAGGCGACCGCCGAGACCACCTCGGTGTTCCGTGCGGAGCTTCTCAACGAGTCCGATCAGCAGGCGGCCCAGTCGGAGTCGACCGTCACCGGTGTTGAGGGTCTGCCGGAGGGTCAGGCCCTCCTGGTGGTCAAGCGGGGCCCCAACGCCGGTTCCCGTTTCCTCCTGGACCAGGCCACCACGTCGGCCGGTCGGCACCCGGACAGTGACATCTTCCTCGACGACGTCACCGTGAGTCGTCGGCACGCGGAGTTCCGCAGCGAGAGCGGGACCTTCACGGTCGTGGACGTCGGTTCGCTCAACGGCACCTACGTCAATCGCGAGCCCGTGGACTCGGCGTCGTTGTCGAACGGCGACGAGGTCCAGATCGGCAAGTTCCGTCTGGTATTCCTGACGGGTACGCCCGGGCAGTGACCGCCGCCGGACACGGCGCCGCGCACGATGGGCACCTGTCCATCGGCGGCGTCATCGCACTCCTGGTCGCGGAGTTCCCGGACCTCACGGTGTCGAAGGTCCGGTTCCTCGAGAACGAAGGTCTGGTCACCCCGGAGCGGACCGCCAGCGGCTACCGACGGTTCAGTCCCGGGGACCGTGAGCGGCTGCGCTACGTGCTCACCGCGCAGCGTGACCGCTACCTGCCGCTGAAGGTGATCAGGGAGGAACTCGACGCTCTCGATTCGGCGATCGCCGACGGGTCCACCACGGCCCTGCTCCCACGGTCGGGAGCGGAGAGCGTTCCGGGCTCGGCTCCGGACGACTTCCGCAGCGACACGGTCCTGAGGCTGACCCGTGAGACCGTGATCGAGAACTCCGGGGTCGAGGCGGATCTCGTCGACTCCCTGGTGGACGCCGGTCTCATCGTGGCCGGCCCGGGGGGGTTCTACGACCCGGAGGCGGTGCTGGTCGCGAGGACCGCCCGCGACCTTGCCGCCCACGGTGTCGACGTGCGGCACCTCCGGGGGTTCCGGACCGCGGCCGATCGTCAGACGGGTCTCATCACCCAGATCGCCGGGCCCGTCGCGCGTCAGGGGGATGCGGATGCGCGAGACCGCGCGGCCGAACTCGCGCGGGAGATCGCGGCGCTCTCGGTCGCCCTCCATTCCACGCTCGTCACCGTGGCGGTTCGGCACGCGCTGGAACCCTGACCCGCTCGCCCGGCCGTCGATCAGGGTTAGGCTGGGCCCGTGCGAGAGGCGGAGGACATGGGAAAGAACATGCGTGAGGTCGATGTGGTGGGCATCCGCTTCGAGGAACCGGAGTACGCCCCCGTGCTGATCCTGCACGAGAAAGACGGGGGTCGGTACGTGCCGATCTGGATCGGGGCGGCCGAGGCCGCGGCGATCAGCCTGCAGCAGCAGGGGGTGCGACCGGGCAGGCCGTTGACGCACGACCTCGTGGCCACGCTCCTGGAGACCTTCTCCCACCCGCTCGAGCAGGTGGAGATCGTGGGCGTGTCGGAGGGGACGTTCCTCGCCGAACTCGTCTTCGAGGGCAAGCGGGTCTCGGCGCGACCCTCCGATGCCGTGGCGGTGGCGCTCCGCACGTCGTCCCCCGTGCTGGTCAGTCGCGAGGTGCTCGACGAGGTCGGCATCTCGCTGGTGGAGCAGGGCGAGGAGGAGGTCGAGGCCTTCCGCGAGTTTCTCGACCAGGTGAGCCCGGATGATTTCCTCGGTGGCGGGGACGACCCGGAGCGACCGGACGCCTCCACCTCCTGACCGTCTGACCTGGAGGTTCCCTGTCACCACGGGACACATCAGCACCAGTGCGCAGGTCAGGACCATGCCTAAAGTTCAACTTGAGGTTGAGGTTTACCGCGTGTCCTATTGATCGTCGACCTCCGGCGGCCTAGCGTTGGCCCCAGTGAACTACACCGATGGTGTTCACGCGTTCGGGAGTCGGGCTGACCAGCCCGATACTGCGCCGCCATGATCATGGCGGTACCCCACAGCCTGAGGGAGCAATCGTGGCCGACCACACCCGGGATCCGGAGTCGTCCTCCGCCGGCATGCACACGGAGGGTCTCCTCGGAGGCGCCGACGAGGCCACGCAGGCCACGTTCGACGAAGTGCATCCGGGGCTGTTCCCCGATGACGGGATCCCGGACGGCACCAGCGGGTACCGGGTGCCGATCGCGTGCCAGATCGCGGGGATCACCTACCGGCAGCTCGACTACTGGGCCCGGACCGATCTCGTGGTGCCGTCGATCCGCAACGCGGCAGGGTCCGGCAGTCAGCGCCTCTACTCGTTCAAGGACATTCTCGTCCTGAAGATCGTCAAGCAGCTCCTGGACACCGGCATCTCCCTTCAGAACATCCGCAAGGCCGTGGAGCAGATCCGGTCCCGGGGCGTCAAGGACCTCGCCACGATCACCCTCTTCTCGGACGGTCGGACGGTGTTCGAGTGCACGTCCAAGGAGGAGGTGTTCGACCTCCTCCAGGGTGGTCAGGGTGTGTTCGGCATCGGGATCGGCGGCGCGATGCGCGAGCTCGCGGGATCGATCTCGGAGTTCCCCGCCGAAACCGTCTCGGTGGAGGACATCATCGAACCCATGGAGGACGAACTGGCGGCCCGTCGGCGCGCCCGCGCCTCGCGGCGAACGGGTTGATCGACGCCGGTCGTCTAGACTCGGTCCTGCGTTCACGCGACTCACGGGAGAGCCCCGCGGCAACTGCCGCGGGCGCCGAAGGAGCAACTCCTCTCCGAGAATCTCTCAGGCACCCGGACCGTGCAGTCGCTTAACGCCTCTGGAGAGCGGTGGAATCGACCACCCGCCCACGGGGAAAGCAGGGTCCGTTACGGGCCCGGCGAATCTCTCAGGCGCCGGCATCGAGCCGGCAGGGGACAGAGCGGAGAGGGTAGCACCGGCCCGCAGGCCGCCCGTCCGGGTGGCCCCGCCCTTCGAGGAGCACCTGTGACGACGACCCCGCACACCGCACGGACCGGAGGCGAGTTCGTCGCCCGCCATCTGGGACCCGACGCCGACGGCCTGGCCCGGATCCTGGAGACGATCGGGGTGAGGTCGCTCGACGAACTCGCCGAGCAGGCCTTTCCGTCGGTGATCGTCGACGAGCTGGATCGGGATGGTCGGGCGGCGGGGATCGACGCGCTCCCCGAACCGCTGTCGGAGGCCGAGACCCTGGACGCTCTCCGGGAGCTCGCGAACCGCAACACCGTGGCGGTCTCGATGATCGGTCAGGGCTACTACGACACCCTCACCCCGCCGGTGCTCATCCGCAACATCATCGAGAGCCCGGCCTGGTACACCGGCTACACCCCGTACCAGCCGGAGATCAGCCAGGGTCGGCTCGAGGCGCTGCTCAACTTCCAGACCATGGTCTCCGACCTCACCGGCATGGACATGGCCAACGCCTCCATGCTGGACGAGGGCACCGCGGCGGCCGAGGCCATGACCATGCTGCGTCGGTCCAACCGGACGTCGAAGAGCCCCCGCTTCGCCGTCGACGTCGACGTCTTCCCCCAGACCGCGGCGATCCTCGCCACCCGCGCCGAGCCGCTCGGCATCGAGCTGGTCACCACGAACCTCGTCGACGGGGGCCTGCCGGAGGGCGAGTTCTTCGGCGCGCTCGTGCAGACGCCGGGCGCGTCCGGCCGCGTGGCCGACGTGTCGAGGCTGATCGACGAGTGCCACGAGCGGGGCGTCATGGTGGCCGCCGGTGTGGACTTGTTGGCCGCGACCGTCCACACCCCGGCGGGGGAGAAGGGCGCCGACGCGTGTTTCGGCACCACGCAGCGGTTCGGCGTCCCGATGGGCTTCGGCGGACCCCACGCCGGCTTCCTCGCCTGCCGCACGGCCCACGCCCGCAACCTGCCCGGACGTCTGGTCGGCGTGTCGACGGACGCGGACGGCCGCGTCGCCTACCGCCTCGCCCTGCAGACTCGTGAGCAGCACATCCGCCGGGACAAGGCCACGTCCAACATCTGCACCGCGCAGGTCCTGCTCGCCGTCCTCGCGGCGATGTACGCCTCCTACCACGGCGCGTCGGGCCTGGCGGCCATCGCCCGGCGCGTCCACGCCCACGCGGCGGTCCTGGCCGACGGTCTCGTCGCCGCGGGCGTGCAGGTGGTCCACGCGGACTTCTTCGACACCGTTCTCGCCCGGGTTCCCGGCGACGCCGACCGGGTGCTCGCCGCGGCGGCCGAGCGCGGCGTCAACCTGTGGAAGGTCGACGACGACACCGTGTCCATCGCCTGTGACGAGGCGACCACCGGTGTCCACGTCTCGCTGGTGCTCGAGGCGTTCGGCGGTCGGATCGAGGACATCGCCGACACCGGGGCTCTCGAGATCCTCGTGGACCCCACCTACGGTGATCGCACCAGCGAGTACCTGCAGCACGAGGCGTTTGTCCGGTACCGCACCGAGACCGCGATGCTCCGGTACCTGCGGGCGCTCTCGGACAAGGACATGGCGCTCGACCGGACCATGATCCCGCTGGGCTCGTGCACCATGAAGCTCAACGCCACCACGGAGATGGAACCCATCACCTGGCCGGAGTTCAACCGACTCCACCCGTTCGCCCCGGCCGCGCAGACCGGCGGTATCCGGTCACTGGTGGCCGACGTCGAGAAGTGGCTGGTGGACATCACGGGCTACGCCGCGGTCAGCCTGCAGCCCAACGCCGGCAGCCAGGGTGAGTACGCGGGACTGCTCGCGATCCGCGCCTACCACCGGTCCCGCGGCGAGGAGAACCGGACGGTCTGTCTGATCCCGTCCTCGGCCCACGGGACCAACGCCGCCTCGGCCGTCATGGCCGGGATGAAGGTCGTCGTGGTGGCCTGCCGTCCCAACGGTGACGTGGACGTCGACGACCTCCGGACCAAGGTCTCCACGCACGCCGCGGAGCTCGCGGCGATCATGATCACCTACCCGTCCACGCACGGTGTGTTCGAGCACGACATCGAGGAGATCTGCGCGATCGTCCACGACGCGGGTGGCCAGGTGTACATCGACGGTGCCAACCTGAACGCCCTCGTGGGGGTCGCCCGTCCGGGTCGGTTCGGTGGCGATGTCAGTCACCTCAACCTGCACAAGACGTTCTGCATCCCGCACGGCGGTGGGGGTCCCGGGGTGGGCCCGGTCGCCGTGGCCGAGCATCTCCGTGAGTTCCTTCCCGGCCATCCCCACGAGGACGGCCTGGGCTCGGGCGGCGTGGTGTCCGCCGCGGCCTTCGGTTCCGCCTCGATCCTGCCCATCACCTGGGCGTACGTCCGGATGATGGGGGCCGACGGACTGCGGCGGGCCACGCTCACCGCCATCGCGAGCGCCAACTACCTCGCCCGCCGGATCGGCGAGCACTACCCGGTGCTGTACTCGGGAGACGGCGGCTGGGTGGCGCACGAGTGCATCCTCGACCTGCGCCCGCTCATCGACTCCGTGGGGATCTCGATCGACGACGTGGCCAAGCGGCTGGCGGACTACGGCTTCCACGCCCCCACGATGAGCTTCCCGGTGCCCAACACCCTCATGGTGGAGCCCACGGAGAGCGAGGACCTGGCCGAGCTCGACTCGTTCTGTGACGCGATGATTGCCATCCGCACGGAGATCGACCGGGTGGGCGCGGGGGAGTGGACGGTGGAGGACAACCCCCTCCGCGGCGCCCCGCACACCGCGGAGAGCGTCTCGGCCGACGAGTGGGGGCACGCCTACCCGCGGAGCGTGGCGGCGTACCCGCTCGGGGCGTCGTGGCGGCCCAAGGTGTGGCCCGCCGTGCGCCGGATCGACGGCGCGTACGGGGACCGCAACCTGGTCTGCTCCTGCCCGCCCCTCGAGGCGTTCGCGGAGGACTGATCCACGGGCGAGCCGGCGTTGTCGTACCCGCATGAGACCGTGCTGGGCATGACGACGACCGGACCCCGCCCCGTCCCCGCCCTCCCCGCGGCCTGCCTCGACTGGTGCCGCGCCCAACCCCCTGGCGTCCTCGTGGCCGACGAGTACGTGGAGATCGACCTCGACCTGTGGAACATCCGGTTGGCCGAGCGCGGGGTCGACCTACGCCTGGTCGCGGGTGGCCCCGACGGCGGGCGGGTGGAGACCGGCTCCGGCTTCCTCCGCAGGAGCGATCTGTGGGCGGCGGGACGGAGGGCTCGCGGCAGTCTCGAGGAGTCGGTGGTCGCGCTCTACATGTGTGCAGCATGGCTTGCCGGCCACCCACTGCGCTCCGGGATCCGACGCGGGCTCCCGGATTTCCGGGTACCGGAGCGGGATCGTCAGGCCTGGCGGTCCCTCTCCACGCACGGCTATCCGCTGGTCCTCCACGACGTGGTGGATTGGCTCGACGCCCCCGCGGAGGCGATGAACCTGCTGCGTAACGGTGCTCCGCACGGATGCGCGGGCAGGGGGGTGCCGGATCTCGGATTCCCGCTCGCCTCCCTGTACCTGTCCTCGCTGGGCATGGCGTGGTCCGAGCAGAGCATCGTGCCGGTGGACCCGGCAGGTATCGCGAGCCTGGTCCACGCGGGGTGGACCGAGGTCGAGTCGTTCGCCCGGATGACCCCACGCCGCTATCAGCGGTACCTCGACGTGGTGGCAGGGTGGGCGGACGTCGCCGCCGTCGATCCGCTCGTGGTGGAGATGTGGCTCGTGCGTGAGTGGCACGAGCGGCGGACACGGGTCGTCCCCTCGGGGTCCTCGGCCCAGAGCCCTCCCGGAAGCCGACCGTGGTGACGGGCGGGACCGTATAGGGTCCGGGCATGGAACCACGGGAGTACACCGTCGACGTCCCGGTCGGCCGGCTCGACGTCCTCGCTTGGGAGCCGGAGGGAGACGCGCGGGACACCGTTCTGGCGCTCCACGGTTTCCCCGAATCGCCGTGGGAGTGGGAATCCGTCGCCGGCCTCCTCGCCGCCCAGGGGATCCGCGTGATCGCCCCGGCGCAGCGGGGGTACTCGCCGGGCGCCCGCCCCGACCGCGTCGAGGCCTACGCTATCGAGCACCTGGCCGCGGACGCGCTGGCAGTGGTCGACCATCTCGGTCTGGAGAGGGTCCACCTGCTGGGTCACGACTGGGGTGCGTCCGTCGCCTGGTGGTTGGCAGCCCATCATCCGGATCGGGTGGCAACACTCACCGCGGTGTCCATCCCGCACCTCGCGGCGTTCACGGAGGCACTGTCGACAGACCCTGATCAGCAGGCGAGATCGGTGTACTTCACCCTCTTCCGCCAGGAGGGGAAGGCGGAGGACGTCCTCCTCGACGGGGACGCCCGCCGCCTGCGTGCGATGTTCGGTGGGGAGGTGTCGGACGGCGTGGTGGACAGGCACCTCGCCCTGGTCGGCGACCGTGCGGGACTGACGGGGGCACTCAACTGGTATCGCGCCATGCGCCGGTACGACCTCCCCGAGGTCTCGGTGCCCACGACGTACCTGTGGGGTGAGGACGACATGGCGGTCGCGCGGTCGGGTGCGGAGTCGACCGCCGACTGGGTGACGGCGGACTACCGGTTCGTCCCGCTCGCGGGGAGGGGGCACTGGCTCCCGGAGCAGGTCCCCGACGTGGTCGCGAGGGAAGTCCTCGCTCGCCTGGGCTGACCGCACCCTGACCGCACGGTCCCGGCGGCCCCGGCGGCCCTGGCGGCCCCGGCAGGCTCGCGGAGTGGGGCACGCCGTGGGCCGTCACTTGATGGCGGCTCCCGCGTCGACCGGGAGGGACACGCCGGTGATGTAGCGGGCCTCGTCGGAGACCAGGAACGCCACCGCGTTGGAGATGTCGATCGACTCCACCCACGGGAC
>DIAZ01000177.1:923-9296 GCA_002415925.1 Dietzia sp. UBA5065 | reverse complement strand
GTGTCGACGTTGGTCGGGTGCACCGCGTTGACCCTGATCCCCTGCCCGCCGTATTCCACCGCCAGCACCTTCATCAGGCCGAGCATGCCGTGCTTGGCGGAGGCGTAGTGGGCGATACCCGCCAGTCCCTTGAGGCCCGCGAGTGAGCTGGTCATGACGATCGATCCGCCTCCGGAGGCGATGAGGTGGGGTATGGCGACCCGGCACGTGCGCCATACCCCCGAGAGGTTGATCCCCACCATCTCCTCCCACATCTCCTCGGACATGTCGGCGCCGGGGGCGAAGCTGGCGATCCCGGCGTTCGCGCACACGATGTCCAACCTGCCCAGCTCGGCCACGCCCTTGTCCACCGCGGCACCGAGGGCGTCGAGGTCACGGACATCCGCCTCCGCGCCGACGAACCGGCGCCCGAGGGCCTCGACCTGACGCGCGGTCTCCGCGAGATCCTCAGCGGTGGCGGTCGGATAGGGGCACGTGGCCACCTGTGTGGAGATGTCCACCCCGATGATGTCCGCGCCCTCGGCGGCGAGCCGGAGCGCGTGGCTCCGACCCTGGCCCTTCGCCGCGCCGGTGATGAACGCGACCCTTCCCTCGAGCTTGCCCATGTCGACCTCCCGTGCCGCACACGCGCCGCCCGGGTGTGAGCGACGTCACTTGGCGCAAGGGTAGGGCACGCCTCGCCGCCGGGACAGGCCGCGTCCCACCCGTTGGCCGCCGTGACCGCTGGGTGGGACGCCGCGCTGCGCCGGGGGCGTCAGCCCTGGCGAAGTTCGCGCTTGAGGAGCTTGCCGGACTGGTTCCTCGGCAGTTCGTCCACGAACACGACTCGCTTGGGCACCTTGAACGGCGCGAGGTGGGCCCGCGTGCCGCTGATGATCTCCTCCTCCGTCACGTCGGCGCCCTCCTTGAGGACGACGATCGCCGTGACGGCCTCGATCCACTTCTCGTCCGGGGTGCCGATCACGGCGACCTCCGCGACGCGCACGTCCTGGTAGACCGCGTCCTCGACCTCACGGGACGCCACGAGGACGCCGCCGGTGTTGATCACGTCCTTGATGCGGTCGACCACCTCGATGAACCCCTCGGCGTCACGGATCACCAGGTCACCCGAGTGGAACCACCCGTCCCGGAACGCCTCGGCCGTGGCCTCGGGCTTGTTCCAGTAACCCGCGCACAGCTGGGGAGAGCGGTAGACGATCTCGCCCCGTTCGCCGTCCGCGACGTCGGCGCCGCTCTCGTCGACAACGCGGGCCTCGACGAAGAACACGGACCGACCGGCGCTGGCCGGACGGGCGTCGTGCTCCTCGGGGCGCAGGACACAGGCGAGAGGGCCGATCTCGGACTGGCCGAAGCAGTTGTAGAAGCCCAGATCGGGGTACTTGCCACGCAGTCGCTGCAGGACCGTCACCGGCATGATCGACGCGCCGTACTGCGCCTTCCTCAGGCTCGAGAGATCGCGCGTGTCGAGGTCCGGGTGGGAGGCCAACGGGACCCACACCGTGGGGGCCAGGAAGAGGGACCCGATCTTGTCCGCCTCGACCCTGCGGAGGATCTCCGGGACGTCGGGAGCCGCCATGAGGTGCACCGTCGCGCCCAGGGACAGGTAGGGCAGTGCAAAGACGTGCATCGCGGCGGAATGATAGAGCGGCATGGTCACCAGCGGCTCGTCGTCGGCGGTGAGGTCCAGGGTGAGGATGCAGCTCACGTACTCGTGGACCAGCGCGGCATGCGTCATCATCGCGCCCTTGGGGCGCGAGGTCGTCCCCGAGGTGTAGAGGAGCTGGGCCAGGTCACCGCCGGTCGAGGGGGAGTCCACGGGCGCGGGCGGGGTCTGGTCGAGCGCGGAGCCCAGGATCGTCCCCCCGGCGGGCTCACCGGAGCCGGGGAGCAGTGCGAGAGACCGCAGCCGGGGCATGGTCGCGAGGACCTTGTCCAGGGTGGGCGCCTGGGCGGGGTCGACCAGGACGAGGGTGGCGCCGGAGTCCGCCAGCAGGTACTCGAGCTCGCCCCCGGTGAGGGCGTAGTTCACCGGAACGTGGGTGAACCCGGCCCGGGAGGTGGCGAGGAAGGCGATGAGGTAAGCGTCCGAGTTGACGCCGTACGCCGCGACCCGGGTGCCGGCGTCGAGGCCGAGGCCGAGGAGCATCGCGGCCACCCGGTCGACCGCGGAGTCGAGCGCCGCATAGGTCCACCGACGGTCGTCGAAGGTCAGAGCGGTTCGGTCGGGGTATCGCGCCGCGGAGCGACGCAGGACCGCGTCGACCGTCGCGGAACCGACTGCGGAGGGGACAGGCTGAGGGGTGCTGGTCATCCGCCCAGCATATAGAGGCACCGGGGCGTCCGGCGCGGGCTCAGTCCTCGCCCTTGACGATCTCCAGCACCGCGGGGGGGATCGCGCCGCTGGCGTCGCGCGGGGTCCAGTGCTCACTCGGAACCCACTGCGACCCGCATCCGCGGCACGCGAACATCTGCTCCCCACGGCGCTGGACCGGGGTTCGGGTCCACTCGCACAGGTCACGGCAGGACCGCACGCGGAGCGGTGCGATGCCGGAATCGGCCTGTCGGCGGGAGAGGGAACGCAGGAAACTCGACATGTCGGGGCCCAGGATAGTCCGCGCCGGCACGCTCCGTGAGTGGAGGTGACGGCCGGTAGCCTGTGTGGACCCCGACCAGGACGGAGCCGGACATGACCGAGTGCCCGTGTGGCAGTGGAACCGGGTTCGCCACGTGCTGCGGGCCACTCGTGGCCGACGGCGTCCCGGCGGCGACGGCCGAGCAACTCATGCGCTCGAGGTACACGGCCTTCGTCCTCGGCAGCGAGGAACACCTCTGGCGGACGTGGCACCCGCGGACCAGGCCCTCCACGGTCGAGGTGGACGACGTCGACTGGACCGGTCTCACCATCCTCGACGTGGTGTCCGGAGGAGTGGACGACGCCACCGGCGCGGTGGAGTTCGAGGCCGCCTTCCGCGGTCCCGACGGGCCGTCGTCCATTCGCGAACGATCGACCTTCGAGCGCCGGGGCGGGCGCTGGGTCTATCTCGAGGGCGAGGTCACGAGGCCATCGGGTCGACCGGCTGGCGGGTGACGGTGACCGAGCCGATGGTCCTCGGTGTGACGAGATCGATTCGACCGATCCGCTCACCCCGGGGCATCTTCCACGCGACCATTCCGCGGATCTCCTCGCCGGGGAAGCTCATCACCGACTGGACCAGCGGATCCTCCACCGTCCCGGTCGGGTTCTCCAGCCGCTCGAAGGGTCGGCCCGAGGGGTCGAACGCGGTGAAGTCCGCCGGCCCGAGCACCGGTTGACCGGACGCCTGCACCGCGCGGACATCCACCACCACGATCGAGTCCGTGTACCCGGACGACGGGACTATCCGCAGGTTGGACAGGGTCACGGTGGCGTCCCACTGGTCGCCGGCCACGGGGAAGGGACGGTCGAACTGCTGCGACGACGGCAGGGGTCCGGCGGGGCTGCCTGTGGGCGCGGGGACGCCGCGGGTGTCGTCGTCGCCGAAGATCGACGGCGAGCAGGCGGTCGTGAACACGGCCGCGGCCGCGAGGACGGCAGCGAGGGCGGCGCGACGCATGTGGCGCTCCTGGGGAGATGTCGTGGGCCGGGCGCGTCCCGGCAGATCCTGATCCTACTGTCCGTCCGTGTGGTCCTCCTCGGCGGCGCGCAGGTCACGCCACCTCTTGCCCGCCACCCGTCGGGCGAGGTCCGAGTAGATGTCGTCGAGTTCCGCGGAGATCTCGGCGAGCTGGATTTTGAAGTTGACGGGCACGAACACCCGGTCGACGAACTCGGACTCGGCGGAGATGGTCTTGCCGTCGAACACATACCGGCACCACAACGAATCCCGGTTGAGGATCGCCACCTCGGTCTCGGCGGCCGACACATCCTCCACCGACGAGACGAGCGGGCTCCGGAAGACGATCAGCGGGAGGGAGCGGTGCGCCCTGACAAAGAGCACGACACATCCGGCGGGGACGGTGAACACGTCATGCTCGTCGGCCTGGACACGACGCTGGTACACCTCGGCGAGAGCCGCGCCCACGGCGCGTGTCGCCTCATCGGGATCGGTGATGGGCAGCGGCTGGAAATCCGCGTCCTGCTGGACAGGGCGTGCAGCCTCGCCGTGGTCGGTGTGGTCGGGGCCCGCCACATCGTGGAGGAACACGGGGTGGGGGATCCCGAAGACCCGCTCCATGGTCCCCGCCACGAGGTGCGCGGCCTCCGAGGCGCGCGACACGGGGAGGGTGACGGACGGGCTGGGAGCGCTCCCCGGGATCGCCTCCGGACTCCCGTCCGCCCAGCCCAGCGAGGTCAGCTGCTCGAGCTGGCCCCGGCGCAACGGGACGGGGAGATCCTCCGACCCACCGCCGGAGACCTCGAGGTGGATCCGCTCGTCTCCGGCCGCGGTGAAGCGGATGTAGGGGGCGCGGGTGGACGGTGCTCCGAGGACCGGCACGGCCAGGTCGAAGGTCGCCCCGGGAACCAGGTCACGCAGGAGGTCGGCCAGGCGGGCGGCGAAGCGTTCCCACCCGGCAGCGATCGACGCGTCGACGTCGAACTCGAAATCCGGCATGGGGTGCAGTCAACCACCGCGCCGCAGCGTCCGTGCGGGGTTCGCGATGTGAGTTCCCGGGGGATCAGTCCCCGGTCCGCGCGTGTCCCGCCTGGTAATCCGACCAGTACTCGTCGGAGCCGTCGAAGCCCACCCGGATCCCGTCCGCGCCGCCGTCGATGATCTCCGGTTCGATCGGCGAGATCTCGCGCTCGCACGCGAGGGCGGAGTCGACGTCGGAGAACTCGGACAGGAGGCGGAGTTGGGTCCACGTGGGGGGCAGGAGCATGGAGCGTCCCGAACGGAAATCCTCGAGCAGGTCGATCGGGCGGGCCCACATGGTGAGGTCGACCTCGGTCGTCAGGTCGTCCGGCTCCTGCCCCTCGGGGAGGGCGGCGAGGAAGAACCGGGTGTCGTACCGCCGGGGCTCCACGGCCGGGGTGATCCAGTGGTCGAAGGGGCGGAGCCGACCCGCGGCGAGGGAGAGATCCTCGTCGGCGAGGAACCGGCTGAAGGTCAGCCGGTGCTCTTCGAGGTCGGCGCGGCTCGAATGGTACCGGCCGGCGTCCGAGACGGGTGAGCCGTCGAGGTGGTCCGCCAGCAGCACGCCGCACTCCTCGAAGGTCTCCCTCGCCGCCGCACACACCAGGCGGCGGGCCCGCGGGACATCGCAATCGAACCGGCCGGCCCACCACTCCGGGGCGGGACCCGTCCAGGCGACGTCCGGATCGTCGTCGGCGGCGTCCACACCGCCACCGGGGAACACGGTCATCCCGCCGGCGAACGCCATGCCGCGGACGCGGCGCGCGACGAACACCTCCGGTCCCTGGTCGGCGTCACGGACCACCATCACGGTGGAGGCGTCTTTGATCGGGCGGGTGGCGGTGGCCTGGAGGTCGGTCATGACGACAGTGTCGCCCGGCGTGATGGGGGGTGGTGCGGTGGGGTGATGAATCCGCCACTTTCAGGGGCTGTCGGGGGTGTGCGCGGGGGAGGTGGGAAGTGCTCCGTGGAGCACCCGTCGGACGTGGAGTCGAAGGTCGGCTCGGTGGTCGCGACCCGGCGTCCGGTCGGTTCCCGACCGCACGATTCCCATGTACAGGACGTCGAAGACGGTCTGGGCCGGGCCCTCGAGGTCGGATCCGGGTGCGCCCGCGGAGTGCCGCGCGAGTATCTCCCCGATGCTCCCGCGCAAGTCCCGGAAGATCCGCTGCGCCTCCTCGCGGTGCGGACCCGGCTCACCGAACAGGGTCTCACGGTGGTAGGCGGCGATGTTCTCGGGCTGGGTCTCGAGCGCGACGAACAGTGGGTCGCAGAGTGTGACGAGATCCTCCACCGGGTCGCCGGTGTCGGGCACGGTGTCGACCATCGCGCGAAGTTGCTCGTTGGCCACCATGCACAGGAGTTCGCCCTTGGACGTGGCGTAGCGGAACAGCGTTCCCGTTCCCACCTCCGCCAGGTCGGCCACCTCCTGGGTGGTGATGGAGGAGTACCCGCGGCGGGAGAACAGGTCCCGCGCGGCGTCCCGGATCCGGCGTTGCTTGTCGGCCTTGTTCAGCTCGCGACGACCCGGCTCGCGGGGCAGACTCACGAGAACCATTCCGTGGGCTTCCCGGCCATCAGCAGCAGAGAGAACACGACGGCGATCACGACCAGCGCCACGAGCAGGGCCACCACAGGGGATCGGAGGGCGAACGCCAGGGCCCGCTCGGGTAGCGAGCGGGGCTGATCCCCCCCGGGGCCGAGGCGCCAGGGGCCCTCGAGGAGGCCCCGGTGCTCGACCGACCGCTCGAAGGGGACCGTGGCGTAGGGGATGACGGCGGAGGCCAGCCCGAGCACGCCGGTCGCGGGGGACCACCGCTTGTCGGTCCACACCGCGAGCGTGGTCGCGGAGTAACAGAGGAACACGAACCCGTGGATGCTGCCGCCGACCATCGTCGCCCAGTCGAGCCCGAACGCGTACTTGCCGATCATCCCCAGGATCAGCAGGGTCCAGGTGATCACCTCCGCCAGCGCGAGCCTCGTGTACAGGATGCGGGGGGTCACAGTCGTCCTCCAGGTGTCGGGTCGATGGTCGATGGTCATCGTACGGTCACCCTTCCGGTCGCCTGGTTCCAGGCTCCGGGCGGGATCAGCCGGACAGGGCCAGTGAGGCGAACCGGACCTCGCCGGCCTCGTCGCTGGCGCCCAGGTCCACCACGCCCTCGATCGCCCAGCCGTGATCGCCCTCGGGGTCGTCGATGACCTGTCGGACGCGCCACGTCCCGGGCTCGAGCCCGTCACCCGATTCCGTGACCGAGAACAGCGCCGGCCCGCGGGCCTGCGGCCCTGCTCCTATCTCGTCATACTCGTCCCAGTAGGCGTCGATCTCCGCGTCCCAGTCGGGGTGCTGGGGCACGTCCGAGTCGAGTTCGACCAGCCGGTCGATGTCGTCCCTCGACAACAGCTCCACCCGCCGGAACATGGCGTTGCGGACCATCACCCGGAATGCCCGCCGGTTGGCGGTGACGGGACGGGTCGCCCCGGAGGACTGGCCGAAGGCGAGCTCGGCCACCTGCTCCGGGGAGACGTCGGGGTCGGTGAGGAGTTCCCACTCGTCCAACAGGCTCGAGTCGACCTGGCGCACCAGTTCCCCCAGCCACTCCACGAGGTCGTCGAACTCCTCGGTCCTCAGGTCCGCCGGGACGGTCTGGCGGAGCGCCCGGTAGGCGTCGGTGAGGTAACGCAGGACCGACCCCTCGGAACGGCCGAGACCGTATGCCGACACCAGGTCGGAGAACGTCATGCCCCGCTCGACCATCTCCCGGATCACCGACTTGGGCGAGGGCTCGAGCCCGGCGACCCACGGGTGCCCGGCCCGGTACGCGTCGTAGGCGTCGGCGATGAGGTCCGCGAGCGGCTTGGGCCACGAGATCTCCTCGACGATCTCCATCCGCTCGGAGTACTCCACCCCATCGGCCTTGAGGGCGCCGATGGCCTCGCCGCGCGCCGCCCGCTGTTGGGCGTAGAGGATCGGCCTCGGGTCGTCGAGGACGGCCTCGATCACCGACACGAGATCCAGCGCCGGGGTGGGGGAGTCGGGGTCGAGGATCTCCATCGTCGCGATGGCGAACGGCGCGAGCGGCTGGTTGAGCGCGAAGTCCCGCTGGAGGTCGACGGTGAGGCGGACGTGTCGCCCGTCGGAATCGGGCTCCGCGACCCGCTCGACGATGCCGGCGGTCTCGAGGCCTCGGAAGAGCTCGATCGACCGAAGGACGTGATGTCGGGTCCGTGCTCGGGTCTCGTGGGAGGACAACAGGAGGTGGCGCATGTGTGCGTAGCAGCTCCCGGGGCGCGAGATCACGTTGAGAAGCATGCCGTTGCTCACCTCGAAACGGCTGGTGAGCTGTTCGGGCTGCGCCCCGACGAGCTTGTCGAACGTGGCCTGCGACCAGTTGACGAAGCCCTCCGGGGGCTTCTTCTTGGCGGGCCTGCCCTTCTTCTTGGGGTTGGCGGCCACCTTGGCGGCGGCCTTGGAGTTCTCGACCTCGTGCTCGGGGGCCAGCACCACCACCAGTCCCTCGGTGTCGAACCCGGCACGCCCGGCGCGGCCGGCGATCTGGTGGAACTCCCGGGACTTGAGGACGCGCTGGCGGCGGCCGTCGAATTTGGTGAGACCGGTGAACAGCACCGTCCGGATGGGGACGTTGATGCCCACGCCGAGTGTGTCCGTGCCGCAGATGACCGTGAGGAGCCCGTCCTGGGCGAGCCGCTCGACCAGGCGCCGGTACTTGGGGAGCATCCCGGCGTGGTGGACGCCGAT
>DIAZ01000177.1:0-643 GCA_002415925.1 Dietzia sp. UBA5065 | reverse complement strand
CTCCTGCACCCCGGCGAGGACGTACTCGAACGACAGGGGAACGGGCCGGTCGGTGCCGCCGACGAGGGTGGACTCGCGCCCGGTGCGGCGGCGCAGGTCCTCGAGCAGCCAGTCCACGTCGCCCAGCGTGGCGGACATCAGCAGGAACTGCGTGTCGGGCAGCTCGATGAGCGGGACCTGCCAGGCCCAGCCCCGGTCGGGATCCGAGTAGTAGTGGAACTCGTCCATCACCACCTGGCCGATGTCCGCGTCGGCCCCCTCGCGGAGGGCGATGTTCGCGACGATCTCGGCGGTGGCACAGACGATCGGGGCGTGCGGGTTCACCGACGCGTCGCCGGTGAGCATCCCCACGTTCTCGGCGCCGAACACCGTGCACAGCGCGAAGAACTTCTCGCTGACCAGGGCCTTGATCGGGGCGGTGTAGTAGCTGCGGACCCCCCTGGCCATCGCGGAGAAGTGCGCGCCCAGCGCCACGAGGGACTTGCCCGAGCCCGTCGGGGTGGCCAGGACGACGTGACTGCCCGCCGCTACCTCGAGGACCGCCTCCTCCTGCGCCGGGTACAGACTGAGGCCCTGATCGGCGGCCCAGGCCACAAAGGCGTCGAAGACCGCCTCCTCATGGAGGTCGGAGGGGACGTCGTCC
>DIAZ01000038.1:19535-27154 GCA_002415925.1 Dietzia sp. UBA5065 | reverse complement strand
AGGTCGGCGTCCAGGCCCGCCGCCTCGAGCGCCTCGGCGATCACGGTCGGGTCCTCGATCCCCCGCCCCTGGTCGTGGATGCGGGTCCCGAGCTCGGTGTACAGCGGACCCAGGGCCTCCTGGCCGTGACGCCGGGCGGCGGCGATCGCCACGCGGACCGGCCCCCAGCCACGCTCCATCAGCTCGAGGTACTCCTCGGGCAGGTCGCGGCCGTCGTTGAGGACCGACAGGCTCATGACGTTCCAGGTCAGCTCGATGTGGCGGACCTTCTCCACCTCGAGGATCCAGCGGCTGGTCACCCACGCGAACGGGCACAGCGGGTCAAACCAGAAGTCGACGGAACGGGCGGTGGACGGCGTGGTCGATGTCATGTCCCCCATCTTCCCGGTCGCGGACCCCCACCGCCACCACCGGGGCTGGTAGGACTGGAGCGGTAGCCCACCCCCAGAACCGAGGTCACCCACGATGCGCTCCCTCAATCTCACCCGCGCCGACGCCGCCGCCCGCTCGGAGGTGCTCGACGTGGAGTCGTACGACGTGGACATCGACCTCACCGACGGTGGCGGCGGCCCGGGGTCGGAGACGTTCCGGTCGCGGACCGTGGTGCGCTTCTCCTGCGCCCGTCCGGGCGCGGAGACGTTCATCGACCTGCGGTCGGCGCGGATCAGGTCCGCGACCCTGAACGGCCGGGAACTGGTCGCCGCCGGGGAGGACGAGCGGTACGACGACGAGGACGGGCTGACGCTCCCCGACCTCCAGTCGACCAACGAGCTCGTGGTGGACGCCGACCTGGCGTACACCACGACCGGCGAGGGCCTGCACCGGATGGTCGACCCGGTGGACGGGCAGGTGTACCTCTACTCGCAGTTCGAGACGGCGGACGCCAAGCGCGTCTTCGCCTGCTTCGACCAACCCGACCTCAAGGCCCGCTATGCGCTCACGGTGACCGCTCCCGAGTCGTGGGTGGTTGTGGCCAACACGCTGGCGCAGGAGTCGCCCGCCGCGGGTGGCGGGGTGGTGCACCGCTTCGCCCCCACCGAGATCATGTCGACGTACCTGGTCGCCCTCATCGCCGGCCCCTACCACGTGGTGGAGGACGCCTACACCGACGAGCACGGCACCATTCCACTACGGCTGTTGTGCCGGGCCTCGCTGGCCGAGCACCTGGACGCCGACCGCCTGTTCGCCGAGACCAAGGAGGGCTTCGGCTTCTACCACCGCGAGTTCGGGCTGCCGTACGCGTTCGGCAAGTACGACCAGATCTTCGTCCCCGAGTTCAACGCCGGGGCCATGGAGAACGCCGGCGCGGTGACCTTCCTCGAGGACTACGTCTTCCGGTCCCGGGTCACCGGCTACCGCTACGAGCGGCGCAACGAGACGATCCTGCACGAGATGGCCCACATGTGGTTCGGGGACCTGGTGACCATGCGGTGGTGGGACGACCTGTGGCTCAACGAGTCGTTCGCGACCTTCGCCTCCGTGCTCGCCCAGGTGGACGCCACCCGGTACACCGACGCGTGGACCACCTTCGCGAACGTGGAGAAGTCATGGGCCTACCGTCAGGATCAGCTGCCCTCCACCCACCCCGTGGCCGCGGACATGACGGACCTGGAGACGGTCGAGGCGAACTTCGACGGCATCACCTACGCCAAGGGCGCCTCCGTCCTCAAGCAGCTCGTGGCCTACGTCGGTCGCGAGCCGTTTCTCGCCGGGCTGCGCGCGTACTTCGCCGAGCACGCCTTCGGCAACGCCCAGTTCGACGACCTGCTGTCCGCCCTGGAGAAGTCCTCGGGCCGCGACCTGTCCGGCTGGGCCGACCAGTGGCTCCGGACCACCGGCATCAACCCGGTCGCGGTCGAGATCACGACGTCGGCCGGGGGCGGGGCCGCCGGAACCATCTCCGAGCTGACCGTGGTCCAGGGCCCGGCCGCCCCGGGCGCCGGGGAGCTGCGCACCCACCGATTGGGCGTCGGCCTCTACAGCCGTGATGCCTCGGGGGCGCTGGTGCGGACCGCGCGGTCCGAGCTGGACGTCCACGACGCGCGGACCCCGGTCCCCGACCTGGCCGGGCACCCCGTGCCCGAGCTGGTGCTGCCGAACGACGACGACCTCACCTACTGCTCGGTGCGGCTCGACGCGCACTCCCTGGACACCGTGCTGGCCTCCCTCGAGGACATCGCCGACCCCCTCGCTCGGACCCTGTGCTGGTCGGCGTTGTGGGAGATGACGAGGGAGGCGCGGCTGCCCGCCCGTCGATTCGTGGAGGTGGTCTCGCGGGCCGCTCCGCGCGAGTCGCACATCGGTGTGGTGCAGCGCGTCCTGGCGCAGGCGCAGACCGCGCTGGCGAGGTACGCCGACCCGGACTGGGCGGCGGCCACCGGGTGGCCGCGGTTCTCCTCGGCGATGCTCGCCGCGGCCCGCGACGCCGAGGCGGGATCGGATCACCAGCTCGCCTTCCTCACCGCGCTGTGCGCCTGCCCGATCGGCACCGACCAGGGGCGGGTGCTGGCGGCGCTCCTCGACGCGGGCGCCGACGAGGCGGGGCTGCCCGGCCTGGCCGTCGACACCGACCTGCGCTGGACCGTCCTCACCGCGCTGGTCGCGGCCGGCGCCGAGGCCGGCGACCGGATCGACGCCGAGTTGGCCGCCGACGACACCGCGGGCGGAGCCCGGCGGGCCGCCACCGCGCGCGCCGCCCGCCCCACCGTCGGCGCCAAGGAGGAGGCCGAGGCACTGCTCCTGCGGACCGGGCCGGACGCGCCGAGCAACGCGATCGTCCGCGCGACGCTCCTCGGGCTGGACCTGCCCGGCCACGAGCACCTGCTCACCGGCGTGGCCGAGCGCTACCTGGACGACGTGACCGCGCTCTGGGCCGCCCGCCCCGGCGACCTCGCCCAGACCGTGGCCGAGGGGATCTTCCCCTCGTGGGCCGTGGACCCCGGGAGTGTCGAGCGGTTCCGGGCCGTCGTCGCCGACGACTCCCACCCGGCGGCCCTGCGCCGGATCATCTCGGAGCAGACCGCGGACATGATCCGGGCGCTGGCCGCCCGCGCCGTCGACACCGCCGAATCCGGGTAGTCCGGGCCTGCCGGACACGGGGTGGCGATCCTCGGCGGATACGCGTCCGCCCCTCCGGCATCACGTGCCAGAATCACCGGTCAGGAGAGTCGGCGCGCCGCGCGGGCCCTGACCGGTCAGGAGAACCCGTGCCCAGCGCTCATTCCTCCGCACGCTCGCGGTGGTCCCGCCGCCCGGGAGCGGCCACCGCCGCTGCGGTGACCGCCCTGCTCCTGGTGGCGTCCGGCTG
The DNA here is from genome assembly GCA_002415925.1 of Dietzia sp. UBA5065. Lineage (GTDB taxonomy): Bacteria > Actinomycetota > Actinomycetes > Mycobacteriales > Mycobacteriaceae > Dietzia. The sequence goes on along the minus strand of DIAZ01000038.1, from coordinate 23,847 downwards.
TGCGACGCCCTCCCCTGACGGGGGAGACCCGCCGGGGCCGGTGCCCGAGGCGGTCCTGGTGGGCGAGTCGCTCGACGCCCCGAGCGCGCTCTCCCTCCGGCCGGGGACCACCGAGCTCTGGGTGACCAACTCCGGCGACGACTCGCTCACCGTGATCGACCTCGCCGATCCGGCGGCCAGCCGGGGCCTGCGGGACGGGTACGGGGAGCATTTCACCGCCCGGCCGTCGGGGATCGCGTTCAACGAGGACGGGTCGTTCTTCGCCGTGTCGAACGACTCCACCAACGAGGTCCGCGACATGGAGTTCGTGCTCAACCCGGAGCGGGACGCCCACTTCCGCAACAACAACTTCATGGGGCCGACCCTGTTCTCCCCCGACACGTTCGCCCGGGCGGGACAGAACAAGGACTATCTGGACGACTGGCCCCAGCCGGGGCTCAGCCACGACCCCCCGGACGACATCCCCCGGCACCAGTGCCCGGTCGAGTACTGGTCCGAGTCCATCTCCCGCTGCGTCTGGCCGCGGCAGGGCAGCCACCTCGACATGCTGCACGGCAACCCGCTCAGCACGGGCATCGTCCACGACTCGGTCAACGGGTACTTCGTGCTGGACGGGTGCGGGGTCGGCGACACGGCGGGCGGGTGCAGCGGTCCGGGCCACGTGGCCCGGATCGATTTCAACCGCGACCACCAGGAGGGCAACGGCTTCCACGGGGACGGCACCACCAGGCGCTACATCGACCTGCCCTACGAGCGCGTGGACGGCGTCCCCAGCGGGATGATGACCCGCGGCGGGTGGGTGTACTACTCCGACACCGGCGCGGGCGTGGTCCGCCGGTTCCAGCCGGACAGCGGGCGCGCCGAGGTCATGGTCGCCAACTGGAACGACTCCCCCGCCGGCCACGGCGAGCACGGCCCCGGCGTGATCGACTGGAGCCACCTCGAGGACGGCCCCGGGGACGGCGACGACCCGGCCACCGTCCGGACCTGGGTCGCCGAGCACGGCGACCGTGCCGCGATCGACGCCGCCGGCGACCGGTGGATCATGCCGCGGGAGACCCTCGCCGAGTACTCGTACGTGTGGGAGTCCACCGTCGAGGACGTCGCGCCCGGGACCGCCGCGCGCCCGTCCGGCCTCGCCGCCGGCGACGACTCGTGGTTCGTCGCCGACAACGACTCCGGCCGGATCCTCGAGTTCGGCTGGGACGGGTCGCCCGGTCGCGTCCTCGAGACGGGCAGGACGGGCGTGACGGGGTTGGCCCTGTCCGAGGACGGACGCTCCCTGTACTTCGCCGACGCCGACTCGAACGGGGTCTACGTCGTGCCGCTGGGGTGACCGGCCGGCCGGGTGTCAGGCCGCGTCGAGGTAGAGGTAGTCCTCCCAGTGGGGGCCGATCTCGCGCAGCTGGGAGACCAGCCGCCACGTGCGGCCCCTCGGGGCGACCAGGGGCGCTCGCAGCTCCCAGCCGAGCTCCGAGAGCAGCTTGTCCGCCTTGCGGTGGTTGCAGGGGGCGCAGGAGGCCACGCAGTTCTCCCAGTCGTGGGACCCGCCGCGACTGCGGGGGACCACGTGGTCGACCGTCGTGGCCTTGGCGTTGCAGTACCCGCACCGGTGGGAGTCCCGGTACATGAGTGCGGCCCGCGTCATGGGCACCTGCGCGCGGTACGGGATCCGCACGTACTCCCGCAGCATGATCACCGAGGGGACGCGCACCGCCGTGCCCACGGAGCGGACCAGGACCTCGGTGGGATGGTCGTGGACGACGACGGCCTTCCCGCCCAGCAGCATCACCACCGCCCGTCGCGCGGGAAGAGCGGTGAGCGCCTCGTATCCCGCGTTGAGCAGCAGTACGCGGGGCGCGGAGGCCAGCGGAGCGGCCGGTCCGGGCACGCGCTCGAGTAGGGCCGGGGGCCGTGGACCCCGTTGTCGGCCCTCCGGGTTCTCGCGCACCGCTGTGCCCATGGATGGTCTCCGCTCGTCTTCTCCGAGCCCAGTGCACCATGCTCAACCGGGCCCGCAGTGAACCTCGCCTGCAACGATGATGCACCCTCGATGAACTCTTCGCGCGCCTAACGCGTGACGGAAACCCGGATGCCCGCGTCAGCCCCCGGTCGGCTCGGTCGGACATCCCACCCGGAGCGCACGGGCATGATGGGGGCATGACGAGCAGTACGTTCTACGACGAGATCGGCGGCGCGGCGACGTTCCGCACGATGGTCCGCGAGTTCTACCGACGGGTGGCCGACGACCCGGTGCTGCGGCCGATGTATCCCGAGGAGGACCTCGGCCCGGCCGAGGACCGCCTGCGGATGTTCCTGGAGCAGTACTGGGGCGGCCCGACCACCTACTCCGAGCAGCGCGGACACCCTCGACTGCGGATGCGGCACAACCCCTACGCGGTGGACCGCGCCGCCCACGACGCGTGGCTCACCCACATGCTCGCCGCGGTGGACACGATCGACAGCGGGACCCTGGATGACGAACACCGCGCCGCGATGGTCGACTACATGACCCGCGCCGCGGCGATGATGGTCAACACCGCGGAGGGCTCGTGAGGCCCCCGGCCCACGCGTCGCGGCCGTGGGAGGACATGGTCCTCTACCAGATCTATCCGCGCTCCTTCGCCGACTCCGACGGCGATGGCCGCGGCGACCTGCAGGGCGTGATCGACCGCGTCGGATACCTGGAACTGCTCGGGGTGGACGGCGTGTGGCTCTCCCCCGTCATGCTGTCGCCCGGCGCCGATCACGGCTACGACGTGTCGGACCCGCGGGAGGTGGACCCGCTGTTCGGTGACCTCGACTCGCTGCGCCGGCTGCTCGAGGAACTGCACGCCGCCCGCATGGTCCTCATCATGGACCTCGTCCCCAACCACACGAGCGTCGAGCACCCGTGGTTTGCGGCCGCGCTCGCCGCGGGGCCCGGTAGCCCCGAACGGGACCGCTATTTCTTCCGCGACGGGCGCGGCGAGGACGGCTCGCGGCCTCCCAACAACTGGCCCTCGGTGTTCGGCGGGCCCGCGTGGACCCGCGTGACGGAACCGGACGGCTCGCCCGGCCAGTGGTACCTCCACCTGTTCGCCGCCGAACAGCCTGACCTCGACTGGTCGCACCCCGACGTCGCCGACGATCTCGAGCGGACCCTACGGTTCTGGCTGGACCTGGGCGTGGACGGGTTCCGGATCGACGTGGCGCACGGCCTGGCCAAGCCGGACGACCTGGCGGATCTGCCCGACGACCTCGAGGTGGCCCAGCTCGTCGTCGACCCGCGCGACGCGCGCTGGGACCGGCCGGGCGTCCACGACATCCACCGACGGATCCGCTCGGTCGTCGACGAGTACCCGGGCGCCGTCACCTTCGGCGAGGTCTGGGTGGGACCCGTCGACCGGTTCGCGCGCTACCTCCGCGCCGACGAGCTGCACTTCGCGTTCCACTTCGCCCTCACCGGCGCGCCCTTCGACGCCGGCGCCGTCCGGGCGGCGGTGGAGTCGACGCTGGAGGCCTCTCGCATCTCCGGCTCGACGCCGACGTGGGCGCTGTCCAACCACGATGTGGTGCGGGAGGTGACCCGATACGGGAACGGCGCGCCGGGAACCGCGCGGGCCCGCGCCATGCTGCTGGTCGAGCTGGCACTCCCGGGGATCGCGTTCCTCTACAACGGCGCCGAGCTCGGCCTGCCGAGCGACTTCTCGATCCCCCACGACAGGCTGACCGATCCCACCTGGGAACGCTCCGGCCACGCGGAGATGGGCCGGGACCACTGTCGGGTCCCGATCCCGTGGGAGGGACCCGAACCCCCGTACGGGTTCTCGACCTCGCCCGACACCTGGCTACCGATGCCGGGGAACTGGGGCCGCCTCACCGTGGAGCCCCAGCTCGAGGACCCGGGGTCGATGCTCTCGCTGTACCGTGCCGCGATCGAGATCCGGCACGCGTGGTCCGGACCGGACACCGCCTCGGTCGACTGGTACGGCGCCCCGTCCGGGTGCCTGGCGTTCCGTCGCGGGGACGGCGTGGTGTGCGCGCTCAACGCCTCCACCCGCTCCGTGCCCCTCCCGGACGGCGACGTGGTGCTCGCCTCCGGCCCCCTCGCGTCGCACCCCCCGACCGGTGCTGTCCTGCCGCCGGACACCGCAGTATGGTTACGACCACACTAGGAACGGGGCTTAAACATGAGGTTGGCGGAGAAGACGGCGATCGTCACCGGCGGTGCCGGCGGGATCGGCAGGGGCATCACCCGCGCGTTCGTCAAGGAGGGCGCGTCGGTCCTCGCCGTGGACATCAACGACGAGGCCGGCGCGGCCCTGGTCGA
>DIAZ01000038.1:14533-19389 GCA_002415925.1 Dietzia sp. UBA5065 | reverse complement strand
TCTCGCCAGGCGCCCCTGCTGGAGACCACGCAGGAGATGCTGGACCTGTCGTTCGGCACCGGCTTCTACCCCACCTTCTGGCTGATGAAGGCCGCCCACGCCCACCTGGCCGAGCGTGGGGGTTCGGTGATCAACTTCGCCTCCGGAGCCGGGATCAACGGCCACCCCACTCAGGGTTCGTACGCCGCCGCCAAAGAGGCGATCCGGGGCATCAGCCGAGTCGCGGCCAACGAGTGGGCCCTGGACGGCATCAACGTCAACATCATCTCGCCGCTCGCGCTGACCGAGGGCGTGGAGAACTACATCGAGGCCAACCCCGGCATCGAGAAGCGGTTGCTCGCCGGCACCCCGATGCGCCGGTTCGGCGACCCGGAGTCCGACATCGGCCGCGTGGCGGTGTTCCTGGCCTCGGAGGACGCCTCCTACATGACCGGGCAGACGCTCATGGTGGACGGCGGCAGCGTCATGCTCCGGTAGCCCGCAACCGGGGAACGAGGACCTCCCGGATCGTCTCGGGATTGCGCTCCACCACCACCCACCGGCGCCCCAGCGCGTGGGCCGCCACCGCGGTGGTCCCGGATCCGGCGAACAGGTCCACCACGAGGTCGTCCGGTCCGGTCGCCAGTTCCACGATCCGCCGCATCAGCGCCTCCGGCTTGGGGGTACGGAACCCGTCGACCCCCGCGTTCCGCAACTCCGCCCGGGCCGTGTCGGTCGACCCCACCTCCTGGGCCAGCCAGATGGACTTCAGCTTCTTGATCCGGCCCGCCTCGTGCCGGTCGCGCTGGTACACGTCGACCCGCGGACCCGACCTGCCCCGGACCGTCCGGCAGACCAGCTCGTCCACCCTCTCGGTGGCCCGGGCCCGGGACCACCGCCACACCGCGGGGGTGAGGTCGCCGAACACCGGCAGGATCTCGGACAGGCCGGGCGCGGGATCCACCGAGACGGCGCCGCTGCCCGGGTCCCCGTAGAGCGGGTAGGTCATGGTCGGCGTGGTGCGCGGGTTGAACCGCTTGTTGGTGTTGCGCAGCGGCAGCAGCCGGAAGTTGATCCCGTCCTCCCCCACGTGCGGGAAGTCTGCGGGGTCCACCGCGGACGCGACGCCACCGGCCAGGCGCACCCTGCCGGGGTCACGCGCGTAGACCATGAGCCGGTCGTGGGACCCGGCGAAGAACCTGTCGAGCTGGCGCCCCTTGGGGTTGCTCTCCACGGTGAGATCGGCGATGAAGGCATCCGTTCCAAAGACCTCGTCGAGCACGCACCGGACCCGGTGGGCCTCGGCATCGTCCAGGTGGACCCAGACGGTCCCCGTGTCCGCGAGGAGGTCGCGCGCCACCACCAGCCGCGCCTCGATGTAGCTCAGCCACGTCAGACGCGGCATGTTGTCGTGGTACCCGTCGAAGCGGCCGCCCCGGTTGAAGGGCGGGTCGAGGTAGACCAACTGCGCGGCCCCGGTCGGCCCCAGACCGACCTCCTCGAGGGCGGCCGAGGCCTCCGCGATCCGGGCCCCGTCCCCGTCGAGCACCGCTCCGGACGCCCGCCCGTCCGCGTCGCGGACCACCTCGACCAGCCTCGGCGCGGGCCCCTGCTCCCCCGGGACCTCCGGCTCGCCCCTCCCGGGCCAGGAGACCGAGAACCCCGGCGACGTCATCGCGGGTCGAGCGTCAGCGAGTCGGTGCGCCGGAACGCCGTGCCGTAGCGGGCGTCCAGCCGGAGCCACGCGCCGCGTTCGCTCACCCGGACCGGCTCGCCCTCCGGTGCCCGTCCCGCCCTGGCCGGCACGAAGCCGCACATCACCAGCGAGAACACGGTCCGCATGTCCACGCCCACCGGGTTCGGGCTCTCCGCGCGGACGGTGAGCGCCACCTGGTCGAGCAACGACGGTGGCAACCCGGCCGGACCCGCGTTCTCCCGGGCGGCGTCGCGGCCGGATTCGGTGAGGTCGAGCAGGACCTGCGCCGGGACGTCCTCCACGGGCTGGAACCCGTCGGCCGGCGGGAGCAGTCCCTGCCAGGACGAGGTGAGGGGCATCCCCGGGTCGAGTCGCCCCTCAGCGTCGCCGCGGGGAAGCAGGTCGAGTTCTGTGAGCAGATGGTCGGCACCGCACACCACGTCGCCTCCGGGGCAGTACCCACCCAGCCCGCGGACCACCAGCGCGCCGAACGGCGTCCGCGCCCACACCCGCATCCGGCCGACGTCGCCGCCGGTCAGCCGAACGACCGTCGCCTCGTCCAGCCGCACCAGGCGCCGCAGGAGAGTGCGCAGGTCGTCGCGGTCCGCGGGCTCGGGCACCGCGAGCATCTCCCCGCCGGCCCCGGGCAGGGTCACGTCGGATCCTCGTGGCGGTACCCCAGCAGGTGGTCGCGTTCGGCCCGGGTGAACCGCCGAGGGCGCTGGGTCGCGAGATCGAACGCGGCGATCGTCGCCGTGCAGTCGACGGCGGGGGGCGCCGAGTCCGGGGTGGTGCGCCCGCGGACCTCGTGGCGCGCCACGAACATGGCCCCACCGACCTTCTCGCACCACATGCGGATCCGGATCGGCCCGTCGGCGTACTTGATCTGGCCGCGGTACCTCACCGCGAGGTCGGTCATGACCGCGCCGGCGGCGAGGGTGAGCGTGGGTGTGCCCTCCTCGAAGAGCCACGGGATCCGGGCCTCCTCGATGAGGGTGATCATCCGCGCGTGATTGACGTGGTGGTAGAGATCCTGGTCGGACCAGCGGACCGGGATCGCGGCCGTGAACACGCGTCGCCCCGGCTCGCCCGACACCCCGAGCGGGCCACCGGTCTCCAGCACCAACCGTCCGGTCACCCGGTTGACCCGTGGTCGGTGATCGCCGTGCGGTGGTGGGCGGCGTCCAGCACGTTCCGCACCCCCAACGGGATCTCGACCGCCGTGGAGGTGGATGCGTCGTACGCCACCATCACCACGCGCAGCGCGGCACAGACCTCGCCCGCCGCGTCGAAGATGGTCTGCCGGATCTGATACGAGGTGGTCCCCACGTGCTCGACCTCGATCTCCACGTCCACGGACGTCGAGTCGCGGAGCACGGGACGGAGGTGGTCGATCTCCACGCGCCTCACGACCTGCGGGAGGTTGCCGAGGCCGAACGGGCCGAACCGGCTGCGGATGAAGAGGATCCGCGCCTCCTGCGCGTACTCGATGTACTTGACGTTGTTGACGTGCCCGTACTGGTCGAAGTCCGCCCACCGCACCTGCAGGGTGCAGCGGAAGGTGCCGCGGTCCACCGCGCCGCCTCGTGAACTCATACCGCCTCCTCCCGGTCACCGAGCAGCGCGGCGCGCTCCTCGGGGGTGATCTCCAGGGTCGTGATCTCGTCGTCAGCGGTCACCACCAACACGGTGTCGACCACCGCGCACGGCCCGGGGCCCGTCGGCTCGGAGCCGATCGAGGTGCGCATGGTAAACGAGGTTCGGCCCACCTTGAGCACCTCGACGTCCACCCACACCTCGGCCACCCCCATCCCGATGGTGCGACGGAAGTCGATCTCCATCCACCGCGCCAGCGCGATCGGCACCCGGGAGCCCGGCACGCCGAACCTCTCGCGGAACCAGATCAGGCGGGCGTCCTGCGAGAACTCCTGGAACCGCACGTTGTTGACGTGCATGCCCACGAAGTCGGAGATGCGCAACGGGATCCGGACCCGGTGCACGACCCCCGCCGGGGTGTCGTCCGCGGTCCGGGTGTCGGCGCTCCGGCCGGTCGGTGTGGCCATCTGCGGTCAGTCCCTGGTGAGCTTGCGGTGGGTGACCCGGTGCGGGCGGGCGGCGTCGGGGCCGAGCCGCTCGACCTTGTTCTGCTCGTAGCCCTCGAAGTTGCCCTCGTACCAGTACCACTGGCCCTCGGTGACGTTGCCCTCCCACGCGAGGATGTGGGTGCAGGTCCGGTCGAGGAACCAGCGGTCGTGGGAGATCACCACCGCACAACCGGGGAACTCCTCGAGGGCGTTCTCCAGGCTGCCGAGCGTCTCGGTGTCGAGGTCGTTCGTCGGCTCGTCCAGCAGGATCAGGTTGCCGCCCACCTTGAGGGTCAGCGCCAGGTTGAGGCGGTTGCGCTCACCACCGGACAGCACGCCGGCCTTCTTCTGCTGGTCCGGACCCTTGAACCCGAAGGCGCTGACGTAGGCGCGCGAGGGCATCTCGTTCTGGCCGACCTCGATGAAGTCGTTGCCCTCGGAGACCACCTCCCACACCGACTTCTCCGGATCGATGTTCGCGCGGGTCTGGTCCACATAGCTGAGCTTGACCGTCTCGCCGACCTTCACCGACCCGGCGTCCGGCTCCTCGAGTCCCACGATGGTCTTGAACAGCGTGGTCTTGCCGACGCCGTTGGGACCGATCACGCCGACGATGCCGTTGCGCGGCAGCGTGAAGGACAGGTCCTTGATGAGGACCCTCCCGTCGAAGCCCTTCTCGAGCGCGTCCACCTCCACCACCACGTTGCCCAGTCGGGGCGGGGTGGGGATCTGGATCTCCTCGAAGTCGAGCTTCCTGTGCTTCTCCGCCTCGGCCGCCATCTCCTCGTACTTGGCCAGGCGGGCCTTGGACTTGGTCTGCCGGGCCTTGGCGCCGGAGCGCACCCACTCGAGCTCCGCCCGCAGGCGCTTCTGCAGCTTCTGGTCCTTCTTGCCCTGGACCTCCAGCCGCTCGGCCTTCTTCTCCAGGTAGGTGGAGTAGTTGCCCTCGTAGGGGTGGAGCTTGCCGCGGTCCACCTCGCAGATCCACTGGGCCACGTGGTCGAGGAAGTACCGATCGTGGGTCACGGCCAGGACGGCCCCCGGGTACGCGGCCAGGTGCTGCTCGAGCCACAGCACCGACTCGGCGTCGAGGTGGT
>DIAZ01000038.1:4047-14360 GCA_002415925.1 Dietzia sp. UBA5065 | reverse complement strand
CGTCGAGCAGCAGCAGGTCCGGCTTGCTCAGCAGCAGCTTGCACAGCGCGACGCGGCGCATCTCACCGCCGGAGAGGTGGGTGACGGGCGAGTCGCCCGGCGGGCAGCGCAGTGCGTCCATCGCCTGCTCGATCTGCGAGTCCACGTCCCAGGCGTCCACCGCGTCGAGCTGCTCCTGCAACCTGCCCATCTCCTCCATGAGCTCCTCGGTGTAGTCGGTCGCCATCTCCTCGGCGACGGCGTTGTACCGCCGGAGCTGCACCATGGTCTCGCCGAGGCCGTCCTCGACGTTCTCCTTGACCGTCTTGGACTCGTCGAGCACGGGCTCCTGCATGAGGATGCCGACCGTGGCCTCCGGGTCGAGGAACGCCTCGCCGTTGGACGGCTGGTCGAGGCCCGCCATGATCTTGAGGATGGAGGACTTACCGGCGCCGTTGGGCCCCACGACGCCGATCTTCGCACCGGGGTAGAAGGACATCGTCACGTCGTCGAGGATCACCTTGTCCCCGTGCGCCTTGCGAACCTTCTTCATCGTGTAAATAAACTCGGCCACTTCTGCCCTCTCACCTGCGCAAATCGTCCATATCGCCGCGGGCCTGCCGCGGGCACGACCCCCATGTTACGTGGCCACCCGCGGGGCCGGTGCCCACGGCGGACACCGGCCCCTCGCCCTCCCGCGGCATCAGACCGAGGCCGCCTCCGCGAAGTCCGCGGCCTCGTCCGGATCACCCTCCGGATCATCGCCGTCGACGGATCCGATCGCCATCACCTCGTCCGGGTCGGACGGGGCGTCCGCCGCCTCACGCTGCCCGCCACCGACGTCGAGCGCCGGGTCCGACGTCGCGGCCCTCCGTACGGTCACGTCCATGCGGGACAGGTCGGGCCCGAGGGCGGTCACCCGCATCTCCAGATCGCGGTTGAGCCGACCATCGCGCTCGTACTCGTTGGTTAGCAGACGGCCGTGGACGATGATCCCGTCACCCTTGCAGACCGAACCCGGCGCCCTCTGCGCGAGCCGTCCCCAGCAGTTGGCCGAGAAGTACAGGGTGCCGCCCGTCTTCCACTCCCCCGTGTTGCGGTCCTGGTAGCGGATGTTGCTGGCCACCCGGAAGGTGAACACCTGGTCGTCGCCGACCCGCCGGGTGGTGGGGTCTGTGATCACGGTTCCGCGGACGGTCGTCAGGGTCTCGTTCATGGGTTCACTCCTGTCACACTCGGACCGACCGTGCGTCGGCCTCGTGACCTGAGGGTGCCCCACCTCGTCGTCGTCGCCCCTCGTCCCCGCGCCCCCGGCGCCCGGCCTGTGGAGGGACGCCGGGCTGTGGAGAGTCCGCCGGACGACGACGACGAGCGTCGCGGACTCAGGGCCGGCGGTCGGCCTCGGACATCTCGCGGAGCATCTCGTTATAGGCCTTGAGCTCGGCGTCGTCGTCGCGCTCGGCCTGCCGTTCCCCGCGCCGCGCCTCGCGCATGTCGGTCTGGTACCACTGCCAGGCCAGGGCGAGCATGACGATGAACAGGGGGATCTCCCCCGCCGCCCACGCCACGCCACCGCCGACCTGCTGGCTCTGCAACAGGTCCGGGACCCACGGCAGCCCGATCCCCGCGTACCAGCTCTGGGCCAGCACGGTCTTGTAGTTCATGAGCATGATGCCGAAGAAGGCGTGGAACGGGAGCGACCCGAGTAGCACCATGAGCTTGTACATCGGGGAGAACTGCCGGGGTGCGGCGTCCACCCCGATGATCACCCAGTAGAACAGGTACCCGCTGATGAGGAAGTGCACGTTCATGAACACGTGGCCCATGTGCTGCGACGCGAGCGCCTCGTAGAACCCGCCGAAGTACACCAGGTAGAAGCCGGCCACGAACTGCACCGACGCCACGACGGGGTGGGTGAGGAACCGGGAGAGCGGGTTGTTGATGAACTCCACCAGCCATTCCCGCGGGCCCGGCGGGTTGGCGCGCCCCGCCGCCGGGAGCGCGCGCAGGGCCAGCGTGAACGGGCCGCCCAGGGCGAGCAGGACCGGCACCAGCATGGAGATGAGCATGTGCCCGACCATGTGGCTGGCGAAGTCGGCCATCATGTACATCCCCATGCCGGAGCTCGAGGTGAGGAACAGCAGCACGCAGCCCACGACCCAGGACACCGTCCGCCCCGCCGGCCACGAGTCCCCGCGCCGGTGCAGGTGCACCACGCCCCAGACGTACAGCGCCAGCAGGATCACCGCGGCGAGCCCCAGCACCAGATCGAAGCGCCACAGCCCGAACACCGTGCCGAAGGAGAACGGCCCCGGCAGCTCGAAGCCCAGCAGCGCCTCCTGGCGGGTCGGGATGTACAGCGGGGCCGGCGGCGGGGTGCGGCCGAGCGAGACCGACAGTCCGAGCGTGCCCGCCATGACCACGGCCTCGACCAACACGATCCGGAGCAGGGTGCCGCGGTCGACCGGCGCGTTGGCGTTGGTGGACTCGATCTTGGCGATGATCCGGCGACGGACGGCCACCCCGAACAGGGTCAGCAGGCACAGGGCCAACGCCTTGGACACCACCAGAAGCCCGTAGGTCGAGGACAGCAGGTCGCCCGGGTGGAGACGCACGAGCGCGTTGATCACGCCCGTGAACCCGAGCGCCACGATGGCGACCGTGGCCACCACCGAGTAGCGGCGGAGGGCCAACGCGACCCGCGAGCCGCCGCGCATGGTGTGGGCGATCACCGCGACGAGTCCGCCGATGTAGAACGCGGCGGCGAGCAGGTGGATGATCAGCGAGTTGGTGGCGATGTCGTGGGCGGTGTTCCCCGAGGCGTGGCCCGTGGCCGCCACCGGCAGGAGCGAGAGGACGGACACGCCCAGCCAGATCACCGACCATCGCCAGCTCAGGGTGAGCCGCTGCCCGACGCCGGCGATCAGGGCGATCACCGCGGCCCACCGCCACGACGACGCCGCATCGATCTGGGAGATCGCGACCAGCCACTGATCCGGCGGCAGAGACTGCCACACCGTACGGCCGGACACGTCGGACAGGGTGAGCGGGATGAGCAGCGCCGCGGCCACCGCCCAGGCGAGGTTCGCCCAGGAGGACAGGCGCTGCGCGCGGTAGCCGTCCACGTCCAGCGTCCTGTCCTTCTGCGGCGGGGTGAAGAATGCCGCGAACAGCGCCGATCCCACGGCCACCGACGCGAGCAGCTCGCCGATCGCCCGGACCGCCGGCAGTCCGGCGGTGGTCAGCACTCCCGGGTCCGGCACTCCCACCAGCTCGAGAGCGATCTCCGTGGACATCCCGGACAGCGGCACGACCACCGCCGCGGTGACCACCGCGAGCAGGATCACCACCGGCACCACGCTGCGGGTCCTGAGCGGTCCGGTGGCGGCGGGTGCCGACTTCTGCGACGTCATGCGCTCCATCGTAGGAACCCGACCGCCCCCGGGCCGATTCGCGCCTGCTCGACACACCCCCGCATCGGCTACGATTCTCCCGGCGACGCCTGATGGGCGCGCTGCAGGCCTCCGTAGCTCAGTGGATAGAGCATCCGGTTTCTACCCGGCTGGTCAGGGGTTCGAATCCTCTCGGGGGCGCCGACTCTCCCCTCTCGCCAGGCTTGCGCTGCCCCCGTGGTCCCTTCCTCCAGCGCGGCCAGGCCTTTGTCGGGCGAAGGGGCAGCGCAAGCCGGTGGGGGGCGGCGCAAGCCGGTGGGGGGCAGCGCAAGCCGGTGGGGTGGGGCGTGGACCTCGCCCGGGTGCGCACCCCGCGGGTAAGGTCGGCGCTGCCGTGCCCGCCGTCCTCGGCGGGCCGAGTGCCGGACCTCGAGGAGCCCCATGTCCCTTCCCCCGCCCACCGTGTCGACCCGCGCCGTCGTGACCGGCGCCTCCTCCGGGATCGGAATGGCTCTGGCCACCGAACTCGCCCGGCGCGGGCACTCGCTGATCGTGGTGGCGCGGCGCGGCGAGGTGCTGCAGGAACTCAAGGAGCGGCTCGAACGGGACTTCCGGGTGACGGTGGAGGTGCGGGCCTGCGACCTGGCGGACCCCGCGGCGCGGCAGCCGCTGCTGGACGAGCTGGCCGGCCGCGAGATCTCGATCCTGTGCAACAACGCCGGGATCGCGACGTTCGGCCCGATCGCCTCGCTCGACCCGGACTACGAGAAGACCCAGGTCCAGCTCAACGCCGTGGCCTGCCACGACCTGATCCTCGCGGTGCTGCCCGGGATGGTCTCGCGACGCTCGGGGGCGATCCTCAACGTGGGCTCGGCGGCCGGCAACATGCCCATCCCCAACAACGCCACCTACGCCGCGTCCAAGGCGTTCCTCAACACGTTCTCCGAGTCGCTGCGGGGCGAGGTCAAGGACGCCGGCATCCACGTGACGCTGCTGGCCCCCGGCCCGGTGCGGACCGAGGAGATCGCGGACGAGGACAAGACCTTTGTCGACCGTCTGGTCCCCGACCGCCTCTGGGTGGACACCGAGTACACCGCGCGGGTCTCGCTGGACGCCCTGGCGCGGAACAAGATGCGCGTGGTCCCCGGGCCGCTGAGCCAGGCCATGTCCGTGGCCGGCAACTACACCCCGCGCGCGATCATGGCGCCGATCGTCGGCCGCTTCTACGCCAAGCTCGGCGAGGGGCAGCAGGACGGCTGACCGGTCACCTGCGGCGGCGGGTGCGGGTGCCGAAGATGTTCCGGCTGATCTCCCGCCCCGCCGCCGAGGCGGCCGAGCGCAGGAACGAGCGGACCGCCGGATTGGCCATGGCCCGCTCCACGAACGACTCGTCGCCGCCCCCGCCCGCCCCGTCGCCGGCCTGAGCCTGCTCCTGCGCCTCGACTCTCGCCTGCTCCCGGGCCCGCTCCGCCTGCTGCGCCGCGGCCTCGGCGTCGAGGGCCGCCCGATCCGCGGCGTCGGCCTGGGCCCGGAGCTTCTCGAACGCCGACAGGGGGTCCACGGTGGCCCCGTACCGGGCGTACAGCCCGGAGGCCCGGGCCTTCTCCGTGATCGCCGGGGCTCCGATCGTGTCCATGAGCGAGCGGGGCGGGGCCATGAGCGTCCACGCCACCGGCGTGGGCGCGCCCCGCTCGGACAACACGGTGACGATCGCCTCACCGGTTCCGAGCGAGGTCAGCGCCGTGGCGATGTCGTACACCTCCGACCTCGGATAGGTCTTGACCGTCTTGGCCAACGCCGCCTGGTCCTCGGGCGTGAACGCGCGCAGGGCGTGCTGGATCCGCGCCCCGAGCTGGGAGAGCACGTCCCTGGGGATGTCCGTGGGCTGCTGCGAGCAGAAGTACACCCCCACGCCCTTGGAGCGGATGAGCTTGACGGTCTGCACGACCTGCTCGAGGAACGCCTTGGAGGCGTCGGCGAAGAGCAGGTGGGCCTCGTCGAAGATGAACACGAGCTCCGGCTTGTCCGCGTCGCCCTTCTCCGGCAGCGTCTGGAACAGCTCGGCCAGGATCCACATGAGGAACGTCGAGAACAGCGCCGGCCGGGCGGCCTGGTCCCCCAGCTCGATCGCGGTCACCACGCCCCGGCCGTCCTCGGTGCGCATGAGGTCGGCGGGGTCGAGCTCCGGGTCGCCGAAGAACGTGTCGCCGCCCGCGGCCTCGAGGTTGACCAGGGCGCGCAGGATCACGCCGGCCGTCGCGGTGGACACCCCGCCGATCCCCTTGAGGTCGGCCTTACCCTGGTCGCCGGTGAGGTACTGGATCACCGAGCGGAGGTCCTTGAGGTCGTACAGTTCGAGGCCCTGTTGGTCGGCCCAGTGGAAGATCAGTCCGAGAGTCGACTCCTGGGTGGCGTTGAGCCCCAGCACCTTGGACAGCAGGATCGGCCCGAAGCCGGAGATCGTCGCGCGGATCGGGACCCCGATCCCCCCGGTCCCCAGCGAGACGAACTGCACCGGGAACGCCTCGGGCGTCCAGTCGGCGCCCGCGCGCGCCGCGCGATCGGAGATCGCCGCGGACGCCTCCCCGGGCGCGGCCAGGCCGGACAGGTCACCCTTGATATCGGCGACGACGACGGGGACGCCATTCGCCGACAGTTGTTCGACGAACAACTGGACCGTCTTGGTCTTACCCGTCCCGGTGGCCCCGGCGATGAGCCCGTGGCGGTTGACCATGGACAGCGGCAGCGCCACCGTCGCGGCGGGGTCGGCGACGCCGTCCACCACCACGGAACCGAGGGTGACCGCCCCTCCCTCCGTCGTGTATCCGGAGGCGATCTGGCGGGCGGCGGTGTCGGTCATCTGTCAGGCTCCTCGGGCTGCGGGGCGTCACGGGACGTCGGCCGCCCACGGCGACGGCGATATAGTCGAATGATGCCAGAGCCGACCATCGCAGCCGCGTCCGCGCCGACGCCCCACCAGGAGTCCAAGAACGACCGGATCGTCTGGATCGACTGCGAGATGACCGGCCTCGACATCTCCCACGACGTCCTGGTGGAGATCGCGGCCCTGGTCACCGACTCCGAGCTCAACGTCCTCGGCGAGGGCGTGGACATCGTCATCCACACCACCGAGGCCAAGCTCGACGCGATGCTGCCCGTCGTCCGGGACATGCACGCCTCCTCGGGCCTGACCGAGGAGATCCGCGAGTCGACGGTCACCCTCGCCGAGGCCGAGAAGCTGGTCCTGGACTACATCCGCACCTGGGTGCCGGTGGCCGGGACCGCCCCCCTGGCCGGCAACTCGATCGGCACCGACCGCGGGTTCCTCGCCCGCGACATGCCGGATCTCAACGGCTACCTGCACTACCGGATGATCGACGTCAGCTCGATCAAGGAGCTGTCCCGGCGCTGGTACCCGCGCATCTACTTCGGCCAGCCGGAGAAGGGCATGGCCCACCGCGCCCTGGCGGACATCAAGGAATCGATCCGCGAGCTGCAGTACTACCGGGCGACCGCATTTGTGCCGCAGCCCGGGCCGACCTCGGAGGACGTCCGGGCGGCTGCGGCGGCCCTGCCCCCGGTGGTCTGACCCGCCGGGAGCACCACCAGGGGATTTCCCGCCCCGGGTGTCGACCGGGTAACATCGTGGGCGCTGTCCGCGAGGGCGGCGATGGTGGCTGTAGTTCAGTTGGTAGAGCACCAGGTTGTGATCCTGGCTGTCGCGGGTTCGAGTCCCGTCAGCCACCCCGACGCGCAGGGCCCGGACCTTCTGGTCTGGGCCCTGCTCTCGTTCACCGAGACGACCGCGCTCTCCGTGCCCGCACCCCGTCGTGTGGACGCCGGCGGTCAGGGCGTCACACAGCACCGGGTCACACGCTCATGAGCTTGGTCGACTCGAGCGAGGCGTTCAGATCGTCGTTGAAGTTCTTCACGGCCAGGCGCAGAACCAGTCCGATGAACAGGAACGGCAGCGTGAACACCAGTAGCCATCCCACGGCCTGCCAGTAGTCGCCGTCGTAGATTCCCGCGATGGCCGCTCGTACGGCGGTCGCCTCACCGATCGCCAGGACGAGCGTGTAGGCGATGACGCCGACGAAGAGGATCGTGCTCTGCGGCAGGGCGAGCCCGCCGAAGATCGCGAAGTGCCCGAAGTACTCCTGTCACGGCGTGAGCGGGCCGGCGAGCGGCGGGAGTGCGTCCTCGTCGATCTCGGTGCGGATGAGCACCGCGAGCAGAAGTGCACCCACCCAGCGACAGAGCACAGTGTACAAACCCCCCGAGCGCGTCCTTCGTCGACGTCACGGCGACCGCGCCCTGACGGATCGCACCGGTGGCGTCTCCGCCGGCCTGGGACGACGACGAGGCGAGCGAGCCGCCGCTCGTCAGGAGGCTGTCGCCGGACGAGAGGACCGCCGCGACCATCTCGGCGGTCCCCGCTGCGGAGATCAACTGCACGGAGATCCCGCCGGCCCCGGTGCCGAGCCGATAGACGGCCTTTTTCGCCTCGGAGTCGTCGAGGTGTGTGGCCAGCGACGACACCAGAGCCAGGCCGACCTCGTCGAGAGTCCGCGTGAAGCTCGTGTTGATCTGCGTCGAGACGTCAGTCGCGGCCTCTCCGGTGGTCAGCGACGAGAGCGCGTTCCTCTTCTGGTTGACGTAGAAGTCGATCTCGACCGGCTTCGCGCCGGGGGCGAGGAAGGTCATCATCTTCTGACTGGAATCCGGGGGCAGCACGATCGTCGCGTGGTACTCCTCGGGTTTGGTGCCCTCGATCGCATGGAATCGGTGATGCGTCTGACGTCGGCGCTGCAGTAGCGCCCGCGCTGCGGGCGAACGCGGCGCCTACCAGCGGTTGCGCGACTCCTCCGCCCAGCCCACCAGCCCATCCAGTGACACGGTGGTGCCGTCGTCCAGCACCCCGATGCCGTGCCAGACGCCGAACGCCTGCCACGTCTTGACCGCCAGCACCCCCAACTCGGTGATGTCTCGACGCTGATGGAACGGCGTGAGAGTGGCGTCCAGACGCTCTCCCCGCACCCGCCACCGCCCGGCCGGGTCGGCCACGTCGTAGGACCAGCGGAGGTCATCGCCGAGCTTGTGCATCCGCCCGTCCACGAGGATCCCGTTCTCGGTGACGCCGGTGCCGTCGGTCCATCTGCCGCCCACCTGGATCGCGCGGGTGGAACCGTCCACGACTCCACTGCCCGCGCCCCAGTTCCAGACGTTCGAGTAGCGCCAGCGGCCCCGCCCGCGGTCGAGTACGGCCCAGCCCTCCCCCAGCACGTGGGTCTCGCCGTCGATCGTCACCGTGCCGGTGACCGGATTGGCCAGATCCTTGAGCGTGTACTGGAAGCGCGTCGCGCCCCACGGCACCACCACCGCGAGACTGTCATGCCTCGGGCGGGAGACCTCCAAGCTCAGCTGCAGCCCACGAGCCCGCACACCGAGGGAGGTGGAGACCTCGTCGTCGTCGATCTCGATCGTCACCCGCGTCGACCCGAACCCCGCGGCGGCGTGAATCGTGCCGTCGCCCGGCACGTCGCTGAAGCCCGGCGCATGCAGCGGCGTGATTCCGCTGCGCACCGTCTCCACGCCCGTCCTCCGGTCCAGGACGTAGACGGCGCAGTTGGCCAGATAGTCGAGGCCGGCGACGGTGAGTCCCACCACGAACCGGTCGGAGACGATCCCCCAGTACTCCCACCGCTTGGTGCGGCCCCAGCCGCCGATGTGCGTGCGGTGCAGGGGCTTACGCGACCAGCCCACGGCGGCCGGGTCGAGCCGAACGCCGTGGGCGAGGTCCGTGATCTCGGTGATTTCGCGCTCCGCAGTCATGGAGACACTCTGTCATCCGAGGCGGGCGGCTCCGACCCGACTCCACCGGCCGCGGCGGGGCTGTTGCGTTCGGCGCTCCCGAGGGGTAGAACTTTCTGCGCGAGGCAACCAAGGGTAGCCATTCCTAAGTTCCTCGACCCGGGCCGTCCATCGCGACCCGGATCCCGATCAGAATCCAGGCCACTCCATGTTCCTCGCCAACTTCCTCATCGCCTTGCGCGAAGGGCTCGAAGCCGCCCTCGTGGTGGGCATCCTCGTGGCCTATCTGGTCAAGATCGGCCGCCGAGACCTCCTCCCCCGGCTCTGGGCGGGCGTCGCCGTCGCCTCCCTCGTCCCCCTGGCCGCGGGCGCGTACATGACGTGGGGCCCCTACACGATGACTTTCGCCGCCCAGGAGATCCTCGGCGGCACCCTCAGTCTTCTCGCCGTAGCCCTGATCACCTGGATGATCCTCTGGATGGGCACCCACGCGGCCGGCCAGAAGGCGGGGCTGGAGACCTCGCTCGCCGGTGCGGTGGACAGGGGCGGCCGCGGGATCGTGTGGATCGCACTCCTCGCCGTGGGTCGGGAGTCGCTCGAGACCGCGATGTTCGTCTGGGCCACCACCCAGTCCACCATGAACACCTCGGCCGTCGTCCCCGCCATCGCGGTGGTGTGCGGCCTCGCCACCGCCGCGGCCCTGGGGGTCCTCATCTACGCCGGCGCCGTGCGGATCGACATCGGTGCGTTCTTCCGATGGAGCGGGATCTTCCTCATCGTGGTGGCCGCCGGCATCGTCTCCTACGGCATCGGCGACCTCCAGGAGGCCTCCGTCCTGCCCGGCTGGGGCAACTGGGCGTTCGATCTGTCCCACCTGGTCCCCACCTCCGGCATCGGAGTCGTGCCCTACACGCTGGCCGTGGCCG
Organism: Dietzia sp. UBA5065; assembly: GCA_002415925.1. GTDB lineage: Bacteria > Actinomycetota > Actinomycetes > Mycobacteriales > Mycobacteriaceae > Dietzia. The sequence continues at coordinate 4,252 of DIAZ01000038.1, read as the reverse complement.
TGGTGAACCTGAACTTCATGCCCACCTGGCTCCAGGTGTTCGGATGGGTCGCGTACCTCGTCGTCGTGGTCCCGCTCTTCCTCCGCGCCACGCGCCGCCGACCCCGGCCGGCCGGCGGAACCACCACCGCGGCCACACCGGCCCCCACCGACAAGAAAGCCACCACACAGTGAATCGCACCATCCTCCGCCAGCCCGTCCTCGCG
>DIAZ01000038.1:0-3894 GCA_002415925.1 Dietzia sp. UBA5065 | reverse complement strand
CTCGAGGTGACGATCAACGGCGCCGACTGCCCGGTCTCGGCCACCGAGACCCCCTCGGGAACCGCCCGCTTCACGCTCGTCAACGCCGGTGGCGAGTCCAACGAGTTCGAAATCCTCGCCGAGGACAAGCTCCGGATCGTGGGCGAGCGCGAGAACCTCGGTCCCGGCACGACCACCGACTTCACCATCGTGCTCGAACCCGGCACGTACTACACGGCGTGCAAGCCCAACATGGTCGGCGAGATCACGGGACTCACCGAGTTCACGGTGACCGACTCCGGTGAGGAGATCACGGTCTCCGACGACGAGCAGGCCCTGCGCGACGCGGCCGTGGTGAGCTACACCGCCTACGTCAGAGATCAGGCCGGGGCGCTGCTCACCGGGACCCGGGAGTTCACGACCGCCTACCTCGCCGGCGACCGCGACCTGGCCCGGGAGCTGTACCCCCGGGTGCGGATGCACTACGAGCGCATCGAGCCCACGGCCGAGGCGTTCGGGGACATCGACCCGGCGCTCGACCTGCGTGAGGCCGACTCGCAGGAACTGGGCGAGCCGTGGACCGGGTGGCACGTGCTGGAGAAGGACCTGTGGCTGCCCGCCGGCCAGCCCGCGCTCACCGCGGATCAGCGACGCGAGATGGCGGACGCCCTCGACCGCGACACCCGGACGCTCTACGACCTGGTCAGCGCCGACGACTTCACGATCGGCCTGGACGAGATCTCCAACGGCGCCATCGCGCTGCTCGAGGAGGTGGCGACCACCAAGATCACCGGCGAGGAGGAGATCTTCTCGCACACCGACCTCTACGACATCCAGGCCAACCTCGAGGGCGCCTCGGTGGCGTTCGGGACGGTCCGCGACCTCGCAGAACTCAAGGACGCCGAGCTGGTCGACGAGATCGACGCGCGCATCGCCTCCCTCAGCTCGACGCTGGACGGCTACCGCACCGGCGAGGACGGGTTCGTCCCGTTCACCGAGCTCGACGCCGCCGAGCGCAAGCAGCTCTCCGACTCCGTCAACGCCCTGCGGCGGCCACTGGCCACCCTGACCGAGGTCATCGTCGGCTGACATGGACCCGCAGACGATCGGCCCGCGACAGCCCGCAGACGCGGAACCCCCGGCGCACACCACCGACACCGGGGTCACCCGGCGGGTGGTGCTCGCGGGCGCTCTTGCCGGCGGGGTGGGCGCCGTGGCGGGATTCGCCGGGGGGCGGGCCTCCGCCGGAGGCGGCGCCGCCCCCGGGATCGGCGAACTCAGCTACCCGTTCCGCGGCGAGCACCAGCAGGGCGTCACCACCCCGGCACAGCAGCAGATGCACCTCACGGCGTTCGACGTGACGGCCCGGGACCGGGATTCCCTGATCGACCTGCTCACCGCGTGGACCCGCGCCGCCGAGAACCTCACGCAGGGGTTGCCGGTCGACTCGATGCGGGTGTCCAAATCCGCACCCCCCGACGACACCGGCGAGGCCTTCGACCTCCCGGCCGCCGGCCTCACCATCACCTTTGGCTTCGGGCGGACCCTGTTCCGGGACCAGCAGGGCCGCGACCGCTTCGGCCTGGGCGACCGGCTGCCCGCCGCGCTCGCCGAGGACATCCCGCGGATGGCGGCGGAGAAGATCGATCCCGGTCGGAGCGGCGGGGACCTGGTGGTGCAGGCCTGTGCCGAGGACCCGCTCGTGGCGCTGCACGCCGTCCACAACCTCACGCGGATCGCGTTCGGGTGGGCCACCGTCCGGTGGACGCAGCTCGGTTACGGGCGGACCTCCTCCACGGGGGCCGGCCAGGTCACCCCGCGCAACCTCTTCGGCTTCAAGGACGGGACAGCGTCGCTGCGCGGGAACCAGGACGAACTGCTGCGGGACTTCGTCTGGGTGGCCGAGGGCGACGGAGGCGGCGCCGCGGACTGGATGGCCGGCGGGACCTACCTCTGCGCCCGCAAGATCCGCATGACCATGGAGGTGTGGGACGAGCTGCCCCTGCGGGACCAGGAGAACGCGGTGGGCCGGGACAAGATCTCCGGCGCTCCCCTGTCGGGCGGCGACGAGTCCAGCGCGCCGGACTTCACCGCACGAACCCCGGGCGGTTCCCCCGTGATCCCCGAGGCGAGTCACGTGGCACTGATGCACCCGACCCGGAACGCCGGCGTCCAGATGCTCCGCCGCGGCTACAACTACACGGACGGCTCGGACGAGCTGGGCCGGTTGGACGCCGGCCTGTTCTTCATCGCGTTCGTCCGCGACCCGCGTCAACACTTCACTCCGCTGTTGGCCCGGATGCAGTTCGACCTGCTCACCCAGTACCTGCAGCACCTCACGAACTCGGTGTTCGCGATCCCGCCGGGCCTGGCGGAGGGGCAGATCTACGTGGGGCAGGGACTCTTCGAGGACCCCGTCTAGCTCAGGACGACCCCTCGTCGGCGTTCCCTGCCTTCCAGGTGGCCCACGGGATGTTCCAGTCTCCCAGGCCGTCCCACCCGGGCAGGGTCGGGCCCACCGTTCCGGAGACCTCGACGATGTCGCCGCGCTTGGAGTTCTCGTAGAACCACGCCGCGTCCGAGGTGGAGACGTTGAGGCAGCCATGGCTGGTGTTCTGGCTTCCCTGGGCCCACACGGACCACGGCGCCGCGTGGACGAAGATGCCGCTGTAGGACATGCGGGTCGCGTACTGGACCGGGGTGCGATACCCCTCCGCCGAGTTGACCGGCACCCCGTAGGTGGACGAGTCCATCACCAGCGACGCGTGCTTCTCGCCGATGATGTACGTGCCGTTGGGGGTCGGGGCCGAGGACTTGCCCATCGAGGTGGGCATGGTCTTGACCACCTCGCCGTTGCGCTCGACCACGATCTGCTTGGTGGAGTCGTCCACCCTGGAGATGACCGCGTCACCGATCTCGAAGTTGCTGAACGCGTCCTCCTGGCCGTACATGCCCCCGCCCAGGTCCTCGCCGTAGATGTCCACGTGCACGTCGATCTTGGTTCCGGGGGCCCAGTACTCGGCCGGCCGCCAGCGGACCTCCTGGTCGGACACCCAGTAGAAGGCTCCCTCGACAGCGGGGTCGGTGGTGATGACGATCTTGTCCTGGGCGGCCCGGCGATCCGCGATCGGCTCGTCGAACATCACGGCCACGGGCTGTCCGATCCCGACCGTGGACCCCTCACCCGTGGTGAGGTACGCCGCGGTCATGATGCGGGGCGTGAGGGTGCTGAACGTCGCGTTCTTCCGCGCGACCAGGCCGGCCTCGTCCGTGGCCGAGGACTCAAGCGTGTACTGGCGGCCGTACCCGAGCTCCTCGGTGCTCCGCCATTCCGTGAAGTCGGCGTTGAACTCCCCCGCGACCTGCACGCCCTCCGGGTTGCGCAGGACCACCGAGTCGAGGCGACCGTCGCTCGCGGTGAGCACGACCGGTTGGGCGGGGTTGGCGTCGAGCGCACCGTCTCCGACGGACAGGTCCATCACCACGGCCGGACCCGCGGGGGCCTCCGCGACCTGGGATCCCCCGCCGCCCTCGCCGATCGTGCAGCCCGTGAGGACGAGCGTCGTGGTGAGAACCGCGGCCAGCGCGATTCGGCTCCTCGACCGGACGCGTGCGCCCGTTCGCCTGGCCGGTGTGGTCCTGCGCTGAGTCACTAAGAGCCCCTTCCGAACATCCCCCGCCCCCGCGGACACGCCTCGGCCGCGGGGAACTCAACCCCAGTATGCCTGGGAAGATGCACGCCTTCCATATCGAAATGATTAAGGATGCCTCGTCAACATCCGAGACACCCCCGCCCTGACCAGCCGATTTCGCGTTCCCGACGGCGTCCTGTTACTGTTTCTCTCGCACCACGCAGGCGCCATTAGCTCAATTGGCAGAGCAGCTGACTCTTAATCAGCGGGTTCGGGGTTCGAG
>DIAZ01000181.1:16177-22272 GCA_002415925.1 Dietzia sp. UBA5065 | reverse complement strand
CCGGTGTGCATGAGGTGTCCCACCTCCAGCCCGTGGACGGCCACGGACACGTCGGCCACGATCCGGCGGTGGCAGCGCCACCACACGGCCTCGGAACACAGGACGGCGGTGCGGCGCCCCCGCGCGTCGCGGAGCACCCGGTCCAGCGCCATGCGGAATGCGGGGGTGCGGGTCCACGCGCTGTAGGCGCGGAACGCCTCGACCCGCCACCACGTGTCGGGGGAGTCGCGTCGTTGGTCGGCGGTGAGGGTCCGGCGGCCGCCGAGGTCCTCCTCCCAGCGGTAGTCGATGCCGACGTCGCGGGCGAGATCCGGGATCGCTCCCCTGGCCGCGGCGGAGTTGGCGCTGCTTCCGGGGAACCGACGGATGTCCACCAGGAGTTCGACCCCGGCGCCGCCGAGGAGCGCGCCGAGCGCCCCCCGCCCGAGGCGACCGTGGCCCACCGTGAACAGCACTAGCTCTCCGGGCGCTCGGCCCCGACGACCTCCGCGGTGGCGTCCGCCGACGCGGGGGCCGACGCGCCCCGCCGGCGCGGGATGACGTGGGCGATCGCCACCACGACCGCGCCCGCGAACAGGCCGAACAGCAGCGAGCACACGGTGTTGACCAGCCAGCCCAGCACGGCGCCGACGCCCGCCACCGCGGCGGCGGGGTCCTCCAGCACGTGGACGAGGTGATACGGGGCGGTCGCGCCGAGTTCGTCCAGGCCCACCAGCAGGATGTGCCCGCCGACCCACAGCATCGCGAGCATCCCGACGAAGGAGATCACCTCGAGCACCGTCGGCATCGCCCTGACCAGGCCCCGACCGAACCGCTGCGCCCCGGGGGAGTCCTTGCCCGCCAGGTGGAGACCGACGTCGTCCATCTTGACGATCACCGCGACCACGCCGTAGACGAGCACCGTGATGACCAGCCCCACCACCACGAGGATCGCCGCGCGCGACCAGAACGGCTGGTCCGCCACCTCGTTGAGCGCGATCATCATGATCTCGGCGCTGAGGATGAAATCCGTGGTCACCGCCCCGCGGACCATCCGCTTCTCCGCGTCCGGCCCCTCCTCCATGACGGGGGCGGCCTCCTCGTGGTGGCCCGAGACGCGCTCCCACACCTTCTCCGCGCCCTCGAAGCACAGGTAGAGCCCGCCGAGCATGAGGATCGGGGTGAGGATCCACGGCACGAACTGGCTGAGCAGGAGGGCAAAGACGATGATGATCGCCTTGTTCCCCAGCGACCCCTGGGCGATCCGGCGGATGATGGGCAGCTCCCGCGACGGGTCCACGTCGCGGACGTACTGGGGGGTCACCGCCGTGTCGTCGACCACCACGCCGGCGGCCTTGACGCTCGCGCGGCCGGAGGCGGCCGCGATGTCGTCTGTGCTGGCGGCGGCCATCTTGGCGAGTACCGCGATGTCGTCGAGCAGGGCGGCGAGACCAGCGGCCATGGGCACCTCATCTGGGGTGGGCGGGAGGGGTCCCCGCGGAGGGGACGCCCCGACCCGCGGCGGGTCGGATTTTCTCAGCGTAGCGCCGTCTAGCGGTCGATCGCGTCGAGGACCCACCGCAGGGTCGAGACACCGGTCCGCCCGAGCTGCCGGGCGAGTGGCCCGGAGCCGAACGGCCCGTCGCGCAGTGCGAGCATCTCCCGCGCCCACGGCGGCAGCGCCGCGACCGCACCCTCTCGGAGCAGCGAGTACGCGGGACGGTCGGTCCACCCCACGGGCGGTGAGTCCAGCAGGAAGCGCCGGGCGTCGAGGGCGGCCGGCGATGCCTCGAGTTCGGGCCGGAACCGCTCGAGGGCGGAGTCGAGCTCCGCGACGGTGAGGGGGACGTCCCTGGCGCCCAGCATGAGACCGGTCCGCGACGCCTGCCGCACGTACTCGTCCCGCTGGGCGGGCGACAGCCGGGTGCGACCGTAGAGACGGTGGCACTCGAGGAAGCTCCACACCTCGGCGACGTGCACCCACTGCAGGAGGTGGGGGTCCCGGGCGTCGTAGGGGCGGCCGCGGTAGTCGGTCCCCACCACCGCACGGTGCGCGTTGTTGATGCCCCGGATGAGCTCCGAGGCGTCGGTGATCGTCCCGAAGGTGGTGACGGCGATGAACTGCGAGGTCCGCTGGAGCCGGCCCCACGGGTCGCCGCGGTAGTCGCTGTGGTCGGCCACGCCGGCCATCGCCAGCGGGTGGAGGGACTGCAGGAGCAGGGCGGTGAGGCCGGCGGCGAACATCGAGGCGTCGCCGTTGACCGTCTGGATCGCGTCCCCGGGGGCGTTCCACCGCTCCCCCTCGGAGTGCCAGATCTGCTGCCGACGCGCGGCCGCGTCGTCGCCGGCGATGCGCGCCCGCACCGCCAGGCCCGCCCGGCGCCGGGCTCCGGTCAGGGCGCGGGAGGCCGTCGTCGTCATCGTCGTCGTCATCGCCGTCGTCAGCTCGGGGGACATGTGCGGACACCACCTCGGGGGTCGGTCGTGTGCGCCACACTACGCCCGGCCCGAAGGGGACGAGGGGTATCGTCGGGCCGATGACGTCGCTTTATCCCGCTCCTGCCACCCGCGGCCGTACGCGGGGCCTGGTCGGTGTGGTCGCCGTCCTGGGCGCCCTCGTGACCATCAACCTCTCGGCGAACCTGGCGGGGCTGCCGCACCGGGAGTTCGTCGTGCCCCTGTCGGTGCTCGCGCTCGTGGCGGTGGTCAAGGCGCGGGGCATGCACTGGTCGGAGCTGGGCCTGTCGCCCCGTCACATGCCGCGCGGGCTGGCCTACGGCCTCGGCGCGACCGCGGTCGTGGCCGCGGTGGTCACCGCCGGCTGCCTGATCCCGGTCACGAGCCCGTTCTTCCTCTCCGAGCGCTACTCGGATCTGCGGATGGCGGTGTTCTCGGCGCTCGTCCTGATCCCGCTCATGACGGTGCTCCCCGAGGAGTTCGCGTTCCGCGGCGTCCTCCAGGGGGCGCTGGAGCGCACCTTCGGCACCAGGGGCGTCTTTCTGGTGGGCTCACTGGCGTTCGGCCTGTGGCACGTCACGTCCTCCCTCGGCCTCACCGCCGGGAACGCCGGCCTGTCGGATCTCCTGGGCACCGGCGTCGGCGGTCAGCTCGCCGGGATCGCCGTGGCGGTGGCCGCGACCTCGGTGGCGGGCGCCGGGTTCATCTGGATCCGCCGCCACAGCCGGAGCCTGCTCGCGCCGATCGGCCTGCACTGGGCGTTCAACGCCGTCGGGGCGCTCGCCGCCGCGCTCACGTGGCGCGCGCTGGCCGGCTGACCACCGGCCTGCTGAACACCGCCCACACCGCCACCACGACCAGCGCCGCGCAGGCTCCCATCACCGCGAGCAACGGGGTCGCCGAGGCCGGCCCGGCCAGGCCTGTGAGCGGGGAGACCAGCGCGGCCAGGCTGAACTGGGCGGCGCCGAGCAGCGCCGATCCGGAGCCCGAGCGGCCCTGGGTGGCCTGCATGGACAGCGCCGCGGCGTTGGGGAGGATCAGGCCGACGGACAGGGTGAGCGCGACGAACCCGACGGTGACCGGCGCGAGGCCCAGGGTGCCGGCGGGGGAGAGTGCGACGACGACGACGAGGTACGCGATCGCCGCGACCATGCCGAGGACCCCGGTGCCGAGGATCTTCTCCGGGGCGAACCTGCCGACCAGCCGGGCGCCCGCGAGGTTCGAGACGAGGATTCCCAGGGCGTTGACGGTGAACGCCACCGAGTACGCGGTGGGGGACAGGCCCACCATGTCCTGGTAGATGAACGGGCTGGCGGAGATGTAGGCGAAGAGCACGCCGAAGGTGAACACGAACGCCGACACCCGCGCGACGAACGGCGCGTAGGTCGCCACCGTCCTCATGTCGGACAGGGTCGTCCGGATGCCCCCAGTGCGGCGGGAGTCGGGGTGCAGCGACTCCGGCACCGCCGCGACCACCCCGACCGCGGTGACCACGGACAGGCCGGCCAGCAGCCAGAACACCCCCCGCCAGCCGCCGTACGGGACCACGGCGCCGCCGACGAGCGGGGCGATGACGGGGGCGACGGACTGGATGGCCATGAGGGTGGCGAACGCCTTGGCGACCCCGGCGCCGCGGCCGACGTCCACCACGACGGCCTTGCTCAGCACGATCCCGGCCGCCCCGAAGAACCCCTGGGCCACGCGACCGGCCACGAGCACCCAGATCGACGGGGCGAGCGCGCAGAGGACGGCCGCGAGTGCGGTGCCGACGGAACCGAGGATGAGGAGGGTGCGCCGCCCCATCCGGTCCGACAGGGGCCCGATCACGAGCTGCCCCACGGCCAGCGACACCATGAACGCGGTCAGCGTGAGCTGCGCGGTCGAGGCGGACACCCCGAACTCGTCCACGATCAGGGGGAGCGCGGGGAGGTAGGTGTCGGTGGCGAACGGGCCGATCGCCCCGGTGAGGGCCAGCGCCAGGAGGACGGTCCCCGGGACCGACCCCGTCGCGCGACCCCCGCCCGCGGGATCCCGGGGTGGCGGTGCGCCCGCGCCGGTCACCGCCGGACCCCGGCGGCCTCGGCGGCGCTGTCCGCCAGGCCGACCCCGGTGCCCTCGTAGATGTGGAACGCCACGTCCGCGCCCAGCCCGATCAGCTCGTCACGCTCGTCGTCGTACTGGGCGACCACCGCGACCGTCCCCTCGAAGTCCCGCGCGTTCACCTGCTCGAGCGCGATCAGATTGGAGCCGTGGAACGGCATGGCCAGCACGATGATCTCCACCTTCTCGTCGTTGATGCAGCGGTCCCAGAAGTCGGCGTCGGTCGCGTCGCCCTCCAGGACCCGGATCCCCTGCTCGCGGAGGGCGCCGACCTTGAGGGAGTCGTTCTCCACCCCGATGACCGACAGACCGTACTCGTCGACCAGCCGGTCGCGCACCGCGCGGCCCACCCGGCCCACCCCCAGGACCATCGCCCGGGCGTGGCCCAGGTCGATCGGGGCGTCCTCGGGATGGGTGCGGTGGTCGCCCAGGGTCGGGACGAACGTCGACAGCCGGTCGACGAGCCCGGTCCCGCGACGGTTGACCAGGGTCGAGACCACGAAGCTCGCCGCCACCGCGACCGAGACCACCACCAGCCAGTCGTCGCCGACCAGGTCCGCCTCGACGCCGGAGGCGATCACGATGAGCCCGAACTCGGAGAAGTTGGCCAGCGCCAGGCCCGCGAGGATCGACATGCGCTTGCGGAGCCCGAACGCGGCCAGCAGCAGGGTGAACAAGGCTCCCTCGAGCGGGAGCAGCGCCACCAGCAGCAGCCCGAGCAGGACGGTCTCCAGGGTGGGGTTGACGTGCAGCCCGATCGAGACGAAGAACCCCACCAGGAGCAGCTCCCGCAGCCCGAATAGGGTGCGGGAGAGCTCGGCCGCCCGCGGGTGGGAGGCCAGGAGGACGCCCACCACCATGGCCCCGAAGTCGCCCTTGATGCCCACGGCCTCGAACAGCCAGTACCCGGGCACCAGGGCCATCGTGATGCCGAAGAGGGTCTGCAGCTCGCCGTGCCCGAGCCGGTGCCACAGCCGGCGGACCAACCAGACGGCGGGCAGGAGCAGTGGCAGGGCCAGCGCCCACGGGCTGGGGGGCTCGCCCTTCATCGCGGTGAGGAACGCCACCGCCACCACGTCCTGGAGCACCAGGACGCCGATCGCGACCCGGCCGTACAGGGTGTTGGAATCCGACCGCTCGTCGAGCACCTGGATCACGAAGACCGTGCTGGAGAACGAGAGGGCGAACCCCAGGAGCGCGAGGACCTGCCAGTCCGCGCCGGCCAGCAACCGCACCCCGACCGTCGCCAACAGGCCGAGGAAGCCGGCGGTCAGGCCCACGAGCGCGAGCAGGTTGGCCGCCGTGGTCACCAGGACCTCGCGGCGGAAGACCATCCGCAGGTCGAGTTTGAGCCCGATGGTGAACAGGAGGATGGTCACGCCCAGGTCGGCCAGGGAATCGATCACGGGCAGGGAGTCGATGCCCGGGGCGTGCAGGATGAACCCCGACGCGAGATACCCGATCAGGGTGGGCAGGCGCAGCAGGCGGGCGACGAACCCGCAGGCGAACACCACGACGAGGTAGAGGGCGACGGTCTCCACGAGATCTCCCGGCCGACC
>DIAZ01000181.1:8274-16062 GCA_002415925.1 Dietzia sp. UBA5065 | reverse complement strand
CGACCGGGCGGCCGTCGAGGAATGCGATGGTGCCGCCCTCGAAGACGGAGATCCACCCGCCGTCGGTGGTGGTCTCGTCCGAGGTGGGGAATCCCAGTTCGCCCGCCGGCCCGCCGGCCTCGCGATAGGCGGAGAGGATCTCGCCCTGGACCACAAAGACCCGACCCGCCGGGGTGAGGACCATCCAGCCGCGCTCGAACTCGGTGACCGACCCGCCCTCTACGTCCGTTGCAGGACCCGCCGCCCTGCCCAGGTCGCCCGCCACGCCCCCGAGCTGGGTCCAGCGTTCCGCGACGGGGGCGGGGACGTCGATCGTGGTGTCGGCGGGTCCGGGGACGGGGGCGGGGCTCGTCGTGGTCACCACCCCCGACGCCGGGGACGTCACCGTCGCCTCGCCGCCCGAACCCCCCTCGCTCGAACAGGCGGCGAGGCCCGCGCCGACGGCGGCGGCCACGACGGCCACGACGAGAACACCCGGGAACCTGTGCATGTCCGGAGATCCTAGTCGTGGCCGAGCGCGGACGGATCGCCGCCCGATCGCAACGTCCGACCCCTTCCGCACCGGGTTCCGCGCGGAGGAGACTCGAACCACGGCGCGCCCCGCGGCCGGTGAGGAGACGAGCAGATGTCCAGATTCGTCACGTGCCTGTGGTTCGCCACCCAGGCAGAGGAGGCCGCCCGGTTCTACTGCTCGGTGTTCCGCGACTCCCGGATCATCACCGTGGACACGGCGCCGGTCGACACCCCGGGCCCCAAGGCGGGCGAGGTCGTCACCGTGGAGTTCGAGCTGGACGGGCGGCCCTTTCTCGGCCTCAACGGCGGGTCCGACGTCGAGTACACCGACGCCATCTCGTTGGAGGTCCGCTGCGCCGACCAGACGGAGATCGACCACTACTGGCACGGGCTCCTCGCCGAGGGGGGCCGGGAGATGCAGTGCGGTTGGTTGATCGACCGCTACGGCGTCCGGTGGCAGATCACGCCGGAGCGGCTCTACGAGTTGTGGCGGGGGCCCGACGAGCAGGCGGCCTCGCGGGCGTTCACGGCGATGATGGACATGGTCAAGCTCGACATCGCCGCCCTGGAGGCCGCGGCCCGGGGGGACTGATCCCGCCGGGCCGGCGGCCGCGGAGGAGCCGTCAGAGACCCGGTCGCTTGCCGATCGTCAGCGTGACCTCGCCGGTGTGGGCGAAGAAGTCCTCGCCCTTGTCGTCCACGACGATGAACGCGGGGAAGTCCTCCACGTCGATCTTCCACACCGCCTCCATGCCGAGCTCTTCGTACTCGATCACCTCGACGTGCTTGATGCAGTCCTGGGCCAGCCGCGCCGCCGGTCCACCGATCGAGCCCAGGTAGAAGCCGCCGTGGGTCGCGCAGGCGTCGGTGACCTGCTTGGAGCGGTTGCCCTTGGCCAGCATGATCATGGACCCGCCCGCGGCCTGGAACTGCTCGACGTAGGAGTCCATGCGGCCGGCGGTGGTGGGGCCGAAGGAGCCCGACGGCATGCCCTCGGGGGTCTTGGCCGGGCCGGCGTAGTAGACGGGGTGGTCCTTGAGGTACTGGGGCATCTCCTCGCCGGCGTCGAGCCGCTCCTTGATCTTGGAGTGCGCGATGTCGCGGGCCACCACCAGCGGTCCGGTCAGCGAGAGCCGGGTCTTGACCGGGTGCTTGCTCAGCTCGGCGAGGATCTCCGACATCGGCCGGTTGAGGTCGATCCTCACCGCCGCGCCCTTGCCCGTCCCCGAGATGCCGTCCGTCGCCGCGTCGAGTTCCGAGTCCGTGGTGGCGGGCAGGAACCGGCCGGGGTCGAACTCGAGCTGCTCGAGGAAGACGCCCTCCGGGGTGATCTTGGCCTTGGCCTGACGGTCGGCCGAGCAGGAGACCGCGATCGCCACGGGCAGTGAGGCGCCGTGGCGGGGCAGGCGCACCACGCGGACGTCGTGGCAGAAGTATTTGCCGCCGAACTGGGCGCCGATCCCGATCTGCTGGGTGAGTTCGAAGACCTTCTTCTCGAGCTCGACATCGCGGAAACCGCGGCCGGTCATGGCGCCCTCGCGGGGCAGCTCGTCCAGGTAGTGCGCGGAGGCGAGCTTGGCGGTCTTGACCGCGAACTCCGCGGAGGTGCCGCCCACGACGATCGCCAGGTGGTACGGCGGGCAGGCGGCGGTTCCGATCGAGCGGATCTTCTCCTCGATGAACTGCATCATCCGCTCGGGGTTGAGGATCGCCTTGGTCTCCTGGTAGAGGAAGGACTTGTTGGCGGACCCGCCACCCTTGGCCATGAAGAGGAACTTGTAGGAGTTCTCGTGGCCGGGCGTGGTGTCGGCACCGATCTCGATCTGGGCCGGGAGGTTGTTGCCGGTGTTGCGCTCGTCCCACATGGTGATGGGGGCGTTCTGGGAGTAGCGGAGGTTGAGCCGCGTGAACGCGTCGTACACGCCGCGGGCCACGGCCTGCTCGTCGGGCCCGGGGGTGAGCACGTGCTGGCCACGCTCGCCCTTGACGATCGCGGTCCCCGTGTCCTGGCACATCGGCAGCACCCCGCCGGCCGCGATGTTGGCGTTCTTGAGCAGGTCCAGCGCGACGAACTTGTCGTTGTCGCTCGCCTCCGGGTCGTCGAGGATCTTGGCCACCTGGGCCAGGTGATCGCTACGGAGGTAGTGGGAGATGTCGTGCATCGCCGTCTCGGTGAGTAGGCGGATCGCCTCGGGCTCCACGCGCAGGAACGTCGTGCCGTCCGGACCCTCCACGGTGGAGACGCCCTCGGTGGTGAGGAGTCGGTACTCGGTGGTGTCTGCACCGACCGGGAGGAGGTCCTCATAGACGAACTCGGGCATTGGCGCTCCTGGGACTGGAAGGCGGGTAAAACTTCCATCCAGGATAATCGCCGGATTGCGCAGGTCACATTCGGGTGTGGCGCAGGGGGACGAAGCGGTAGCCGCCGTGCTCGGTCACCTCGACGGTCCCGTCGGTGCGCCGCACCCGGTGCATCACCCCGCGCCAGGGCGCCACCATCACGCCGTCCGCCGTGAGTTGGTCGACGAGCTGTGAGGGCAGTTCGTCGCCCATCGCCGAGACGAGGATCCGGTCGTACGGGCCGTGTTCGGGCAGGCCCAGCACGCCGGGCCGGGCGTGATGGACCCGGACCCAGGGCTGGGTGATGGCCGCGCGCGAGCGATCGACCAGGTCCGGCACCAGTTCCACCGCGACCACCGTGGAGTCGGGACCGCCCAGTTCGCCGAGGATCGCCGACGTCCACCCGCTCCCGGAGCCCACGTCGAGGACCCTCATGCCGGGGAACGGCTCGAGGAGGGTCAGCATCTCCGCGACGGTGGAGGGCTGGGAATTGGTCTGCCCGAAGCCGATCGGCAGGGGGACGTCGCGGTGGTGCTCGCCCGCGACCTCGGGCGGCAGGAAGCGGCGGCGCTCCTGTGCGCGCATCGCCCGGCGGACAGCTGCAGTGGGCATCGCGGGCCTTCCGTTCACACCGGGTCGACGGTGCCGCGATCGTACGCGTTCCCGGGGGCCCGTGGCCATGGTCCGGGGCGGCCGTCGCGGGCGGCGCCCGCCCCAGAAAGTAGGTGAGGCTCACCTTAATTTTGCCCGTAGCCCGCCGGGATGGTTAAGGTGAGGCTTACCTATCGACCTAGCCTCTGGAGTAGTAGTAGTGAAGCGATTCCCCAAGATCGTCGCCGCGGCAGCCGCCCTGGTTCTGGCCGGCGGTGCGCTCACCGCGTGCAGCAGCTCCGACGCGCAGACCGGTGGCGCCCGGGGCGAGGGCCCGAGCAGGGTCGTCCTCACCAGCCACGCGGCGGCCGACACGCTCGCCGAGCTGGGTCTCGAGGAGCGCGTCGTGGGCCTGCCCAAGACCGGCGTGTTCCCGGCCGCGCTCGAGACCTACGCAAGCGATCAGTACACGGACGTCGGCAGCCTCAAGGAGCCGAAGATGGACGTGATCGCGGAGCTCGGTCCGGATCTCATCCTCTTCGGCGGCCGCACGCAGGCGTTGGAGCCGGAGTTCGCCAAGATCTCCGACCAGGTGATCGCGGGTGACCCCGACACCTCGGGGACGGTCGCGTCCAACCGTGCCAAGGTCGAGGAGATCGCCGCGCTGTTCGGAGCCCGGGACGAGGCGACGGAGCGGCTCGACGAGATCGACGGGAGGGTGGCCGCCACCCGCGCCAAGGCCCAGGACGCCGGGACCGCGCTGGTGCTCATGACCTCGGGCGGGAAGGTCACGGCCTACGGCCCCGGGACCCGTTTCGACATCATCTTCAACGAGCTGGGGATGGAGTCCGCCGGTGACGTCGCCGCGGAGGGCAGCCACGGCGCGCCCCTGAGCTGGGAGCAGATCGCCGAGCTCAACCCCGACCACGTCTTTGTGATCGACCGGGACGCCGCGATCGGCGCCGAGGGACAGGCGGCCTCCGCGCTGCTGGACAACCCCGTCTTCAACCGGACCTCCGCCGCGGAGAACGGCAACGTCCACATGCTCGACGGCCAGAACTGGTACCTCATCGGCGGCGGACTCGGTGTCCTGGACGCCATGATCGCCGAGATCGACTCGGCCGTCTCCTGACGGCGGAGGGGATCCGGTCGTGACCGTCTCCACGGTGGCCAGCCGGCCACGGCGCACGCTGCCGTGGCCGGCGGTCGGCATGGCCGCGCTCGTCGTGGCGCTCGTCGCCAGCGTGTTCGTCGGCGCGGCCGACATCACGGCGTGGGACGTGGCCACCGGCGGACTCACCGAGGCGCACCGCGTCTACCTCGTCGAGGCGCGGCTGCCCCGGACCGCGGCGGCAGCCCTGGCCGGGGCGTCCCTGGCGATCGCGGGGCTGCTCATGCAGTTGCTCACCCGCAACCGCTTCGTCGAACCCTCCACGGCCGGAACGGTGGAATCGGCCGGGCTGGGCCTGGTGGTGGTGGCGATCCTCGCGCCGGGGGCGCCGATCGTGGTCAAGATGCTCGTCGCCATGGTGTTCGCGCTCGCCGGGACCGCGCTGTTCCTCGCGTGCATCCGGCGGGTCGCGGTCTCGGACTCCTTCGTGGTGCCGCTCATCGGGATCATGCTCGGCTCCGTCGTGGGGGCGGTGGCGGCGTTCCTGGCGCTGTCGCGCGACCTGCTCCAGATGCTCAACTCCTGGATGCTCGCCGACTTCTCCGCGGTCCTGGCCGGGCGGTACGAGTTGCTCTGGCTGGTCGCCGTGCTCGGCGTGCTCGCCTACATCGCCGCGGACAGGTTCACCGTCGCGGGGCTGGGCGAGGACGTGGCCACCGGACTCGGCCTGGACCACCGCACCGTGGTCGCCCTGGGGATGTCCATCGTCGCCGCCGTGGCCGCCGTCGTCGTGGTCACCGTCGGCGCACTCCCGCTCCTCGGGCTCGTGGTCCCCAACGTGGTCTCCAGGGTGGTCGGGGACGACGCGAGGCGCGGCCTGCCCCTGGTGGCGCTCCTCGGCGCGATCACCGTCCTCGTCTGCGACATGATCGGGCGGTCGCTGCCGGGTCTCCTCGCCGGCGGCTCCGCCGGGGCGGGCGAGATCCCCGTGGGGACCCTGGTGGGGATCATCGGTGGGGCGGCCTTCCTGGCGATGATGCTGCGGGCGGTGCGCAATGGCTGAGGCCGTCACGCTCGCCGGCGGACCGGTGGGGCGCACGCGCGACCGGACACGGGCGGAATCCGACCACCGGCGCCGGTGGCTGGTCACCCTGGTGTGCGCGGCGGTCGCCGTCGCGGCGCTCGCCGCGCTGATCCTGACGGGTCTTCCCGAGACCGTCGGGTCCAGGGCGTGGAACTACTCGCTCGGCCGGTTGTCGCGTCACGCCGTCGCGATCGTCCTGGTGTCGGTGGCGGTGGGCGTGTCGACGGTCCTGTTCCAGACCGTCACCGGGAACCGGATCCTCACTCCGGCGCTCATGGGCTTCGACTCGCTCTACCTGCTCGTCCAGACGATGCTCGTGTTCCTCATGGTCCCGCGACCCGAGGCGATCGCCGGTGGGCTCATCAGCGGCGGGCTCACCGGGTTCCTCGGGCAGACCGCGATCATGGTGGTGGCGTCGACCGCCCTGTACCTCTGGCTGCTCGGGGGACGCCGGACCGACATCCACCTGCTGCTACTGGTGGGCGTGGTGTTCGGGGTGTTCTTCCGGTCTATCTCCTCGTTCTTCCAGCGACTCCTGGACCCGGCCGCCTACCTGCGGGTCCAGGATGCGATGTTCGCCAGCTTCCGCGGCGTCCAGCCGGACGTGCTCGTGGCGTGCGGACTCATCGTCGCCGCCTGTCTCGGCGTGGTGGCGGTGCTCGGCCGCAGGCTGGACGTGATGCTCCTGGGCCGGGACCCGGCGGTCGCGCTGGGCGTCGACCACCGGCGGGTGACGATCGTCGTCCTGGTGGTGGTGTCGTTCCTCGTCTCCGCCTCCACCGCGCTGATCGGGCCGGTGATGTTCTTCGGTCTCATCGTCGCCAACGCGGCGTACGCCCTGCTCGGCACCGCCCTCCACCGCTTCACCCTGCCCGTCGCGTCGCTGCTGGGCGTGATCGCCCTGGCGGGCGGGGAGATGGTCCTCGGCGCCCTCGGCGTCGAGTCCGCCCTGAGCGTGGTCATCGAGTTCGTCGGTGGCCTGCTGTTCCTCTTCCTGCTCCTCACCAACCGAGCACGCTGACGAAAGAAGGACGTCATGTCCCTACTGCAGTTCCGCCGCCGGTCCGACCGGATCGGTGCGCCCGGGTGGACGGCGCCGGACTCGCCCGAGTGCGGCATCGAGGTGGAGTCGGTGTGCGCGTCGTACGGCGACACCCGGGTCCTGAACGACGTCACCGCGCGCTTCGCCCAGGGTGGCGTCACGTCGCTGATCGGCCCCAACGGTGCGGGGAAGTCGACGCTGCTCGGGGTGATGAGTCGACTCCAGGCGGCCGACTCGGGGCACGTCCGGGTGGACGGGGTCGACGTCTCGGTCAGAGGCGGCCGGGAGCTGGCCCGACGGCTCGCGGTGCTGCGACAGGACAACGCGGTCTCACTCCGCCTGACGGTTCGCGAACTGGTGGCGTTCGGCAGGTTCCCCCACAACGGCGGACGACCCACCGCGGGCGACACCGAGCACGTCGACCGGGCCCTGGGCGCGATGGAGCTGGAGGATCTGGCCGACCGGTATCTCGACGAGCTCTCCGGTGGTCAGCGGCAGCGCGCGCACATCGCCATGGTTCTCGCGCAGGACACGGAGTACGTCCTGCTCGACGAACCGCTGAACAACCTCGATCTTCGGCACGCCACCTCGATCATGCGACTGCTTCGCCGGACCGCGGCGGAGCGGGACAGGACCATCGTGTTGGTGATCCACGACATCAACATCGCGGCCGCCTACTCCGACCGGATCATCGCCATGAAGGACGGGGAGATCGTCGCGGACGGGCCGCCGGCCCAGATGATGCGGACCGACGTGTTGCGGCGCGTCTACGACATGGAGATGCAGGTCGCTGAGGTCGCGGGTCGGTACGTGGCCCTGTACTTTGACGGCGAGGACGAGTCGGCAGGGGTCCGCGCGGACGCCGTCACCGCCTGACGGGCTCGCGCCCGGGGGGCACGGAGGGGAGTCGGGATGGCACCGTTGTCCGTCGTCGCGATCGTCCTGGCGGGGGGTGCGGGGTCGCGGCTGAGCGTGCTGACCCGAGACCGCGCGAAGCCCGCCGTCCCCTACGGGGCGGGATACCACCTCGTCGACTTCGCGCTGAGCAACGCCGCCAATTCCGGTCTGCGTGACGTGTGGGTGGTCCAGCAGTTCCATCCCGTCTCG
>DIAZ01000181.1:6739-8092 GCA_002415925.1 Dietzia sp. UBA5065 | reverse complement strand
GACGGCTTCCACTCCGGCACCGCCGACGCGCTCTGGAAGCAGGTCGAGCCCCTCCGACGGTCGGGGAGCCGGGTCACCGTGGTGCTGAGCGCGGACGCGGTGTACCGACTGGACTACGACGAGGTGGTCAGAGACCACCTGGCGTCGTTCGCCGAGGTCACGATGGTCACCACCCGGGTCGACCCGGAGGATGCCGGCCGGTATGGCGTGGTCCGCGTGGCCGACGACGGCACCGTCCTGGACTACCGGTACAAGCCGGACGACCCGCAGGGCGACCTCGTCTGCGCGGAGGTCTTCGTCTTCAACACCGCGGCGCTCATCCGGCACCTGGAGGCGGCCGCGGAGGACGTGGCCTCGGCGGGCGGGCCCGCCGACCTGGGGGACATCGGGGACACCGTCCTGCCCGCGATGGTCGGGGCGGGCCACGCGCGGGAGTGGCGGCACCAGGGCTACTGGCGTGACGTCGGGACCATCGGGTCGTACTGGGCCGGGCACATGGACCTGCTCGGCGACGATCCGGTGCACATGCTCGAGAGGGCGGACTGGCCGCTGCGCACGGCGTCGTCGTACACCGGTCCGGCCAGGACGGGTCCGGACGCCGCCGTGTCCGACTCGCTCCTCGGGTACGGAGCGGTGGTGCACGGGACGGTCGAGCACTCGGTGATCGGGCCCGGTGCCGTGATCGAGCGGGGCGCGCTGGTCCGGGACAGCGTGATCCTGCCCGGCGCGGTGGTGCGGTCCGGCGCGAGGGTGGACACCGCCGTCGTCGACTCCGGGGTCGTGGTCCCGGACGAGGCCCGCATCGGCGAGAGGCAGACCGGTGCGACGGAGGCCACCGCGAGGGTGTCGCTGCTGGGGCAGGACGCGGAGGCGGCGGGGGAACGCCCCACGGGCTTCGCGCTGGCGGCCGGCGGGATCCACCCGATCGAGGACGAGGACCCCCGGGTCTGAACAGCGGGTGTCGGGTCACCCTCCCGGCGCTCTCCGGGCCCGGTCCGCCGCTAGGCTCGGCCGTATGCGCTTCGGACTGTTCCTCCCCCAGGGGTGGCGACTCGACCTGGTCGACGTCCCGCCCGCCCGCCACTGGCCGGTGATCTCCGCCCTCGCCGCGCGTGCGGACGCGAGCCCGTGGGAGTCGGTGTGGGTCTACGACCACATGCACACCGCCCCGCTCACCACCGGGGAGGCCACGCACGAGGCGTGGAGCCTCATGTCCGCGCTGGGGGCGGTCACCTCCCGCGTCCGGCTCGGCCAGATGTGTACCTGCCTGGGGTACCGCAACCCCGTGCTGCTGGCCAAGATCGCCGCGACGGTGGACCACATCTCCGGCGGCAGGGTGGAGATGGGGATCGG
>DIAZ01000181.1:3161-6441 GCA_002415925.1 Dietzia sp. UBA5065 | reverse complement strand
CTGCAGGAGGGGGGCATCCCCCTGTGGATCGCCGGGGGAGGGGAACGCAAGACCCTGCTCACCGCCGCTCGCCACGCCGACTACACCAACTTCGACGGCACTCCCGAGGGCTTCGCCCACAAATCGGAGGTCCTCCTGCGGCACTGCGCGGACGTGGGTCGGGACCCCGCCGAGATCACCCGGACGGCCAACTACAACGTGGCGATCGGGGAGACCGAGAGGGACGTCGCCGACCGGCTGGCGTTCCTCCGCGACCGGATGTCCCGCCACGTCGGGGCGGACGAGGCGGATCGCCAGCTCGGCGCGTACCGCGGGCTCCCCGCGGTGGGCACCCCGGAACAGATCGTGGACAAGCTCGGCCGGCTCAAGGCGATGGGCATGGAGTACGGGATCTTCTACTTCCCCGAGATCGCCACGGACACCTCGGGGCTGGAGCTCTTCGAGCGCCACGTGATGCCCGCCCTGGCGTGAGCCGGCCCGCCCGCCGCGGACAGTCCCGCACCATCCCCCCAAGCACAGGAGCTCGCGACCACACATGAAGAACATCGACTATCGAGAACTGCCCGCCGAGGCGATCCTCGAGCACGTGACACCGGGGATGCACATCATCTCGCCCATCCAGAACGCGGCGCCCCCGGCCCTGCTGCGCGCACTGGACGCGGGCGCCCCGGGGCTCGAGGACGTCACGATCCACCACATGGACCCCTGGGAGTCGTTGCCGTTCATGGAGGGCGCCTACCCGGGCAGGCTCCGTCACGTCGACTACTTCCTCGGGCCCGGCTCCCGGAAGAACTTCCACGCGGGCGACTGCGACCTGGTCCCGGTCGACTTCGCGCAGGTCCCGGCGACGCTGCGGGAGTTCAGCCCGCCCGGGCTGGCCATCACCGCGGTGTCGGAGATCGACGAGCACGGGTTCTTCTCGATGGGGACCAACGCCGACTACGTGGCGTCCTTCATCGGGCAGGTCCCGTTCTTCGTCGAGGTCAACGCCAACATGCCGCGGACCTTCGGGCGCAACCACATCCACATCTCCCAGGTCGTCGGGGTGACCCGCAACGACACCCCCATGATCACCTTCGACTCGCCGGTGCCGGGCGAGATCGAGAACGCGATCGCGGACGTCATCGCCGAGCGGGTGCCGGACGGAGCGTGCCTCCAGCTGGGCGTGGGAAAGCTCCCCAACGCCTTCCTCTCCCGGTTGACCGGTCACAAGAACCTCGGGATCCACACGGAGGCCCTGTCGGACGGGGTGATGGATCTGGTCAATGCGGGGGTGATCGACGGATCCCGCAAGACCGGTCGTCCGTTCAAACACGTCACGACCTTCGCGGTGGGGTCGCAGCGGCTGATGGACTGGCTCCACAACAACCCGTCGGTCGCGATGCTGCCCGTGGACATCGTCAACGATCCGAGAGTGATCGGGCAGGAGCACAATCTCTACTCGGTCAACGCCACGAGCGAGGTCGATCTCTACGGGCAGGCCGCCTCGGAGACCATCGCCGGCAGGTACTGGTCCGGCGCGGGGGGACAGGCGGACTTCGCCCGGGGGTGCACGTTCTCGCCCGGTGGCCACGGCTTCATCGTCACGCCGTCCCAGACGTCGAAGGGCATCAGTCGGATCACGCTGTCGCTGACGCCGGGCAGCCCGGTGACGACGCACAAGAACATCATCCAGAACGTGGTCACCGAGTACGGGATCGCCTCGCTGCGGGGACGGTCGGTCTCCCGGCGCGCCGAGGCCCTGATCGCCATCGCCCACCCCGATCACCGTGAGCGGCTGAGCAGGGAGGCGCGCGACGCGGGCCTGCTCCACCGGACCGTGCACTAGACGCCGCCCGGTGCGGCAGGATGAGCCGATGATCGTCACGCTCACCGGAATGGGCCTGTCGGCTGCCGCCGGGCTCAACGCCTACATCCCGCTGCTGGTGGTCGCGCTGCTGGCCAGGTTCACCCCGTTCGTGACCCTGCCGGCCGAGTACGCGTGGATGACCAGTTGGTGGGCCATCGGCACGGTCGCGGTGTTGTTGGCCATCGAGGTCGTCGTCGACAAGGTCCCCGCGGTGGACACCGTCAACGACGCGGTCCAGACCGTGATCCGCCCGCTGTCCGGGGGACTGACCTTCGCCGCCATGCAGGGGGCGGAACAACTCGACCAGTCCGCGTGGATGGCCGAGCGCCCGTGGATGGGCGTGATCCTCGGGGTGGTGGTCGCGCTGCTGGTCCACAGTGGGAAAGCGGTGGCGAGGCCGATCGCCAACACGGGATCCGCGGGGACGGCGGCCCCTGTGCTGTCCACGATGGAGGACGCGTCCTCGCTGGGGCTGAGTCTCCTCGCGGTGTTCGCGCCGGTCCTCGCGCTCGTCGCGGTGGTCTTCCTCCTCGGCGTCATCCTCTACTCCTGGTGGCGGGCCGCGCAGTGGAGGCGTCGACGCCGCGCGCGGGGAGCGGTGGCGCGCCGGAGCGAGGGGGGTTACCTTCCCCTGGAACGTGACCCCTGACACCGGAGGCGGCAATGGACCTCATCATCTGGATCATCATCGGGGTGGTCGCCGTGGTCGTGCTCGTCGCGCTCATCGCGCTGGCCACCAGGGCCAACACCAGGAAGAAGCTCGCCGCGGCCACGGAGCTGCGGAAGGACGCCCGCGCGCGGGAGCTACTGCTGGAGCGCCAGGATTCCGTGGCCCGCGAACAGGAGCACCGTGCGGGTGCCGCTGAGGAGGAGGCCAGGGCCAAGGCCGAGGAGGCAGAACGCCTTCGGGCAGAGGCCGACGAGCACCGGGCCACGGTCGACGAGCAGCGCCGGGACGTGCGGCGGATGAAGCAGCACGCGGGGGAACTCGATCCCCGACACCGCGCCGGTGATGACGGTCGCGAGGCCGACCACGCTGAGGCGGGTCGGGCGGAAGCGCCCGGTCCCGATCGCGGCGGCCGACACTCCGCTCCCGACGGGTATCCGGGGTCGGTCGACGGACCCGGCGGGGACCGCGCGGTCGACCGGGACGACCCCCCTCGACGTCGCAGCTAGTCGGCCGCGACCGGGGCCCTCAGGCCGTCACGGACGCGCGGAGCGCTCGCCGAACAGGGGACCGTACAGCGCGCCCGCGATGAGGGCGCCGACGATCGGGGCGACCCAGAACAGCCACAGCTGGCCCACGGCCCCGTTGCCGTTGAAGAACGCCACGGCGGTCGAGCGCGCGGGGTTCACCGAGGTGTTGGTGATCGGGATCGAGATCAGGTGGATCAGGGTCAGCGTGAGGCCGATCGCGGCGGGCGCGAAGCC
>DIAZ01000181.1:0-2978 GCA_002415925.1 Dietzia sp. UBA5065 | reverse complement strand
GAGTGGGCCCCGAACCCGTTCGCGGCCATGTGACCGGTTGCCTCGAAGCCCTCCTTGCCGCCGGCGACGAGCAGGATGAGCGCGCCGGCGACGAGCCCGCCGGCCACCTGGCTGACGATGTACACCGGCGCCTTGGCCCAGGACAGGCGGCCGGCGACGGCGGCTCCGACGGTGACCGCCGGGTTGAAGTGCCCGCCCGAGATGTGGCCGAAGGCGTACACGCCGGTGAGGACGGTGAGGCCGAAGGCCAGGGAGACCCCGAGGTAACCGACGCCGACGGGGACGTCACCGGTGTCGGCGGTGGCGACCTGGACGGCCGCGAACACCGCGGTTCCGCAACCGCCGAGCACCAGCCAGAAGGTGCCGATCACCTCGGCTGCGATGACCGCCGTGCCGGACGGGGTGGTGGACGTGTCGGACATGAGCTGACCTCCGGTCGTGTTCTCCCGAGAGCGGGGAGGTGGACGTCTCGGTGACGAGACCCTGCCGGGACGACGCTAGTGGCCCGGACCGACCCGCGGGTCGACTTGGTGCGGAGCGCGGCGCTGTCGGGTCAGGGCCGCAGGAGCGCCGGGAGGGCCTGGCCGGCCGTGGACCTGACGTGGACGGACACCTCCGGACCGAGACCGGAGGGACCGGGGTTGACCTCGACCACAGGTATGCCGTAGCCCGCGGCGAGGCCCGGGAGCGAGGCGGCGGGGTGGACGAGGCCGGAGGTCCCGACGACGAGGACCGCGGACGCCGCGGAGATCGCGGACACCGCGGCGTCCCAGGGGCCCTCGGGGAGCGCCTCGCCGAACCAGACGACCCCGGGCCGGGCCCGTCCGTCGCACCGGGGGCACGTCGGCGGGGCGAGCCGGGCCACGGGTTCGGAGGGCGGGGGCCCCACCTCCATCGGCGTCGCGCAGGCGTCGCACCGGTGCTCGAACAGGCTGCCGTGCAGGTGGTGGACGTCCGGCGACCCGGAGCGCTCGTGCAGGTCGTCCACGTTCTGGGTCACCACGACGACCCTGCGGGCCTCGGCTGCCCGGGCGATCGCGCGGTGACCGGCGTTGGGTTCGGCGTTGCAGACCAGTCGTTCGCGCCACCGGTACCAGGCCCACACCGTGTCCCGGTCCTGCTCCCACGCCCGCGGGGTGGCGAGGGCTGCCGGGTCGTAACGCTCCCACAGCCCGGTCCGGGCGTCCCGGAAGGTCGGGACCCCGCTCTCGGCGCTCATGCCGGCGCCGGTGAGAACGACGAGAGGCCCGCCGCCGGTGAGGGCGAGACGGGCCTTACTCGTGTCGGGGTGGAGCCGGGCCGGATCCACACCGCTCGGGGTCACGGGACGAGCGCGGTCCCCACGGTCGGGAAGGCGACGCAGTTGGAGGTGCCGCCGTTGGTGAGCTTGGTGGTGACGCCGCCCTGGAGGAGCATCAGGACCTGGCCGGCGCCGGTCTGCGCGGTGCCGTTGAGGGTCGCGGGCCCACCCTCGTTGATCCCGTTGTAGGTCAGGACCGTGCTGCCACGGCGACCGTTGTTGACGTTGTACCAGTCCACGGTCATGGGCTGGACCTGGTGGTCGGCCACGCCCTCGGTGCCGAGGGCGGTGAAGATGAAGCCGAGTTCACCGGCGGGGATGCCGGGCAGGGGGAGGTCGGCCTTGCCCGGGACGGCCGTGGCCGCGCCGACGGCGGTCTTCTCGCCGTCGATGCACTCCTGCATGATCGTCGGGTAGGCGAACTGCGCGATGCGCGGGCCGTTCTCCGGGAGCGGGGTCCCGGGCTCGCCGGAGCCGCGGAAGAAGCCGACCACGCGGGCGATGGTGCCCCGCGTCGATTCGGGGATCCACTGCTGCTCGGAGAGGTTTTCGATGGCCTGGAGGACAGGCTCGGTGGGGCGGCCGAGCTCGTCGAGCGACTGGGCGCTGGCGGTGGCCGGTACGGCGAGGGACACAGCCACAGCGGCTACGGCACCGAGGCCTAGGGTCCTGAACGAGTTCCTGTGCGAGTCGCGGATCACTGGCGAGTCCATTCTTCGGATGAGGCGGGCGGACCGGACGGCGGGCCGACCAGTCGACGGCTAGATGTTCTCACAACGGCCACAGGTGCGGACACTGGAGGTCGAAATACCGAGCTATATGGGGCCAGTGTGGCAGATGTGACTAGTGATGTAAATAACATCGGGCACCGCGGGTGTGAGGTTCCCGTCTCGCGATATCGATGTGGCGGCCGGTGCGGGTAATGTGGCCACGCACGCGCGCTCGACCGGACGCGCCTGTGGATCACGCGGCCCGCCCGCGGATTCCCACCACGCGCCCGGCGGCCCAGAGCCGCCCACGGCGCCGGAAGCCCCCGAGGGAGAACCCACCGTATGGCCCTGACCGAGTTCCGCAACGTCGCAATCGTCGCGCACGTCGACCACGGAAAGACGACACTCGTCGACGCGATGCTGCGCCAGTCCGGAGCGTTCGACGAACGCGCGGAACTCGTCGACCGTGTCATGGACTCGGGTGACCTCGAGCGCGAGAAGGGCATCACGATCCTCGCGAAGAACACGTCCGTGCGGCGGCACGGCGCCGGGTCGGGCGGTGCGGATCTCGTCTTCAACATCATCGACACCCCGGGTCACGCCGACTTCGGTGGCGAGGTCGAGCGGGGCCTCAACATGGTGGACGGCGTCGTCCTCCTCATCGACTCGTCCGAGGGGCCGCTTCCCCAGACCCGGTTCGTGCTGCGCAAGGCGCTCGCGGCATCGCTGCCGGTCATCATCGTGGTCAACAAGACCGACCGCCCGGACGCGCGGATCGACGAGGTCGTCGAGGAGGCGCAGGATCTCCTGATCGACCTCGCCTCCGACCTCGAGGACCCGGCCGCCCAGGCCGCCGCCGAGCACGCGCTGGAACTGCCCGTGGTCTTCGCCTCCGGGCGGGCGGGCAAGGCGTCCACCACCCAGCCGGCGAACGGGCAGGAACCGGAGGGGGAGAATCTGGACGAGCT
>DIAZ01000083.1:49567-55545 GCA_002415925.1 Dietzia sp. UBA5065 | reverse complement strand
ACCGTCCTCAGGACGGTCTCGCCGAAGTGCTTCCGGACCTCGCCCGCCACCTGCTCCGCGAGCTTGGTACGCCCGTCGTACATCGTCAGCATGATGGTGGAGATCACCAGCGATCGGTTGAGATGCTGTTGGATCAGCTCGACGTTGCGCAGTAGCTGCCCGACACCCTCCAGCGCGTAGTACTCGCACTGGATGGGGATGAGCACCTCACGGGCCGCCACCATCGCATTGACGGTCAGCAGTCCCAGAGACGGCGGGCAGTCGATCAGGACGTAGTCGATGCCGAGCGACTGGAGATCGTCTGGGACCAGCACCTCGGCGAGTCTGCGTTCCCTGTGGTCCAGGCCCACCAGCTCGATCTCCGAGCCGGCGAGGTCGATGGTGGCGGGGATGCAGAACAACCGATCGGCGTGGGGACTCTTCTGCATCAGGTCCTCGAGGGCCTGCTCCCACATGAGCAACTCATAGCTCGACGGAGTCCCCTCGCGATGATCGACCCCCAGTGCCGTACTCGCGTTGCCCTGTGGATCCATGTCGATCACCAGAACGCCGAGTCCACCGAGCGCCAACGCGGCTGCCAGGTTCACCGTCGAGGTGGTCTTGCCGACCCCGCCCTTCTGGTTGGCGATCGTGATGATCCGCGGCTTCTCCGGTCGGGGCAGCGCCGGGGCTCCACCGTGCAGGACCTCGTTCGCCTGTCGTGCAGCGGCGAAGATCGGGGTCTCGTCGTCGGACATCCATCACCTTTCGACTTTCCCGAGGAGCGCCTCGGCACGTCATGCCTGATGCGGCCGGATCCAGTGTTTCACGTGAAACAGACACGTCCCGGCCGGGACGCGGAGCGCTTCACCTACGGCGCTTTCCCCCGCCGGGAGAACGCGATCCACGGTTACCCATCCTAGCCGCGAGTGTGCCGATCACCAGCCTCGTCTCCTCCGCATCGGGCGCGGACACCACCTCGACGCGGAGATCCCCGAAGCCCGCCCTCTGCACCGCAGCCCGATCCCGCAGGAGTTCCTCCGCCGATGACGACCCCTTGAGCGCCACCATCCGGCCGCCATCGCGCAGCAGGGGAGCGGACCAGCCGGCCAGCCTCGACAGCGGAGCCACGGCCCGCGACGTCACCACGTCGGCCTCACCGACCCTCGCCACGACCGCCTTCTCCTCGGCGCGCCCACGGACGATCGTCACCTCGATCCCGAGTTCATCCACGACCTCCTCGAGGAACGTCACCCGCCGCAGCAGGGGTTCGACCAACGTGATCCGCAGGTCCGGCCTCGCCAGGGCCAGGGGTATCCCGGGCAGGCCGGCCCCGCTCCCGATATCGACGACGGTCTCTCCCTGGGCGAGGTGGGCCGCGGCGGCCGAACTGTTGAGGACGTGACGGTCCCACAACCGTGGTCGCTCGCGCGGACCCATGAGACCGCGCTCGAGACCGGCCGACGCCAGGATCTCCACATAGCGCTCGGCAAGATGGAGGCGGCTACCGAAGACCTCGGCCGCACCGGCGGGCGTCGGTGGGGCAGCGTCCACCGGAACGGACGGATCCGCCTCGCCCGGTTGTTCGATGTCACGTGACGCTTCGGACCTGGGGTGCTCGTCCATGGAGTTTCCGTCCCTTCACGACCAGATTTCGCGACGGTGTTTCACGTGAAACATCCGCGAATCACACTGCTGTCATTATCGAGCGGGGATGCGGCACCGGCTCGGGCTCCGCGATCCCACCCCCACCAACCTCTCGGGCTCATGCCGTGTGAGACCGGCCATCGCTCCTACCCGGGGAGGACCACCACCCGCCGCCGGGGCTCGACCCCGGTCGAATCCGAGGACACCCCGTCGATCTCCGCGATCGCATCGTGGATGATCTTCCTCTCGAACGGCGTCATGGGTTCCATCTCCTCCGGCTCGCCCGACTCGAGAACGCGCTGTGCCACGACGCGGCCGGAATCGGTGAGTGCCTCCCGCTTGGCGGCACGCCATCCCGAGATGTCCAGCATCAGCCTGCTCCGGTCACCCAGCTCCTGCTGCACGGCCAGACGGGTCAACTCCTGGATCGCGTCCAGGACGGCACCATCAGAACCGACCAGACAATCCAGATCTTCTCCGCCGTCGATACTGACGATCGCGCGATCTCCCTCCACGTCGAGATCGATATCCCCGTCGAAGTCCAGGATGTCCAGCAGCTGCTCGAGGTAGTCACCGGCCACCTCGCCCTCCTCCACCAGACGCTCCTCGGACACCTCGATGTTCTTCTTCGACATGGATCTGCCTCCGTCATCACCGCCGACCGCCTGGCCCGTCCGGGCCGGCGAAACACTTCCCCCAAGTATGGGACAAGGTCCCCGATGCCGAAGCATCGGGGACCTTGTCCGCGTCACACCCCTCGAGGGGTCAGCGTTTCTTCTTCTTGCCCTTGCCGCCGCCTCCGCCTCCCTTGGGCGCAGGCCGCGTGCGATTGCGTCCCGGCTGCTGCGGACGTTGGCCCGGACGCGGGGCCGCCCCCGGAGTGGGGGCGGGTTCGGACCCGGTCGTGGCGGGGACCTCGTCGTCGTCGACCGGAACGGCCGCCCCCTCCACGATCAGGGCGCTCGTCGCCGCGTTCTCCGACGCGGCGCCCCGCGCCTTCTTCTGATTGGTCGGCTTGACCCCGACCTTCGGCGCGAGGGACTTCTGCTCCTCCCGACGTTTCAGGGCGGCGGCGTCGTCCTCCTTGGCCATCTTCTCGAACAGGTAGTACTGCTGACCGAGGGTCCACAGGTTGTTGGTGACCATGTAGACGAGGATCGCCATCGGCCAGAACGCACCGGTGACCAGGATGCCGATCGGGAACGCCCACAGCATCAGCTGGTTCATGATCTTGGCCTGCGGGTTAGCCGCGGCCTCGGGGGACTGGCGGGACAGGGAGATCCGCGCGTTCAGGTGCGTGGTGACCGCCGAGACGATCATCAACGGGATCGCCACCACGATGATGTTCCACCGCTCGAAGTCCAGCATCGCGCCGGGCTCCACGAACGCCTGGAACTGCTCGACCGGCTGGGAGATGAACGACGAGAGCGGTGCTCCGAACAGACGCGCGTCGAGGAAGCTCTGCACATCACCGGCGTTGAAGACGTAGTTGCCGGTATTCCTCGTCTCCTCGGCGGTCATGCCGAGCGCGCCGAACTGCTCTCCCATCCGGTTGAACGAGCGGAGCACATGGAACAGACCGAGGAAGACCGGGATCTGGATGAACATCGGAAGGCAGCCCAGGAGCGGGTTGAACCCCTCCGACTTCTGCAGCTTGCGCGTCTCGACGGCCAGCTTCTCGCGGTCGTTCTTGTAGCGCTTCTGCAGCTCCTTCATCCGCGGCTGCATCTCCTGCATCTTGCGGGAGAAGCGGATCTGTTTGGCGGCCGGCCAGAACAGCAGGATGCGCAGGGTGATCACGAGGAAGATCACGGACAACGCCCAGATGACCCCGTTGGAGTCCGGGGCGTCCACCCACGGCAGCAGTCCGCCGAGGAACCCGAGGATCTTGTGCCAGAACCAGAGGATCCCGGAGATCGGGTAGTAGACCAGAGGGTTGGTGATGAACGACATCGGTGATGGGTCCTAGCTTCGTTCGGGAGGGTCGGGATGCTCGTGTGGCTGTTCGCCCGGCGGGTCGGGGGCTCGTGGCTCGGGGACCGGATCCCAGCCGCCCGGCGTCCACGGCCCACATCGCAGCAGCCGCCACAGCGCGAGCCAGAAGCCGTGCCAGGCCCCGTGGACGCGGACGGCTTCCACCGCGTACGCACTGCAGGTGGGTTCGAATCGGCAACTCGGTGGCGTCAGCGGTGAGATGCCCTTCTGGTAGAAGTCCAGCATCCACAAGAAGACCCTGGCCACGGGACCCGGGCGCTCCGTGCTCATGTCGTCGACCGCCGGGCTCGCGCGGCGGCCGACGACAGACCCGTGCGCAGGTCCGCCGACAGTTCCTCCGGGGTCGCCCGCACCGCGGCGGGATTCGCGCGGATCACCACCAGGAGGTCGGTCTCCGTCTCCCCGAGCAGCTCCGCCGCGATATGGCGAAGCCGCCGGCTGACGCGGTGACGAGTCACCGAATCCCCGACGGCCTTGCTCACGACCAGCCCGAAACGCGGACCGCCCACGCGGACATCCGAGGAGTCCACGTGGGCGTGTACCACCATGGTGCGGCGACCCTTCCTGGCACCCCGACGCACCACCTCCGCGAAGTCAGCGGATCGGTGGAGACGGTGGGACCTGGGAAGCATCCGCCACCCCGGCCCGGGTCAGGCCGTCAGCGACGCGCGGCCCTTGCGGCGACGAGCGCCGACGATCCCGCGGCCGGCGCGCGTGCGCATCCGGAGACGGAAACCGTGCACCTTGGCACGACGACGGTTGTTCGGCTGGTAAGTCCGCTTGCCCTTGGCCATGGTTGGCTCCTCACGTGAAGTCGGCGCCGCTGGAGCGCCCTATCGAGTACCTGATGTCGTCCCTGGCACCACCGACGGGCGACACCACGACGCGCCACACGCCTCACGGGCGCGTGACAGACTGTTCAAGATTACGCGCCCGATGCGGCGGCCACCAAACTGCGTAATCACATTCACCTCATGAGCACCACATCCCAGGCCGGCGCGACACGCCGGAGACCCGGATGCTTGACTTGTGCCCTCCAGTTGATCTTGAGGGTTGCTCACGAGTTCACCGGGTTGTTACGGTCGTTCATCAGTACGCCCGAGCAGGGTCGCCTAATGTGATCCCGAACCGCACCACGTCACACCCTCGCCGTCGGCGACCTCGCCCGAGACCACGGGAGGAGTCTCCCGTCCACAGCTGTGGACAACCATGTGGATACCTCAGTGGACCTGCTGTCGAGCCTGTGGATAGAGTGTGGTGCCCGGCTCGGTCGACGACCCCGTCAACCGCTGTTCATCACATGCAGACGAGAGGAGACCACCCACAGTGTCTCCTGAACTCGAACACGTGTGGAGTGCGGTCCTCGACAAGCTGACCGATCCCGCCCTGGCCAGCGACGACAACCCCGTGTTGTCCCGTCAGCAACAGGCGTGGCTGCGACTGGTCCAGCCGATCGCCGTGGTGAACGGATTCGCGATGCTGGCCGCGCCGTCCACGATCGCCCGCGACAACATCGAGTCGGTCCTCCGAGGTCCCATCACCCGCGCGTTGAGTTCACAGCTCGGCGAGCCCGTGGACCTGGCCGTCAAGGTCGACACGTCGTTGGCCACCAGTCAGGCCCGCGCAGGTGACGACGATGACAGCCCACCGATCGACGTGGATGAGATCCACCGACCCGACACCGAACAGACGCCGCCGGCCACGTCGAGGCCCACCCGGATGACCGAGGAGCAGATCGCCGCGGAGCGGCTGCTGCACGGGAGCGACCTCGATGAGGCACTGTCCGCCGCCACCGCTCCCGGCCTCAACGAGCGGTACACGTTCAGCGCGTTCGTCCAGGGCAACTCCAACCGCTTCGCCAGGGCTGCGGCCCTGGCCGTGGCCGAGGCGCCGGCCCGTGCCTACAACCCGTTGTTCATCTGGGGCGAGTCCGGTCTCGGCAAGACCCACCTGCTCCACGCGATCGGCCACTACTCCCTACGGATGTACGCCGACCAGAAGGTCAAATACGTCTCCACCGAGGAGTTCACGAACGACTTCATCAACTCCGTCCGTGACGGCCGGCAGAACATGTTCAAGAAGCGGTACCGCGAAGCGGACATCCTCCTGGTGGACGACATCCAGTTCCTGATCGGCAAGGAGCAGGTCCAGGAGGAGTTCTTCCACACGTTCAACACGATCCACAACGCCCAGAAGCAGATCGTCATCTCCTCCGATCGACCACCCAAACAGCTCCAACCGCTGGAGGATCGCCTGCGAACCAGGTTCGAGTGGGGTCTGATCACGGACATCCAGCCTCCCGAGCTCGAGACACGCATCGCGATCATCGACAAGAAGGCGAAGTCCGAGAAGTACGT